>JAKPQL010000013.1 GCA_029547045.1 Deltaproteobacteria bacterium | reverse complement strand
ACCGCCTCGGAGGCCACCGAGACCGGGTAAGACCCGATGCTGGTCTCGGTGCGGATGCGCTTGGCGGCCCTGAAGGCGCGGTGCAGGGCCTTGTTCAGGATGGTGGAGGTGGTGCCAGCGGCCAGGGCGTCACGGTAGGCGTCCTTCATCTGTCCCAGGATCTGTGCCTCGCCGATGACCAGAGAGTCGAGTCCCGATGCCACCTTGAAGAGGTGGGAGACGGCCTCGGTCCCGGAGAGAAACTCGGACATCCCGGGGATCTGCTCGCCTTCGATACCCCAGAGCCTGCCGAGCAGGTCGTGCATCGCCTCCGTTTCCATGCCCGTCCAGTACACCTCGGTGCGGTTGCAGGTGTTCAGGGCGAAGGACTCGCAGTCCCTGCCCATTGCGGCGTGCAGCTCGCCAGGCTCCACCCTGAGCCGCTCCCGGATGTCCACTGGTGCGGTCCTGTGGTTGATGCTGATGCAGCGGATCCGTTCCATCAGATGAGCCTGACTCCGTGGGATTCGGGGAACACGGTGTTGATGACGAGGAAGAGCATCACCATGAGGGTGAACCCGATGAGGGTGATGATCGCGGTGCGTCTGCCCTTCCACCCGATGGCGAAGCGCTGGTGCAGGCTCAGGCCGAACACCAGCCACAGCACAGAACCTGCCAGGACCTTGGGGGCGATGCTGGAAAAGGCCACCCCCACGGCAGAGGCCCAGAGACCCCCAAGTATCATGCCCGCGGTGATGGCGGAGAACCCCATGGCCAGGGATCCGGAGAGGATCCTGTCCAGCAGGGTCAGGGGGGGCAGGTGGGAGAGCCTCAGGTGGAGGAACCCCTTCTGGATGATCCGCTCATGAATGAGAAAGGCGATGGCCGCGATGGCCGCAACAACGAGGAAGGCCTCACCCGCGATGACGCTCACCGTGTGCAGCACGTACCAGGCCCGATGGGGCCCGCTCAGGACCTCGGATCCCACCTGCAGCCCAGCCGCGATGAAGGCCAGCACGATGGAGGCGGCTGGCAGGAAGAAAGCGGCGAGGATGGCGGTCCTTTTCCGGTACACGAAGGGGATGAAGGCCAGAGCTGAGAAGAGCACGAGCATGTTGAGACCTTCCGGGGGTGTGGACACCGGCAGCTGGCCGGACGCGCGCCACAGCGTGATGAACGAGAAGCCATGGGCGGCGACGCACAAGCCGTAGAGCAGCCGCAGTGCCCCGAGCAGGGTCTTCGTCCGGATGAAGAGGTAGGCAATGAAACCAAGGGACGTCAGCGTGTACAGGAGAAAGACAGCGGGAATGGTCATGGCATGATCTCCCTCAGGTCGATGCGCATGCCCAGCGCCTGGAACAGGACGTCCTCGGCCCTGGGTCTGTCGCCCGTACGGATGGCGTCGAGGAGGTCGGAGTCGATGAGCAGTTCGAAGATCCTCCGGTGGTCGTCGGATCCGCCGGGCATGGAACGGACCAGCGGCCGTATCGTGCCCAGGATGGCAGCCATGGTCACGTATTCGTCCCCGATGCTGTTCCCTATGGACAGGCGGAGCCGCCGGGACAGGGCTGGCGAGAAGCCCCCGGTGGAGATGGCAACCTTGATGGGGCCTCGCTCCACAACGGAAGGGACGATGAACGAGCAGAGCTCAGGCCTGTCCACCACATTGCAGAAGATGTTCCGCTGCCGCGCGTCTTCGCTGACCTGCCGGTTGATCACCTCGGAGTCAGTGGCGGCGATTACGAGCTGTGCGCCCTCCAGGTCGTCCTCCTCGTATTCCCGGGTCTCCACCAGGACCTCTGGGAGCGAGGCGATCTCCGGAACGACCTTGGGGGCGATGACCATGACGCTGGCCCCTGCCTTCACGAGGGACTCCACCTTGCGGGCAGCCACCATCCCCCCCCCCACCACCACGACCAGGCTGCCGCGCAGGTCCACGAAGATTGGAAAGTAGGTGTTTTCCAGGGATTTCCCGTTGTCCATGACTACCGCATGACCTCCTCCAGCCAGGTCCGTATGACCTCAACGATCCGGGGGTCCTTCCTCAGCTGGTGGGTGGCATCGGGGAGGATGGTGAGGCGCTTGGGTTCCCAGGCCGCCTTGTAGAGGGCATGGGCGTGGCGCACCGGCACGGTCTCGTCACGGTCTCCGTGCACGATGCCCACCGGCCGCGGATGGATGAAGGGCAACCATCGCGCAGGGTCGAGCTCAAGGAATCCATGGTACCACCGGGAGAGGTCTTCCGGGAAGGAGGGGTCCCGGATGGTGCCGATGGCAGCGAAGTGGTGCCTCAGCAGTTCCGGGTCGGCGGGCAGTATGTCCGTGAAGTTCTGCGGCGTGGCCATGAGCAGGAGGCTCGAGACCTCCTTCTGGTAGGAGATGACCTTGGCGCCACGGCCCCCCCTGCGGAGAACGCGATGCAGTGCACCGAGCCGATGTCGATGCCCGGGCTGTTCAGCACTCCGTCGAGGGCCGCATCCAGGTCAGCCTCCCATCCCCGCATGTCGATGTTGCCGCCCGAGGCGCCGCACCCCCGGAAGTTGAAGGTGGCGCAGGCGAAGCCGAGGCCCGTGAAGGTCTCGAACAGTGGCAGGTACCCCCTGTCGTGGGGGTCTGGGTTCGAGCCTGGTATCCCGTGGCAGAAAACGAGGGTGCTCAGGAGACGTCTCGGAGCCGGCTCAGGAAAGTAGAGCCACGTCCTGATGCTTATCTCCCCCCTGCTGAGTGTCAGCTCTGTCGATCTCATCGGCAAGCAGCTTGTATCTCCTGTATACATGAGCCCATGCCTTGAGCTCGTTTTCGTCAAGCACCAGCTCTTCGTTGTCAGGGAAGGCCCTTGCGGGTATCCTGTTGGTCTGGGCGAGCTGCCGCAGCGTGGCCTCGGGGATGGCAAGCAGCCGGGAAGCATCCTCGATGGCGATGCGGGATTTCTTGCCGCCTCCCACCTTCTTGAAGACAAAGGTCTGCAGGAGGGTGGTGCGGGTCAGTTCTGCGTCCAGCCCGAAGGCCTTGTCCAGGAGCGGTATGTAGTCCTGCCCCATCTGGTAGCGGATGTTCGCGAGCTCCACCATGGCCCTGATGTCGTCGCGGTACTCCAGCAGCATCTTGTCCAGGATCTCGTATGCGCGCTCCATGTCGTTGAGGAAGAAGTGGATCTCGGAGAGGTAGAGATAGGTGTCCTTCTCCTTGTCACCCAGTTCCATGGCCCGGTTGAACATCTCCAGGGCGATGTCGAGGTGCCCCAGCTCCCGGTGGCAGATGCCGATGAGCTTGGAGATGATGGGGCTCGTGGCGCACAGGACGTTGGCCTTCTCCAGGTCGTCGGCGGCTATGGTGTAGTAGCCCTGGGACATCTTTTCGGTGGCCCTGGCCATGAAGATCTTGAGACGCTCCTCGAATCCCTTGGAGCTCAGTGACCGGGAGGGGTCCTTGAAGTGGAAGCCCGAGGTGCACAGGTCTATGAAGTCCCTGTTTTCGTGGAGCTCCTCGTCGGTGTTCAGGGTGTCGATGACCCTCTGGCACAGGTTTTTGATGGGGAGCATGGTGTCGGTCTTGTTGGCCACGAAGAGTCCCACGCTCAGGGCGTCGCTCTTCTCGATCTCGGAGAGGTGCTTGGCCTCGCTGATGAGCTCCTTGAAGAAGAAATTCGCCATCTCCTTGGAGTTGCTGATGGGAAGGACCATGGCCGACTTGTACTCACCGCCGGGGCAGGTATATTCGAAGCTCAGCCAGAGCTCCCGATATTCATGGTCGATACGCTCCACTTCGACGGAAATCAGCTCGATGAGTCCTCTCGGGTGTTCCAGTTTTCCGCGCATGGCTAAGATCTATGCCGTGATGCCTGAAAAGTCAACCAGTTCCCTGCCTGGAGCGGGAAAACCCTGTGGAAATAGGAGGCCACTTGTGTTAGCCAGAGACCGGAGGTGATGGTATGGCAAGATCCGTAACATATGGTTACACATGCATCCTGTGCTTCCTGCTCCTCCTGCTGGGTGATGCCGCGTGCCATGCAGCGCCCCGGGTACAGGCGGAAGAGCGGGTATACGACGCAGGAGACGTCATCGAGGGGAAGGACGCAGTTCACGAGTTCACCCTGCACAATACCGGCGACCAGGAGCTCATGATCCGGCCCAAGCCCTGTTGAGGGGCCACGGTGACCGTCCCGGGAGGACGGGCTTCTGATGAGGGCAGATATATGGTGAGCCCCGGCAAGTCGATCAAGGTGGCGGTGAGCATCCCCACCAGGTATATCCGGACCAGGGAGGTGTACTCGAAAACCATCGAGATCGAGACCAATGCACCGGACAACCCCGTCGTATCCCTCACCATGAAGCTCAGGGTGAGGGATGTCCTGGCCGTCAGCCCCATGCAGATCGATTTCAGGAACGTGAATCCCGGATCGACATATAAACGCGCCATCACCATCATAAACAAGGGCAAAGGCCCGGTGACGCTGGAAAAGATCGCCCTGTACCCGGACACGGTGCTCTCGTTGTCCCATAAGGACGGCCGCAGGCTGGAGGGACCGCAGAAGCTGGAGAGCGGGCAGGCTCTCACCCTCGAGCTGAGCTTCACCCCTACCCCCCGCAATACCCGGTTTTTCGGGACCGTGCAGATAGAGACCAGCCTGGAGGATCTCAGGGCCAAGATCATCCAAGTCCGGGCCTCCATGGAGAACAAATGACCCGTCTTCCATACCTTGCCCCAGCACGAAGGACCCCTCGGCCGACATGAAAGACGGCTTCCGGAGACACGTGGCAACGGTGGGCGGACTCACCGCGGTCAGTCGTGTGCTCGGCTTTGTCCGCGACATGATCATGGCATGGTTGCTCGGCGCGGGTCTCCTGGCCGATGCCTTTGTGGTGGCCTTCCGGATCCCCAATCTCCTGCGTCGCTTCATGGCCGAGGGGGCGGTGAGCGTTGCCTTTGTACCCGTGTTCAGCGAGGTGAAGGAGCGTGAGGGTCTCGCCCGGGCCTTTCGCATGGCCCAGCAGGTCCTGGGCCTCACGTTCGCCGCCCTTGCCGCTGTCGTCGTTGCCGGAGAGATCCTTGCGCCGCTCCTGGTGGGTCTCATCGCCCCGGGTTTCCTGCACTCGGGCGTGTTCGATGTCACCGTGCACCTGACACGCATCATGTTCCCCTTCATCCTGCTCATCGGGATCGCGGCCCTCCTGATGGGCGTTCTGAACTCCCTGGGGCACTTCGCCATGCCCGCCGCCGCTCCCATCATCATGAACGTCTTCATGATCGGGGTGCCACTGGTGCTCCACGTGGCATACCCCCTGATCACATCGGCGGCGGATGCGCTGGCTTGGGGCGTGGTGTCGGGCGGTATCGCGCAGATCCTCGTACAGATTCCCCCCTTGAGGAAACGCGGTGTCCCGCTGAAGGTCCTCTGGGACCTCCATTCACCGAGGGTTCGCCAGGTGGTACGGCTCATGGGGGTCGCTGCCGTGGGGGCATCGATCTACCAGATCAATGTGCTCGTAGGAACGCTGCTGGCTTCGCTCCTGCCCCAGGGAAGCGTGTCCTACCTCTACTACTCCAACCGGATCCTCGAGCTCCCGCTGGGGATCTTCGCTTTTGCTGTGGGCAACGTCATGCTGCCGTCCATGAGCTCGGCATCGGCCCGCATGGATGCCGAGGGGTTTTCCGCGCTCATGGGCAAGGGGGTCCTCGCGGTCCTTCTCTTCACGATCCCCGCAACCATGGGCATCATGGTGCTGGCGAGGCCCATTTTTTCCGTCCTCTTCATGCGGGGGGCCTTCACCAATGCCGATGTGCTGGGGTCGGCATATGCACTGCAGATGTACGCCCTGAGCCTCTGGGCCATCGGGTACACCCGCATCCAGACCCAGGCGCTCTATTCCATGCAGAAGGCCAAGATCGTGGTGAATATCTCCTGGATCAGCCTGGGGGTGAACATCCTCGGCTGCATCGTGCTCATGCGGTTCATGCAGCATGCAGGCATCGCCCTGGCGAGCAGCTGTGCGGTGCTGGTCCAGCTCGCGATCCAGCATAGATACATAGCGCACATGGGGGTCCGCCTGTCAGCCGATCATCGTTCCCAGGTGGTGAAGATGCTGGTCGCCTCCCTCATCATGGGGGCCGCCCTCATCCCCCTTGCGCGGATGGATGTCTGGGCGCACGGGTTCACCCTCTCCTCTGCATCGGTGCTCTCTGCGGGGGTTTTCCTGGGGATCGCCCTGTACTTTGGACTCCTGTGGGTTATGGGGGTTCGAGGGGGGCTTGTCGGTCATACCCGCCCCTGAGGCCTTAGGGCCGGGCAGAGTCCTGTTTCATATGACAGCGCAACCGAAATGCGGTATGAAATATATTTCTTATAAAGAGTAAGAAAGTATCTACGAGTGAATCGGTCCTCATGCGTGCCTGCAGTATTTATCAACTATAATATCAGCTTATTATATAAATCAGAGGGTGTGGCACCATGTTTGCAGTTTCTTTGCACACAAGTTGCTGATTGCGTGGGGGTCTTTATCATGAGGCTCACGAGAAGAGAGATACTCGAACAGCTCGGAAGACTGGGCATCAGGTCCTTGAACGATCTGAAGAGGGCCTGCAGGGAATTCGAGTCGTACTGGTGCTCACAGCACTGGTCCAGATAAAGATCCTTTCTCTTGTACATTGAGAATCCATGGGTTTTGGGGGAGTAAGCGGGAACTGTTATGTGGCCTGAACGACTGAACGAATATATAGTTGACCGAACACTTGAACTCTCGCCGGATTTCATAAAAAACAACGCAGATATCATCCCGTTGCTCTTTCAGGTCTCTCTCCTCTCCGATGTGGAGGTACGGATCGAAAAGGTATCGGACCTGTTCCTGAACTTCATAGGACACATCACCCCCTATGACGTGGCCTTCGTCTATATCTGGGAGCCCCAGGACACATGGTTCTGCAGGGGGCTCCAGGGCGAGATACCGGCGGATATCGAGAAGGGTGACATCTTCACCGATACCATCAGAGAAATGGCCAAGCCCATCCTTGTCCCGGACGTGAAGCAGGCAGGGATCGAGGCCCAGGAGCTCCCCATCCACTGCACCTCCGTGATGGGTCTGCCCATCTACAAGGATACCAAGGTCATCGGGTGCATCGAGCTGTTCCGGAAGGGCCAGAAGGCCTTCTGCATCAACGACCTCGTCCTGGCGAAACACCTGTTGCTGAGCTCGGAAAAGGTGCTCAGAGAGGTGCTGTCCCCGGATCGGGACTTCGATGACGCCTTGGACATCCGCATCGACGTGCCCCAGCGGCATATCCTCCTGGACGTGCTCCACCAGTACGAGGAGCTCTCCAAGCGCCTGTGCTTCCCGCTCTCCGTCGCCATCATCGAGATCGAAGACAGGGACAAGTTCGGGCTGTACCAGCATATTCCCGAGGGCATCAGGACGCTGAAGACCATGGCGAAGAGGATCCAGGATGGGCTGCGATGCTACGACAAGGTGCTGCGCTACGAGGAGCTGAGCTTCTTCGTGATCCTGCCCGGATGCACCTCACGGGACGCCGTGACCGCGCTGCACAAGGCCACGCTCAGTCTCGGCGCCGATCTCGCGGACACCATGACCATCGGGGTGGCCACCATGCCCGACGACGCCCAGGATGCCAAGGGCATCATCCACATGGCCCATCAGACCCTGTTCCACGCGAAGAAGAAGGGCATCCACGTGGCGGCCTTTGCCCAGACCCCTGTCATGAAGGCGGTGAACCTCTCGCTGGAGCTCCGCATGCGCAGGCTCCTGCAGTCGGGTCCCTCCCTGGCGTCGCTGTCCGAGATGCTCCACCTCCTCAAGGTCCAGTGCCAGGCTGACGAGATCTGCATCCGCTACAACGCACCGGGCATGCCGGTGAGCTGGGAAGGCCACGATCTCGGGTACCTGCATCACGAAGGGCTTCCCCAGGACATCTCCGAGTGGGTCTCCACGTACCTCGCCCCGGCATGGGCCGTTGCGGTGGGATATGACTCGGATATTCAGGACTGGTACCTGGGCATCCTGAACACGGCGTCCATCATGAGCGACCTGCGGGCCGGGTACCCCATGGGGTATTCCCTCAAGGTCTCGGACCAGACCTACACGCTGGCCAAGGAGCTGGGCATGGGTGACGTGCTGGCCAACCAGTGGGCGACGTCGGCCCTTGCCGCAAACATCGGCTACCTAGGCATTCCCACAACCCTGTTCACGAAGGGTGACCTGACCCCCTTTGACAAGAAGAAGCTCAATTCCCACCCCATCATCTCCTCGCGCATGCTCAAGGATATGGCGGTGATCAACCTCGATGACGACATCCTGATACATCACCACGAGAATTTCGACGGCAGCGGATATCCCCGGGGCCTCAAGGGCAGCGAGATACCACTGTCTGCACGCGCCATGAGGGTGGTGGACACCTACAATGCGCTGACCACGCCGAGGCTCTACCGCACGCGCATGAGGCACGAGGACGCCCTGAAGGAATTGTGCGCCATGTCCGGCAAGGGACTTGATCCGGAGATTACCTCGGTCTACGTGGATATTATCGGTTCTTGATCCACCGGGGGTGGGTGATACCGTACTTCCTGATCTTGTAGTGGATGACCCGTTTGCTGATCCCCAGCATGGATGCGGCTTCCTTCTGGACCCAGTCGTTCTTCCGCAGGGCGTCGAGGATCATGTCCCGCTCGGACAGGGCCAATGTGGACATGGACCTCTTCTGATCGCCGTTATCGCCGCTCTCCACGCCAGCGGCCTGGGAGGGTCCCGGGCGGAGGACCGAGATGTCCTGGGCCCGGATCTGTTCGCCTTCAGCCAGCAGGATCGCCCGTTCTATGGAGTTCCTGATCTCGCGGACATTGCCGGGCCAGTCGTATTCCTTCAGGGCTTCGAGGGCCTGGGGTTCGATCCCCATCACCGCCTTGTTGAACTCCCGGCAGTACTTCGCGATGAAATAGCTCACCAGGGGCTCGATGTCCTCCTTGCGCTGACGGATGGGCGGGATGTGGATGTTGACCACGTTGATCCGGTAGAACAGGTCCTCGCGGAACTTGCCCCGCTCCACCAGATTGTACAGGTCCTGGTTCGTGGCGGCGATCACCCGCACGTCCACCTTGATGGTCCGTTCGCCGCCGACCCGCTCGAATTCCCTCTCCTCAAGGACCCGGAGGATCTTGGCCTGCAGGCCGATATCCATGTCCCCGATCTCGTCGAGGAAGATGGTGCCCATGTTCGCCTGCTCCACCCTGCCGACCCTCATGCGCACGGCCCCGGTGAAGGCACCCTTCTCGTGGCCGAAGAGCTCGCTCTCCAGGATGTGGTGGGGAAGGGCCGCACAGTTGACCTGGACGAAGTTGTTGGCCGCCCTGCTGGAGTTGTGGTGGATGGCTCCGGCGATGAGACCCTTGCCCACCCCGGTCTCTCCGGTGACGAGCAGGGTCGAGTCCGCCTTTGCAACCTTTTCCACCGTCTTGAGGACCTTTCTCAGGGCAGGGCTCACGCCGATGATGTCCGCGGTTCGGTAGATGATGTCCTCCTGGGCATGTCGGAGGTAGTCTATCTCGTTTTTCATCCGCTTCAGCGAAAGGGCGTCGTCGATCTTCTGCACCAGTTCGTGCAGGCCGAAGGGCTTCTGGATGAAGTCCTGGGCGCCGTTCTTCATGGCGATAACGGCCGTGTCCACCGATGCGTACCCGGTCATGACGAGCACAATGGTGGTGGGGTTCGCCAGCTTGACCTTCTTGAGGAGTTCGATGCCGTCAATGCCGGGAAGCTTCAGGTCGGTGAGCATGAGGTCGTAGATGTACTTGTTCACCCTCACCAGGGCAGCCTCGGCGTTCTCGACGAGCTCCACCTCGTGATTGTGCCTTTTCAGTTCCTGGAAGATGACCTGTCCCAGGTTGATGTCGTCTTCAACTATGAGAATGTGTGCCATAGATGGAAAGTAGATCGGATTTCGGGAGAGAAAACTTTACCCGGTCTACTCAAGAGCCACCTGCGCAGGTGCCTCTTCCATGGGATGTGCGCCGGGCCGGTCTCCGGTAGAGATGGAGTTGACCTGAACCCGGGGGTATACTATGGTGTCTGCGGGATACACGTGCGGGGGACCCCGGGTTTTCCCAAACAGCAGAGAAGGGGGCGGGAGGAATCAGATGCTTCTGAAGACAGTGGTGGTGACCGAGTTCATGACCAACTGCTTCATCCTGGGCGATGAGCTGTCAAAGGAGGCCTTTGTCATCGATCCGGGGGGAGAGGCGGACAAGATCCTCCGGCAGATCGAGTCCCTGGGGCTCCAGGTCGCGGCCATCGTCAACACCCATGCCCACGTGGACCACATCGGCGCCATCAGGCAGGTCAGGGATGCCACGGGCGCACCGGTCATGATGCACAGGGACGAGCTTCCCCTGCTCCAGGCGGCGTCCCGCATGGGAAGGCTCTTCGGTATCCACCTCGAGCAGCCGCCGGACCCCGACCGGTTCCTCGCCGAGGGGGACGAGGTTTCTTCCCGGAACGGCCTTTCCCTCAAGGTGATCGAGACTCCAGGACACTCGCCCGGCGGGATCTCCCTCGTCACCGCGGATGGGAAGCTCTGCTTTGCCGGAGACACGCTCTTCGCCGGTTCCATCGGCAGGACAGACCTGCCCGGCGGCGACTATCAGACCCTGATAAGCTCCATCAAGACCAAGCTGCTCCCCCTGGGCGATGATGTCAAGGTGCTGCCGGGACATGGACCGGCAACGACCCTGGGGTCGGAACGCAAATACAATCCATTCCTGTAGGGAGGCGAATGATGAGAAGAGCCGTACTGGTAAGCCTTGCCGTTCTGCTGTTGGTCTCCGGGTGTGCCCAGCTCAAGAGTGCAGGCAACGGGGCAGCCTCGGACCAGGAGATGCGGCCCACACCTCGGTATCTCGATTTTTCCGACATCCTCATCCCCGGAGAGCTGAACCGGGTGCCCAAGGACTGCTTCATCACCAATGGGTTCGGGCGCCTCGTGGCCTCAGGGCGGGTGCAGAGCGAATCACTGGCACAGTTCTTCATCACCTCCATGAATTCCGAGGGCTGGGTTTCCCTGAACCAGTACAAGTTCCAGGGATCCATTCAGCTCTTCTTCAAGAAGCAGGACAAGTTCGCCTCGATCCTCATCGCAGAGGATCCCCTTACGACACGGGTGGAGTTATGGGTGGTTCCGCAGGAGAAGATCTAGAGGGCAAGACCGTCGTATACGGCATCACGGGCGGGATTGCGGCGTACAAGGCGCCCCTGGTGGTCCGTGGGCTCAAGCGGTGCGGTCTGGACGTACACGCGGTCATGACGGATGCGGCCCGGCAGTTCGTCACCCCCATGGTGCTCCAGACGCTCACTGGTGCGCCGGTGCATACGGAAATGTTCCCCGACCTGCCCCATGCCTCATACGAGATAGACCACATCGCCCTGGCGGACAGTGCGGATCTTTTCCTTGTTGCCCCCGCCACGGCGAACTTCATCGCCAAACTGGCCCAGGGCATTGCCGATGATCTGCTCACCTGCACGGTGCTCGCCACGAAGGCACCGGTGCTCGTGTGTCCGTCCATGAACGTGAACATGCTGCAGAACAGGGCCACCCAGGACAACCTGGAGACCATCCGGGCGAGGGGCATCCACGTGCTGGAGCCCGCATCGGGGGAGCTTGCCTGCGGGTGGGAGGGCTCCGGCAGGCTGCCCGAGCCCGAACGGATCGTGGCCGAGGTGAAGATGCTCCTGAGCGAGCACGACCTGGCCGGCATCAACATCCTCATCACCTCCGGCCCCACCTGCGAGGACATAGATCCGGTGCGTTTCATCACCAACAGGTCCACCGGCAAGATGGGGGCCGCCCTGGTGGAGGCCGCCTGCATCAGGGGCGCGCGGGTGAAGGTGGTGTCCGGGCCCGTCATGGCCGAGTATGCGCCGTGGGCCACGGTCATCGACGTGCGTTCCGCCCAGGACATGCTCACCTGCGTCAAGGAGAACCTCCCGGAAACGGACGTGCTCATCATGGCCGCTGCAGTGGCCGACTACACCCCGCATACCTATTCCAGGAGCAAGATCAAGAAGGGCGAAAAGACCGCGCACATCGAGCTCACCTCCACCCCGGACATCCTCGCCACCATTCGACCCCTGAAAGAGGCCAAGACCTTTATCGGTTTTGCGGCAGAGACGGAGAACCTCAAGAGCTATGCCCAGGACAAGATGGTCAGGAAAGGGCTCGACATGATCGTGGCCAACCGGGTGGGGGAGTCGAACACCGGGTTCGCCGCTGACACGAACAGCGGGGTGATCCTCTCCCCCGAGGGGGTCATCTACGACTTCGAGCACATGGAAAAGGACGTGCTTGCCCACAAGATCCTGGACCTCGTGAAAGAACGGCTGTGAGAGATCACATCATCCAGGCCCTGCGTGATGAAGCGGCCTGGGCGGGGGACTTTCTCATCCTGCCCGGAGGGAGGTCCCCGGACGCCCGCCGGGAGGAGGAGGCAGTGGAGTCCGGTCTGGAAGGCCTGCGTCTGAGCGTGATGGAGTGCATCTCCTGCCCCCTGGCCAGGACCAGGAAGAATGTGGTCTTCGGGGAGGGCAATCCGGATGCGCCCCTCATGTTCATCGGCGAGGGGCCCGGTGCACATGAGGACGAGACGGGCAGGCCCTTTGTGGGGAATGCGGGCGATCTCCTCACAAAGATCATCCGGGCCATGGGGCTGACCCGCCAGGACGTATACATCGCCAACATCGTGAAGTGCAGGCCGCCGGGCAACCGGGACCCGCGTCCCGAGGAAGTGGCCGCGTGCATCGGGCATCTTCAGGCCCAGATCCGCGCCATACGGCCCAGGGTCATCGTGGCCCTGGGCAGGATCGCAGCCCAGACCCTGCTGGCGGTAGACACACCAATCAGCAGGCTGAGGGGATCCTTCAGGGACTGTTCAGGCATCATGCTGATGCCCACCTACCACCCGAGCTATTTGCTGCAGAACCCATCAAAAAAGAGGGACGTATGGGAAGACATAAAGAAGGTCATGGAGGTGCTCGGAATACCGGTGCAGCAGGGGCAGTCCTGAGGACGCTCATTGCCATGTCGGTGCTGCTGCCGGCCTGCCTGCATGCCGCGGAGGTCTTCGTCATCGACGTGAAGGACGCCATCAGCCCACCTGTTGCCTCCTACATCATAGACAGCATTGAGGAGGCCGCCCAGACCAACATGACGGCCATCATCATACGTCTGGACACCCCCGGAGGCCTTGACACGGCCATGCGCGACATCATTCAGAAGGAGCTGAACGCCCCCGTGCCCGTGGTGGTCTACGTCTCGCCCAAGGGCGCCCGGGCCGCGTCCGCCGGGGCGCTCATCGCCCTTGCCTCCGACGTGGCGGCCATGTCGCCCGGCACGAACATCGGAGCGGCACACCCGGTGGGCATCGGCGGCGGTGGAGGGGACCAGGAAGGCAAGGACACCACCATGCTGGACAAGGTGACGAACGATGCCGTGGCCTATGCCAGAAGCATCGCCCGGGAGCGGGGAAGGAGCGAGCAATGGGCCGAGGACATCGTGCGGAAGAGCATCTCCACGCCGGCCCAGGAGGCCCTGGAAAAGGGCGTCATCGACATCGTTGCCCACGACATGGACGACCTCCTCACCCAACTCGACGGCCGGAAGGTCAAGAAGAACCTCGCCACGTATGAGTTGAAGACCAAGGACGCGAGCCTGGTGGTGAAACCCATGGGGTTCAGGGAGCGGCTGCTCTCGGCCCTGTCGAACCCCAACATCGCCTACATCCTCATGCTCATCGGACTTGCCGGGATCTATTTCGAGCTGTCGAGCCCGGGCGCAATCCTGCCGGGGGTCATCGGGGGCATCTCCCTGATCCTCGCATTCTTCGCCTTCCAGACCCTGCCGGTGAACTATGCCGGGTTCGCCCTCGTCGGGCTCGCGGTGATCATGTTCATCGCGGAGATCAAGGTACAGAGCTACGGCCTGCTCACCGTGGGCGGCATCGTCTCCATGGTGCTCGGATCCATCCTGCTCTTTAGGACCCCTGAGCTCCATGCCCGGGTGTCCTACGGGGTCATCATGCCGGTGACGCTCTTCTTCGCCGCGTTCTTCGTCATCACCATCTTCCTGGTGGTCAAGGCCCAGCGGAGGGTATCCAGACTCGGGGCCGAGGGTCTCAAGGGAGAACTAGCCGAGGTCTATGCCTGGAACGAGGACGGCACGGGCAAGGTGTTCTGCCACGGGGAGTACTGGAACGCCCGGGGCCCGGCTGGGCTGCGGCCCGGCCAGAAGGTCGTGGTGACGGATCTGACCGGCATGGACCTCTCCGTAACACCCGATTCTCCTGACGGCGAGAGAGGCTGATGGTCGGTGTCGCCATGTCCGGGGGCGTGGATTCCTGTGCCGCCGCCATTGTGCTCCGCGAGCAGGGGGAACACGTTTCCGGGATGACGCTGGTCCTGGGCGACGGTCTTCCCGCACCGTTTCAGCTCGAGCGGGCTGCACGCCTGTGCCGCCGCCTCGGGATCAGCCACCATGTCCTCGATGTCCGCAGGGAGTTCGTCAGAGTGCAGGACTACTTCTGCGCCGAATACCTCTCGGGCCGGACGCCGAATCCGTGTGCAGTCTGCAACCGTGACATCAAGTTCGGGATCCTGCTGGAAGGGGCAAGGACACTCGGTGCAGACCGCATCGCCACAGGCCACTACGCCCGGTCCGGCATGCACGGGGGGAGGCGCTTCGTGGCCAGGGCGCGGGAGCGCAAGTCCCAGGAGTACTTCCTGGGCCTCCTCACCCAGCAGGCCCTGGCAGCCTCCGTGTTCCCCCTGGCCGATATCACCCGTGACGAGGCACACGGGATTGCGACCTCGGCCGGTCTGGCCATCCCCGTCACCCAGAGTTCACAGGATGCGTGCTTTCTCGGCGGGCAGGGGCATGTGCCGTTCGTCTGCAGGCACACCGGATTCACCCCTGCACCCGGCGAAATCCTCGATTTCCACGGGAGGATCGTGGGGCATCACAGGGGCGCGCTGTGGTACACCATCGGGCAGCGGAAAGGCCTGGGTATAGGGCTCGGCAGGAGGGTCTACGTGCTGTCCGTGGATGCCCGGGCCAACACCATAACCGTGGGGGAGCGCGGGCACTGGCGGCATAACGGTTTTTTCATTGAGCACCTGAACTACATGAAGAGTGGATCCCTGTCCGGGCCCATGTCGGCAAGGGTCAAGGTGAGATACCGTCAGGATGCAGAGCATGCGGTGATCCATCCCGACGGGGAGAACGGGGCGCGCGTGGAGTACAGGGGCATCTGCGCACCGGGCCAGCTCGCGGTGTTCTACGACGAGCACGATGCCGTGCTGTGCGCGGGGACGATAGACCGCCTCCTGGACATGGGATTGGAGCTCACGCCGGGGTCAGGTCCTGCTTGACCGCCTGCCCCCTGCCGGATACCCTGATCCTCAAGGAGGGGCGAGCGATATGGATCTTGCATCATACAGAACCAGGCCCGTACACACCCGGGACATAACGGTGGCGACCTACCCGGCCGGCCGGGACGCCGTCATGGTGGAAGGAAGGCTCACGGACGAGCGGCGTTCCGGGATCTTCTCCATCACCACGGGCGAGGAGATCCCCCCCGGCATCGTGCATGATATGGTGCTCCGTCTCCTGGTGACAGGACCGCGCCTCATCATCGAAGACCTCGAGGTGGAACAGGTGCGTCTGCCCCGGGACGTCTGCCGGGAGACCGTGGAGAGTCTCAGGCCGCTCATCGGACAGAGCATATCGACCGGATTCACCTCCCATGTGAAGAAGACCTTCGGCGGGCCTAGGGGCTGCACCCACCTGAACGCCCTGCTCATAGCCATGGCCCCGGCCGCGGTGCAGGGGTTCTGGACCCATGTGGCAGGCAGGCCCATATCGAGGTCCGAGGCGTCCAGGTTCATGGACTCCCGCCTGCTCATCGACTCGTGCTGGGTATGGCGACGGGGTGGGCCGCTGGACGAGGAGGTGAGGGCGATCCTGGCTGACTCCTTCGGCAATGGCGCACGGGATGGGAAGGGGGAGGGATGATCACCATCGGCGGCAGGGCCCACAGCATGGAGGAGGTGCGTGAGGTCGCCCGGCTCGGATACCCCTTTGCGGAGCTCTCCCTGAACGACCCTGCGGTCGTTGCCGCACAGCTCCCGGAACTGCTCGACATGCAGCGCGCAACAGGCATATCCCTGCTGGCTCACTATCCCAACGAGGACAACCCCTTCGATGCGGCCGTGCTCAGGGAACGGTTCCTCCCGCGGATCAGGTCGCTCATCGACCTGACGCAGAGGCTGGGGATACCGAAGGCAACGATACACTTCTGGATGGACAGGCGGTGGGCTCCCGAGGGACTCATCGGGGAGAAGATCGAAATCCTCGAAGAAATAGTCGCCCATGCAGCAGCCGCAGGCATTGACATCTGCATAGAGAACCTGAGCGAGCGCTACGAGAGCTTCCGCATGGCCTTCGATGCCATCAGCGGCCTGAAGATGACCCTTGATATCGGCCATGCCCAGCTCCTGGCCAGGGTGAACACGTCGCACGGGTTCATCGAGCACTGCATGGACAGGATCGCGCACGTGCACGTGCACGACAACCACGGCGGCACGAGCGTGAAGGACGACCTCCACCTGCCCCTGGGGCAGGGGATCGTGGACTATCCCGCCATCCTCGCCTCGCTCATCGAGGCAGGCTATGATTCCACCATCACCATGGAGGTGAAGCCGGCACAGATGCCCCTGACCAGGGATGCCCTCCAGCGCTGCATCGGCACCACAGCCCGACTGCCGTGAAATCGGAACCCGCGGCTTCCCTTGACTTGCAGGAACCCCGGGGTTAAGGAGGGATGCATGGTATGCACGGCTCCACAATGGGTGATACGCGGGCACGTGGATGACCATGCGCTTCCCTCCCTGAACTTCACGCCGGTGTTCAGATCCCTCATGCGGTGCCGGGGCATGCACGATCCGGCCGAGGTGATGGACTTCCTGACGCCGAACCTCGGTCAGCTGAGGGATCCGCGCTCCATGAAGGGCATGGAGCGGGCATGCTCCCGCATCGTGGAGGCCATCAACCGGAAGGAAAACATCGGCGTCTTCACCGACTACGATGTGGACGGGGTATGTTCCGCCGCCCTGATCCACCGGTTCATGACGGGCCTCGGCTGCGATCCCCCGGCCGTGTTCATCCCGGACCGTACCAGCGACGGCTACGGCCTGAACACGCGCGGCATCGACGAACTGCACGCCCGGGGCGTAACCCTCCTCATCACCGCCGACTGCGGGATCACGGCCCACCAGGAGGTGGACTATGCCAACTCCCTGGGCATGGATGTCATCGTCACCGACCACCACGAGGTGGACGGGCCGGTGCCGGATGCGTATTCCGTCATCAACCCCAAGCAGTCCGACTGCCTGTTCTGTGGAGAGGACCTCTGCGGTACCGGCGTGGTGTACCATCTGATCATCGCCCTGCGCTCCCTGCTCAGGGAGCGGGGGGTCGCAAACCTGCCCAACCTCAAGGGCGAGCTCGATATCGTGGCCATGGCAACGGTGGCCGATGCCGTGGCCCTGTCGGGACTGAACCGGATCCTGGTGAAGGAGGGGCTCTCGGTCCTGAACAGTTCCATGCGGGTGGGCCTTTCGGCCCTTTCCCGGGTTGCGGGCATCAAGAAAGAGCTCATGTCCCGCGATCTGGGGTATATCCTGGGACCGAGGATCAACGCCGCAGGCAGGATCTCCGATGCCCGGAAGGCCTTTGACCTCCTCACCACCGAAGACCCGGGCCAGGCACAACGGCTTGCCGTCGAGCTCGACGGGCTGAACAGGAAGCGGCAGATGCACGAGCAGAGGGTCCTGGAGATGGCGCTGGAACAGCTGAGGGACAGTCCTCCCATGGAAAACGTGACCGTGGTGTGGGGAAGGGACTGGCACATCGGGGTCCTGGGCATCGTGGCATCCCGCCTGGTGAACCTTCTGGCCCGGCCCGCCCTGGTCATCTCGGTCATGGACGGTATGGGGATCGGTTCCGGGCGGTCGCTCCCGGGAATTGACCTCCACCGTGCCCTTTCCGGTGCAGCGGCGGTCCTGGCAGGCTTCGGCGGGCACAAGATGGCGGTGGGCCTGAGCGTACCCGAGGAGCGGATCACGGTGCTGCCCGGCATGCTGAACGAGGCCGTTGCATCACAGATGGAGACGCGGCAGAACACCTTTGATGTGGACCTCAGGATCTCCCCGTACGACCTTTCGCCGGCCCTCCTGCAGGAACTGGAACTCCTTGCGCCTTACGGCGAGGGAAATCCCGAACCGGTCTTTCTCATCCCCGCCATGGAGGTGGTGAGCAGGAAGGACTTCGGCGACGGGCAGGCCAAGTTCATCCTCAAACATTCCAACAGAGTGTTCCACACGCTCAAGAGTCCGGTGGGGCCTCATCTGGGGGATGCGTCCAAGTATCTGGACGTGGCCTTCACTCCCGTCAGGTTGCGCATCAACGGGCACAGCTACCTCTACCTCTCGGTAAAGGCGATGGCTATGAGCCGCTGAACCGCTCGGCAAGCGCCTTCTGGTTCTGCAGATGATGCTTGATCTGTTCGGGGAAGATGCCCTTGAACACCCTGGGCTGGCCGAAGATCGCCAGCGCGAGCACGCATACCGCGAGGATCACGTACACGGAGGCCTTCTTGACCCTGGAGAGGAACTGCTTGCGGGCGATGGTGGTGTCCCTGATGTCCTTGGCGCCCTCGGGGAAGACCTCGATGAGCCCGATGTCCAGGAGTCTGACGATGGAGCTCAGGGCCTCGAAGGGAGGCTCCAGGGATTCCCGCACGATCCGCTCCACGGTCCGCTTCTCGTCGATGAGGTCGTAGATGTGCAGGTCCACGTCCGTAAGGTCGTGGTGGCGCACGATATCCTCGGTGACGGGGATGATGGTCACCGGACAGTAATCCACGGGGGGGATCTTCTGCTTGATGACGGGCCACTCGTCGATGATGCGCAGCGTGTCGAGGATGGCGCCCTCGGTGGGGATGTGGCAGGAGAGCATGCTCTGTCCCTCGGTGTTCCAGTCCTCGAACTTGTAACCGCCCTCTTTCCACTGGAAGACCTCGAGGAGCGTCTGCTTGATCACGACGTTGCTCGCCCTGTCCAGGAAGATCTTTTTCAGCTGCCCCTTGGAGACCAGGATTTCGTGCCAGGAGTTGCCGTTCTTCTTCTCGTTCTCAAAGGACGCCTTGAGTTCCTTCTCGTTGATGCACCCTGCCTTCAGGAGCACGTCGGCTCTTGGATCACGCTCCCACTTGTCCGAGGTGATGCCCACGATGATGCCGTTCTCGAAGGTGATGGTGATATTGGCAGAAGGTGACGACAGGACCAGGGCCCCTGTCTTCATCTGCTGGGAGATAAGCTGGAAGATCTCCGTTACGCCGAACCCCTTGAGTGTGCCGAGCAGCGCCATGGGATCACCCGAACCTGACCGGGGGCATCTTGTATGCCCTCAGAATGAGCAGGCCCAGGCAGAAGACCCCTGCGGCCCGGACCATGATGGGGAGGTTCTCCGCCTGAGCCGGCATGAACGAGGTGATGAAGTGGCCGCCCGTGACGATGGCCACCACCGAGGCGCTCAGCAGGGCTATCCGCGTGACAGCCATGCCGGTCCTGTTGATGAGGAAGGATCCGAGCCCGGGCAGGGACATCTCGAGGCGAAGCAGCTTCCTGTAGCTGAAGGTCTTGTACTTTTTGATCTCCTCGGTCTTGTGCTGCATGATGCTGTTGACCTGCTTCTTGGCCTTGGTGTCGATCCATGAGCACTGGAGGCACATGGGGTTGCCCGTCTGGGTGTGAGCACCCGAGTAGTACAGCTTGCCGCAGCGGGTGCACTTCTTGGTGAACTTCTCGTCCGGGATGTAGCTCAACAGGATAAACGCCACGATGCATCCGATACCCAGGAACAGGGACATCTTCCTCGGCACCAGCCCGAAGGCGAAGGACCACAGGGCGTCCGCGGTGGACCTGAGATCGTCCGAAATCTTCATCTGGCGGGAGAGCTGGCGGCCCAGGGGCATGGATTCGAAGATGTAGCGGGTCTTGCCCAGGTTGTTTTCCCTGTCCAGGAGGTGCCGCACGCCCTCCGCGTCGATCCCGCTCGCCGCCGCGATGGCCTTCTCCGCCTCGTAGAAGTTGTAGGTGCTCTGGTAGAGCCTGCTCACGTTGTAGTGGTAGACCATGTTGCCCGGCATGAGGGTGATGGCCGTCTGAAAGGCCTTGAGGGCATCCCTGGTCTTCCCGGACGCGAGCAGTGCAATGGCAAGGTGATTGTAGTAGCGGGCGTTGTCCGGCTCCAGGTCGATGCCTTTGTTGAGGAGCCCTATGGCCTCGAGAAAATTTCCCTTGTTGATGTGGAAGATGGCCAGGGCGTTCATGGGTTCCGCGTCCGCCGGGTGATGGTCGATCCAGGAGGAGATGGCCTGGATGTCGTCGGCATTTTCCAGCTTGTGTTCCGTCACGAAGATCTGCCGGTTGAGCTGGTTTTCCGTGTAGGTGAGGAATCCCGACCCGATATGGGCGATCCATCCCGATATGAGCACGAGGAAGACGAAGAAGTACGTGATCAGCTTTTCAGAGGGGATCAGGTACCCCCAGAACAGGAGGAACCACCAGAGCACGAGGATCATGGGGCCCGCATCGAGGAAGAGCGGGATGACGATGATGAATGCGATCCATGCGATGAGGCCTGAGTCCGGGAGGTCGTTGTTGGTGACGATCCTGAAGTCGTTGAGCATGAGCGGAGCATATTTGATGATGGTGTACACGCCTGCCAGGAACAATGACAGGAAGGTGGCACTGAGGACGAAAAAGTAACTGTTGCCCAGGAAGGTGGTGACCATGGGCCAGGACAGGGGAATATCCCGGAAGGTTGTCACGGGCAGCAGCCCGGTTATGAACGAAACCCCCTGCAACCCCTCATCCTTCCGGCTTGAATCCGTCAAGCTTGATCGCGAGATCCATTCTGTACACCTTTGAGTCGCTGTCGATCTTCACCCGTATGGGGATGCTGATCGCGTTTGCCGAGATGATTTCTGCATTTTCCGTGCCCACGATCTGGATCCTCCCTGCACGGGTCTGTGCGGTGGGTTCCGGGCGTGGTTCCGGTCCTCTGGACAGGGGCATATCCGGGGCTAGGGAAGTCTCGGGAGCGGGCTCGGCCTCATCATACCGGGACAAGTCCAGGATGGGTTCCGGCTGGCGCGCAGGTGCCGGCTCCTCGTACGATGAAAGGTCGATGGTCGGTTCCAGATGCCGGTCCATGGGCGGTTCTTCATCGCGGGGCCTGGGTGCGGGTGCTGCCTGGGGTGTGGGCGGCGGGGTATGGACCGCCTGAGGCCCTGCCGGTCGCTGCACAGGCGGCGGGGTGACAGGCGAGGCCTCCTGCCTGGGCTGGCCAACGGCCGCGGGACGCTGCTGCTTGCCGCTCGTCCCCATCTCGATGTGCTGGAGCACCATCTTGGTGACCTTGGTGAGCGTTTCCAGCACACCTTCCCCGGTCGTTGCCACGGCCTCGAAGGAGGGGTAGCCGTAGGGGTTTAGGATCTGCTCCATCTCGGCCACCGATGATACGTCGGGCAGGTCGCGCTTGTTGTACTGGATGACCAGGGGGATGGTCTTGATGCTCTTCCCGTAGTAATTGAGGTTCTCTTCCAGGTTGTTCAGGCTCTCGATGTTCTCCTCCATCTTGTCGCGCTGGGAATCGGCCACGAAAACGAGGCCGTCGACCCCGGTGAGAACCGCCCTGCGCGTGGAGTTGTAGTAAACCTGGCCGGGCACCGTGTAGAAGTGGAGCCTGGTCTTGAATCCCCGGATGTTCGCGATCTCGATGGGGAGAAAGTCAAAGAACAGCGTCCGGTCAGCCTCGGTGGCCAGCGAAACGAGCTTGCCCTTCTGGTCGGGTTTGATGCTGGCGTAGATGGACTGGATATTCGTGGTCTTCCCGCACAGGGAAGGACCGTAGTAGACGATCTTCGCAGAGATCTCCTTCTTGGAATAGTTTATGACAGCCATTATTACCCTCCGCCGGCGAGCCGGATGATTTCAAGCTCCACGTCCTTGAAGTCCTTGTGTTCCTTCTGTATCTGTCTGAATATGGACAGGGCGTTGGTGTTGTCGCCCAAGGCCTTGTAGGTCTGGGCGAGCTCGTAGAGGATTCCCACCTTCATGTCCGTGGTGGCCTCTTCGAGGGAGATCGCCCGCCTCAGGGATTCCAGGGACTCGTCGAACAGGCCCCGTTCCCGGCAGGTGACCCCGAGCATGACATAGGCGTCGTAGAGTTTCTCCCCGGTGTTCACCACCTTCTTGAACGCCTCGATGGCATCGTCCAGAAGGCCGGTCTCCCGATAGGCAAGACCCATGTTGTACTGGAACAGGGGGTCGTCCTTGCCCTCCCTTGCGGCGCTTTCCTCGATGGCCTTGAACACCGATTCCACGCCGGTGGTGTCTTCACTGTCCTCGCGGGTTTCGTCGATGGAGAATTCCTCCAGCTCCTTATCCAGCTGTGTGTCCAGTTCCCTGGTGAGATCGTAGAAATCGGTGCGCTCCACCTCGGGCTTGGGTGCGGTTTTGGGAATGGGCTCCGTCATGGCCTTCTCCTTCACTTTGAAGGAGTGGACCTGCTTGCTCACCTGGGTGATGGCAGGGTCGAGTTCCGCGGCCTTCTGCATGTACATGGTCGCCTCGACGCTGTCCCCGTTCTTCTCGAGCATCTCTGCGAGCTTCACGAACTGTGTGGCGGCTTCCCTGGAAAAGCCCTGGACATGGTACAGCTCGGCGAGCTTTTCGTAGGGACCCTCCCAGGAGGGGTTGATCTTGATGGCCTGTTTGTACAGGGCGATGGCCTTGGGGTAAAACCCCTTCTCGCTGAACACCTCCCCCAGGCGTACATATATCTCGGATGCCCCCTTGAAATTCTCCGCCTTGAGGTAGAGATCACCCAGCTTCTTGAGGATCATGGTGTCTTTCGGACGTTTTTCCAGGGCACCCTCGCAGGCGGCTATCTCCTTGGATGCCTTGTTCCGCCCGAAGAACTTGTCAAATAGGCTCATCTCTCACTAAACCTTTCTGGGGGTAGTACAACACCGGTCATGGGCCATGTATATGGTTCATCGGAGGACAGGTTTGCAAACTTTAACCGTATTCTCCGGGCAAAGGCAAGGGTGGAGATGCCTTCTCGCCGCGGATGAACGGCTTGACATCGGCCGGGGTATGCCCCAGATATGACATCACCACCCCTGCGGTGGCAGAGGAGGCGCCATGGAATATGCGCACCCGCCCCTGGGCGAGGCCGTCGAGGCCGTCGGGGGGTACTATGTCTTCACCAGGGAAGTTGTCCTGGATCATCCCTCAGGCCCGGTGCTGTACCATGTCGGGTGCGCGGTGGCTGACCGCTCCTGCTGTGGCCTGTCCGGGTGCGGCTATGCGGTGGTGGCGGGACGCATCATCGCGCAGCAGGCCATGCCGGAGGGGCCCATGCGGGTGTCTACGGTGGAGCCTGTGCCGGAGGCATGGTACGAGGAGATCTCCAGTGCCATCTGCGCCCGGGAAGGGGTTAGCCAGGTACACTTCCTGCTCGGGGACAAGGAGGTCCGGGTGTTCTTCCGGTCGTGATCAGGGGCGGCCTTCCCGGGTCTGTGGGTTTTCACCGTACCCCGTATCAGTGAAATCTGGTATACACAGAGGCCGTATGGACAAGGTCGACGCCTCACCCGGACGGGATGGTCCGGGCGTACCCGTGAGTGGAGAGAACCTGCTGGAAGTCAGGGACCTGCATACCCGCTTTTTCACCCCCGAGGGCGTGGTTTCGGCCGTGGATGGCGTGGATCTGGCGGTGAAGCCCGGTCGCACCCTGGGCATCGTGGGGGAGTCGGGGTGCGGGAAGACCGTTTTCGCCCTGTCTGTCCTGCGCCTGGTCCCCAGCCCGCCGGGGAGAATAGTCAGCGGCAGGGTGCTCTTTCGGGGCACGGACCTGCTCGGTCTTGACGAGGAAGAGATGCGGACCATCCGGGGGAACAAGATATCCATGATCTTCCAGGAGCCCATGACCGCCCTGAATCCCGTGTTCACCATCGGCTCCCAGATCGCGGAGGTGATCCTCCTGCATCAGCGGCAGCGCATCGGCAGCCAGAAGGAGGCGCTGGCCGTCGCTGCGGACATGCTCTCCATGGTGGGCATCACCGATGCTGCGAAGCGGATCCATGACTTCCCCCACCAGTTGAGCGGCGGCATGTGCCAGCGGGTCATGATCGCCATGGCCATGGCGTGCAGACCCGCCCTGCTCATTGCCGACGAACCTACCACCGCGCTGGACGTGACCACCCAGGCCCAGATCCTGTCCCTCATGGAAGATCTCAAACAGGAGATCGGCACCTCGGTATTGTTCGTGACCCACGACCTCGGCATCGTGGCCCAGGTCTGCCAGGACGTGGCAGTCATGTACACCGGCCGCGTGGTGGAATCCTCCCCGGCAGGCGCGCTTTTCGCAGAACCCCTGCACCCCTACACCAAGGGGCTCCTGAGGTCCGTTCCCCGCCTCGGCGCTGGATTCAGGGGAGAGCGGCTTCATGCCATCCCCGGCACGGTGCCCACGTTCAGGGACATGCCGCCGGGCTGCACCTTCCACCCCCGGTGCCCCGAGGCCATGGATATCTGCAGGAAGGAATTCCCGGGAACATTCCGGCCCGGCCGCAACCGGGAGGTCAGATGCTGGAGGTACGCCGACGCATGAATCCCATACTCGCCCTGAGGGGCATCAGGAAAGCCTTTCCCATCAGATCGGGGGCCTTCGGCAGGGCCAGGGGGCATGTCAATGCGGTGGACGGCGTGGACCTGGAGCTCATGCCCCGCGAGACCCTGGGGCTTGTGGGGGAGTCGGGCTGCGGCAAGACCACCCTCGGCAAGCTGATCCTGAGGCTTGAGCAGCCTGATGCCGGCACCATCGTGTTCGACGGGATGGACATCACCCGTGCGGGGGGGGATGCCCTGCGGCAGCTCCGCAGGGGCATGCAGGTGGTGTTCCAGGACCCCTTCGGCTCGCTGAACCCGCGCAAGAAGGTCCGGAGCATCATCGAGGAGCCCATGATCGTCCACCGCACCGGAACCAGGTCCCAGATAGCACTGAGGGCCGAAGAACTCATGGACATGGTGGGGCTCAGCCCGGACATGCTGGAACGCTACCCCCACGAGTTCTCCGGGGGGCAGCGCCAGAGGGTCTGCATTGCCCGAGCCCTCGCCATCAGTCCCAAGGTGCTCATCTGCGACGAGCCCGTGTCCGCGCTGGACGTGTCCATCCAGGCCCAGGTCATCAACCTGCTCACCGACCTCCAGCAGCGGTTGCACCTCTCGTATCTCTTCATTTCCCACGACCTGGCCGTGGTGGGATACCTGTCACACCGAGTTGCGGTCATGTACCGGGGCCGCATTGTCGAACTGGCGGCCTCCCGCACCATCTTCGAAGAACCCCTGCACCCCTATACCCGATCCCTCATGGCGGCCGTGCCTGACGCATCGATCGAGGCACGTGGCCGGGAGCGTCCAGCTGCCGGGGCGGGGGTGCCGGACATCCGTGCGGCACAGGAGGGATGCGCCTACCGCCCCCTCTGCCCCCTGGCAGAACATGGGTGCGCGCAGGAGAAACCCTCCCTCGTGGAAGCGGAACAGGGGCACTTCGTGGCGTGCCGCTGCGTGTGACGGAGAACCGGGGAATCCCCGCAGTGCGGGGGCTCCCCGTCACGGGCCGGGCTGGAGGACCTTCAGGCCCGTGGCTGGTTCTTTCCGAGGCATGTTCTCCGTGATCTTCCTGATGGACGCGTTCACCTTCGCGAGGATATCGTCGCCCACGTCCAGGCTGAACATCAGGTGGCGCATCATGCCCGACGGGAGGTCCTTCATGGGGATGAGGATGAAGTCGTCCCTCGCGAGGCCGGCCGACGCGATGAGCGTGTCGACCTCTTCCGGCGCGGTGAGCAGATAGCTCGCCCTCCTCATTTTGATGAGGCGGGTCAGCACGGAGCGATCGGTGCTGACCACGTGCATTCGCGGGCAGTGCGTTCGCAGGAGCCTGTCCACATAATCGCCGTAGGAGAAGGACGACACCGTTGCCAGGACCAGGGAGGTGTCCGAGAAGACCTCGGAAAGGACCGTATGGGACGAGAAGAGGCGGGCGTTCTCTGTGGTGGTCATGATCACGAGGGGTTTGTCCTGGTAGATGGGAATGCTGAATTTGGCATATGCCTCCCGTTCCTGTGTCCGGAACCACCCGATGGAGCAGTGCAGGGCCCCCCTCTTCCTGATCTCGAGCATGATCCTGTTGGGGGGGAGCTCCTTCCAGACCACCTCGATCCCTGCGTCGCGCAAGATGTCCCTGGTGAGTTCCACGAGAAATCCCGAAGGGTTGCCGTCCTTGTCCGTGTAGTAGTACGGCGGCCTGTGCAGGTACGAGACCGTCAGGGCGTCTGCATGTGCGAAGGAGAGGGCGAACACGGTGAGGAAGAGGACTGCTGGGATGACATGTCTCATCACTCGTGACCTCAGGAATGCACTGCACATAAGATGTCAGGATAATAACAACAGGGAAAAGGGTATTCAAGACCGGACGGGACGCATCGGTCGCCGTGACCGCACACCCCTCGCGGGGCGGACGGAGAGGCCATAATGGTCTTGACAGACGGTGCGGGTCTATATAATAAGATTCACCTCGTAGCTGTACGAATGCGAAGGAGGAAACTGAGTTTATGGCCAACCATGCTTCGGCCCTGAAGAGACAGCGCCAGAGTGAGAAGCGGCGCGCAAGGAACAAGGGCCACAAGTCCGCCATCAACACCACTGTGAAGAAGGTATTCACCGCCCTTTCCGAAAAGAATTCCGACTCGGCGAAAGGGCTCTACAAGGAGGCGGTGTCGCTTCTGGACAGCGCCGTCACCAAGGGTGCCTTGCACCGGAGAACCGCATCCCGGAGGATCTCCAGGCTCACCAAGAAGCTGGGCGCCCAGCTCTCCTGAAAGACCCCACCTCCACCCTGCCCCACGCGGGTCGATCGAGGCATCACCGGGCATTCCCCCGCCAGGAGGGATGCCCTCTTGTTTTTCATGCAGGGAGTGTGCCGCCGGAAAGGCGATCGGCCCTGGCGGGCAGGACGAGCCGTCCGATCACCTCTGCCAGGGATGCATAGCCGTGGGCCAGGGAGCTCGATTTGAGCCGCTGCTCGATCCTGCGTACCTCGCCAAGGAAGGCACAGAGCTGGGACGCGCTCCACAGGGATTTCCGCTTCCCGGCCTTTTCCGCCGTGTATTCATGGATCTTCATCTTCTTCCATTGACCGCCCGTGAGCACCGCATAGTGGGCGATGATCTGGTTCTCGATCCTGCTCACGATCTCGAGCTCGCCCACGCCCGAGCGCTCGATTTCATAGAGGCGCGACAGGGCGTCCTTTTTCCTTTCGAACAGGGAGTCGAGGAAGGTGAAGATCGCAGGCTCATAGGTGCGCATGACCGCCGCGGCGACGTCGTTGCCTGTAATGGTCGGATTGCGGCCGACATACAGGCAGAGCTTGTCGATCTCGCTGGCCAGGTACCACACGCTGCTCCCGGTCATGTCCGAGAGCATCACAGCGGCGTCCTTGTCCATCTGTTTGCCCATGAGCACGGCCCTGTTCATGATCCACTGGATGCGCTCGTTCCTGTTCCTGATGGGCTCGAACCGCTCGATGTCGGCCTTGCCCTCGAACCGCTTCAAGAGCCTCGATGTCTCCCTGTCCGCCTTTTCATCCTCCAGGACGAGGATGAGCGAGGTGGTTTCGCAGGGGTTGTCGAGGTAGAGTAATACCCTGTCCAGGTAGCGGGGGGGGAGCTTGTGCGCGTTCCTTATCACGATCACCCGCCTCTGTGAGAGGAAGGGCAGGGTATTGCACAGGCTGATGATCTCATCCATGTCCGGGTCCTGATCCCCGTTGAACACGGACCAGTTCAGGGCCGTGTCGCCTTCGAACAGGTCCTTGATGCGCCCAAGCCGCTCTTCGACGAAGAAGCTCTCCATGCCGAGAAAGACGGCATTGGCCAGCGGCCGCTGCGCCCTGGCCGTTCTCATGGCCGCCATGCCGCCACGGCCCTGGCGATCTGGAGGCTGACCAGCCTGCAGGATTCGTCCAGGGCATCCTCGGCCTGGCCACCCTCCTTGAACACCCCCTGGTCCGAGAAGGTGCCCTTCCAGACTTCGGTCCCTCCCGGATCGCTCAGGTGCGCCTGTACGGACAGGATAAGGCGGTAGGTGTCCGTTGCCGAAAGGGATCCAGCGGTGATCCGTTCCGGCGAGGCTGCGGTGATGGTGCAGGAGAGGAGCAGCTTGGGCCCTTGGCCGGAGAGCATGCCCATGTCCGCAAAGGCCCGCTCGAGATGGGAGTCCAGCACCATGCCCGCCTCCAGGAGGTGCGTCCTGTTCACACAGGGCTCCAGCGAGACCGTTGTCGCACCCTGGAGGCCCTCGGGGACGAACCCGTATCTGCAAGAGATCAGGCTAGCCAGGAGCGACAATGAAATTAATAATCTTGTTCGGCACATAGATCACCTTGCGGATGGAGACACCTTCGAGGAACCGCCTGACATTGGCGTCTTGCAGGGCCTTCTCCTCCACGAGCGTCTGGGACGCATCCTTGGGAACCTCGATGGTGGCCCGGAGCTTCCCCGCCACCTGCACCGCCACGGTGGCGCTGGCGCTGACGGCCCACTGTTCGTCGTAGGCTGGCCAGGGGTGCTCGAAGAGCCGTCCCTGCCTGCCCATGGCCTCCCACAGCTCGTCCGCGATGTGGGGTACAAAGGGGGAGAGCATGATGAGGAGGTGCTCCACGGCGTATTTCAGCACGGCTGCCTCATCCTGTCCCTGTACGGTCTCCTTTGCCTTGTAGAGGTCGTTTACGAGCTCCATCATTGCCGCGATGGCCGTGTTGAACCGGAACCGCTTGTCAACGTCCTCGGTGACCTTGCGGATGGTCTGGTGGGTCTTCCGCATGACCGGTTCCATGGATGCCGGGACCGTGCTGATGGCCGAGGTGCCGGGCAGGTCCCTGATGTCCATGGCGAGCCTCCAGAGCCTGGTGAGGAACCGGTAGGTGCCGTCGATGCCCTGGTCGCTCCAGTCCATGTCCTTTTCCGGCGGCGCGGCCAACAGGGTGAAGAGCCGGGTGGCGTCCGCGCCGTAGCGGTTGATCATCTCCTCGGGGTCCACCACGTTGCCCTTGGACTTGCTCATCTTGGCGCCGTCCTTGATGACCATGCCCTGGGTGAGGAGCCTTTGGAAAGGCTCCGCGAAGTCCACGTAGCCCAGGTCCCGCAGCACCATGGTGTAGAACCGTGAATACATGAGGTGCAGGATGGCGTGCTCGATGCCGCCGATGTACTGGTCCACGGGCATCCAGTAGGCGACTTCCTTCCTGTCGAAGGCCTTGTCGCGGTGGTTCGGGCTGCAGTAGCGGATGAAGTACCAGGAAGACTCCACGAAGGTGTCCATGGTATCGGTCTCCCGCTTGGCCGGGCCCGAGCACTTCGGGCAGGTGGTGTTCACGAAGGACTCCACCTGGGCGATGGGGGACTCCCCGGTGCCGGTGAGCGTGACGCCCTCGGGCAGCAGGATGGGGAGGTCCTCTTTCTTCACCGGCACGGTGCCGCACTTCTCGCAGTGCACCACCGGTATGGGCGCGCCCCAGTACCGCTGCCGGGAGATGCCCCAGTCGCGGAGCCTGAAGTTGATGGTTGCTTCGCCCCTGCCCAGGGCCTTCAGGTGCTCGGTGATGCCCTGCATGGCCTCGGTGTTCTTCATGCCGTTGAACTGCTGGGAGTTCACCAGGATGCCCTCGCCCTCGTAGGCTGCCTCCATGGTGTCCGCGTCGAGCTGCTCGCCCTCGGGCTGGATGACCACGATGATGGTGAGGCCATACTTCTTGGCGAACTCGAAGTCGCGCTGGTCGTGGGAAGGCACCGCCATGACCGCGCCGGTGCCGTAGTCATAGAGCACGAAGTTGGCCACATAGATGGGCATCCGGAACCCGGTGAGCGGGTTGAGGCAGTACCGGCCCGTGAATACCCCCTCCTTCTCGTAGGACTCGGAGGTGCGGGTGAACTTGTCCTCCTTGAGTGTCTTGTCCACGAAGGTCTTCACCGCCCCCTCCTGGGAGGTGCCCCGGGGCAGGGTCTTGGCCAGGGGGTGCTCGGGCGCGATGCTCATGAAGGTGGCGCCGTAGAGGGTGTCGGGTCTCGTGGTGAAGACCTCGATGTCATCGCCGGTCCCCTCGATCTGGAACCTCAGGAGCGAGCCCGTGCTCCGGCCGATCCAGTTCCTCTGCATGATGAGCACCCGCTCCGGCCAGCCCTCCTTGAGGGCCTCGATGTTGTCCAGGAGTTCCTGGGCGTAGCGGGTGATCCTGAAGAACCACTGGTCGTACTCCCGGAGGTACACCTGGGTGCCGCAGCGCCAGCAGGCCCCGTCCTCCACCTGCTCGTTGGCGAGCACGGTCTTGCAGCTGTCGCACCAGTTCAGGAAGGTTCGGTCCCTGTAGACCAGGCCCCTCTCGAACATCTCGATGAAGAAGCGCTGCTCCCACTGGTAGTAGTCCGGGTCGCAGGTGGCGATCTCCCGGTCCCAGTCGTAGCTGAAGCCCATGCGCTTGAGCTGCTCCTTCATGTATGCCATGTTCTCGTACGTCCACTTCTTGGGGTGCACCCCGCTCGCGATGGCCGCGTTCTCGGCGGGCATGCCGAAGGCGTCCCACCCCATGGGGTGCAGTACGTTGAACCCCTTCATCTTCTTGTAGCGCGCCACCACGTCGCCGATGGTGTAGTTGCGCACATGGCCCATGTGGATACGGCCCGAGGGGTAGGGGAACATCTCCAGGAGGTAGTACTTTTCCTTCGTTTCGTCGACTTCCACCTTGAACAGCTTGGATTCTTCCCAGATCTTCTGCCACTTGGTCTCGATGGATTGAGGGGTATAGTCACCCGGCATGAACAGGCCTCCTGAACGTTGATTGTTGCTTCCTTAGCATAACACCTCGTGATCCGTCTAGTGCCGCCCTGGGAGCTGGGCCGGTCGCGGCGGGTATTTGCGCTTGCATTCTGGGCCCATATTGATATGTATGGATACACCATGAAATGGTTCAGGTTTCTCCTCATCATCCTTGTGATCATGGTCTTCTTCGCCGGGTTCTGGTCATATCTTTTGATTTTCAGAGGGCTTCCCTCGGTCCAGGAGCTCAAGGGCGAGAACAGCTCCAAGCTCAGCAAGATCACCGCCGTGGACGGCACCACCATCGGGTACTTCCCCCGCGACGGCAAGATCGTCATGAACGGGCACAACATCCCCATCACCCTGAAGCAGGCCATGATCTCCGCCGAGGATGCTACCTTCTACGACCACGTCGGCCTGGAGCCCCGCAGGATCTTGAGCGCTCTCATTGCGGACATCAGGGCCAACTCATATGTGCAGGGTGCCTCCACCATCACCCAGCAGGTGGTCCGCTCGTACCTGCTCAGCAGGGAGAAGACCATCACCCGGAAGCTCAGGGAGATCATCCTGGCCCTGCGTATCGAGCAGACCCTCACCAAGGACCAGATCCTGAACCTCTACCTCGACCGGGTCTATCTGGGCAGCGGCGCCTACGGGGTGCAGGCGGCCAGCATCCGCTACTTCGGCAGGGAATGCCGGGAACTCGAGCTCTCCGAGATGGCCATGCTGGCTGGTCTTGCCCCTGCCCCGGCGCGGTATTCCCCCCTGAACGATTTCACCGCCTGCAAGCGCAGGCAATGGTACGTGCTGAGCCGCATGGTGGATGAAGGATACATCACCGAGACCGAGGCGAAGGAGGCCTACCGGGAGCCGCTGAAGATCGTGGCAAAGGATGCGGCCCTGTTCACGGACCAGCCCTATATCACTGAATATGCCAAGTCCCTGGTGATCGAGCGGTTCGGAGAGGGGATCTTTGACGCGGGCATCATCGTCAGGACGTCCATCGTACCCGAGCTCCAGCGTGCCGCCGTGCGCGCGGTGAGGAAGGGCGTCATCGAACTGGAGATGCGGCAGGGGAAGTACCGGGGGCCTTCACGGGGCTCCGAGGCGGTAAACGGGAAGGCAGGACCCCTGTCCTATGAGGAAAAGGAGCGCATCTTCGCGTTCCAGTCAAACCAGCTGGAATGGAAGGGGTATGAGCCCTTTGCCCTGTACTGGGCGGAGGTGATAAACCTGGCCCCCTTCACCGTGAAGCTCGGGACCAGGCGGCTCGAACTCGGCCCTGAGAGCTATGCGTGGATCAGGCCCCAGGGCAAATGGCATCCTGCGGACCACCTGCAGACGGGTGACATGATCATGCTCTGCCATACCCCCGGGGGGTTCGTCCTGTCCCAGCAGCCAACGGTTCAGGGTGTGCTTATGGCCTTCGACCTGGACAAAGGCGGCATCCTTGCCATGGTGGGAGGGGTGGACTATTCCCTGAGCCAGTTCAACCGGGCCATATACGCCAGGAGGCAGAGCGGGAGCGCCATCAAGCCGTTCATCTACGCGGCGGCCATCGACAAGGGCATGACGCCTGCCACCATCATCTTCGACGCCCCGGTTTCCTACCGGGCAGGGGCGGACGAGGAGGCATGGCAGCCCAAGAACTACGAGAACAAGTTCTACGGCGCCACCTCGCTGCGAACAGGCCTGGTGCTCTCCCGCAACGTGGTCACCATCAAGATCCTGGGCGAGATAGGCATCGATTATGCCCGTGACTATCTCAGGAGGTTCGACATGCAGGCGAACCTGCCCCGGGACCTCTCCATTGCCCTGGGATCCGGGGACATGTCCCCCTACAACCTCTTCAGGGGATACGCGGTCATTGCCACGTACGGGCAGAGGTTCGAGCCTCACCTCATCGAGAGCATCGTCCAGAGCGGCAAGGGAACCATCTTCCGCGCTCCGCCGCCGGTGAAGACATCCCCCATGCCTGACGGGTTGATGCCGGGACAGGACACGCGGGTGATCTCGGAACAGACCGCCTACATCGTGACGAACATCCTCAAGGATGTGGTGCAGGAGGGTACGGGCTGGCGGGCAAAGGCCCTGATGAGGCCCGTGGCGGGGAAGACCGGCACGAGCGACGACAACAGGGACACCTGGTTCGTGGGGTACACCCCGGATGTGCTGTGCGGGGTGTGGGTGGGCTACGACGGCATGGTCTCCCTGGGGAGCAGCGAGACCGGGGGCAGGACCGCGTGCCCCATATTCGTCGATTTCATGACCACGGCGCTCAGGGACAGGCCGGTGCGTGACTTCCGGGTTCCCGAAGGGGTCGTGTTCGCGAAGGTCGACGCCCAGACCGGGCAGACGGTGGCCGAGGACTCGGCGGACACGAGGTTCGAGGTCTTCAAGGAGGGCAACGTCCCGGTCCCCAGCAAGACAGAGAACGAAGATCAGCTGCTCAAGGAGGTCTTCTGATGCCGGGCCGCTTCCTCAGGCTCGCGGCGGCTGTCCTCGCCTGCTCGATGTGCATCGGCGCAGCGGACATCACCCTGGTCAAGCACGCACGGAGGGTGCAGCCCCAGCCGTCGGATGAATATGTCGTGCAACCGGGCGACACGCTGAGCTCCATCCTCGTGAAGGTGTACCGCGCCCGTCAGGACGATCTCCCGGCACTCTACCGGCAGTTCAGACTTCTGAACCCTTCCATACTCGACCTGAACACCATCCAGGTCGGGGCAAAGATTAAGATACCCCTGGGGAACAGACCCGAACAGGGCGGGAAGCCGGACGGCATGGAGGTGAGGCGTGTCGCGCCCGACGAGTATGTCATCAAGCAGGGCGAACATCTGGCGAAGATCCTGAGGGATCTCTACGGGATCCCCGACGAGGTGGTGTTCCGGCAGTACATAGACCTCGTGAAGCAGCTGAATCCCGAGATCACCAACCCCGACCAAATCCGTGCGGGCCAGAAGCTCAGGCTGCCCGAGGTAAGGCAGCTCCTGGGTGCGGCAAAGAAGGCCCTGCCGCCGGCAGCCCCCGCCGTGGCGGCCTCGACCACGGGTGTCCAGCCGCAGGCCCCCACCCCCTCCCTGGCCCGCACGGAGGCGTCGTCCCCCGAGGCCGTATCGGCCGGAAAGCCCGTGCAGAGTCCGAAGCCGCCCGGCGGAAACACGGTGACGGGTCCTGCGGCAAAGACCCCGGACATGAAGACGGTGAAGGGCACTGTTCTGCCTGCACTAAAGGCCATGGGCGGTTCCCAGAAGGACTCGGGGCTCTACTTCATGCCCGTTGCCGGCGGGAGCACCCTGTCCATCGATACCACCGAGATCCCGGTGATGGAGCTCGATACGGGCAGGAAGATCATCTTCGACGTCAAGGGCGCGATCACGCCGGAGATGAAAGGCTTCATCGAGAAGGCCTTCCCTGCGTTCACCGTGGTCTCGGGTTCCCAGGGGGGACTGGAGGAGCTGATGGACAAGGCCCTGAGCGTGTCCGGTTACTTCTCCATCAACAAGGACCCGAGCCCGCTGCTGGTGGGCTCGGAGGAGAAGCTCAGATTCTTCGGCAAGTGGATCGTCTACAAGGACTTCTCCCGGAGAAACGTATTCGTGATCAATCTCCTGGACAATGACGAGGTGAAGACGCCGGAGGCGATCAGACGCTATGCCGGGAACTTCGGCATCGACCTCATCGAGATCGGGGGCAAGGAGGCGGGGGGGCACAAGAACAAGGCCGCCCCGGTCACCAGTCTGAAACGGTCATATCCCGCCCTCCTGAAGACCCTCCGGGTGCCGCACGAGGTGAACAGGGAAATCGAGCTCATGAAGAGCGGGCCGATACGGATCGCCTACAAGGCGCCGATCCTCGCCGGAAAGGTGATCCTCACCGAGGTCATGCCGGAGCCCGAGATGGCGGACATGCTCCGGCAGCAGTCCTACGAGATCATCCTGACGCAGGAGAAACCCGTGGAAGAGGTGCTTGAGATCCTGGGGCAGGACTTCGAAGGTCCGCCGGTGAAGGTGACCGTGGCTCGCGGAAGGACCGAGCTCGAGGTGCCGGGCATGCGGTTCAGTGACACCATCATCCTCCTGCACCCCGTGGACAGGCAGATCCAGGACTACCTCACGGCCCAGGGGATGCGGATCATGGCCTGGTGACGGGGCTGCGCCTGAGAGAGGGCCGAGGAGATGAAGCAGCCCCCATCCACGTCGGCCCCACCGCCCCCGGGGGATTCCTCGGTGGTGAAGGTCACGGTGAAGTCCTCTTCAAGGGCGTTCTTCTCGGGGGCT
>JAKPQL010000144.1 GCA_029547045.1 Deltaproteobacteria bacterium | reverse complement strand
GGACAGGGCCGCCCCGCCGAGACGCTCCTTCAGGTGCGCCTCCAGTGCGCTCACCGCACACCCCAGGGCCACGAGCATGATGGAGTCGGCCCAGAACGACCGCAGCATGCCTTCCATGCCCCGGGACCACTCCTCGAGCTCGATACCGCACGTGGCGACAAACGGGAACGCCACGCCTGCCTCGGCGAGGTTGACGCGCAGCACCCGGCTCTGAAACCGCACGCCGTCGATCTCCAGGGCTTCATGACCGGATGAACGGGCACTGGCTATACCGAAGGCCGCCTTCGGTCTGGCTATGCCTTTGGCCCGGCTGAGGATGGAGGAGAGCTCGGCAGCATGGGCCGTGCCGGGCCGGATGCGCAGCAGCCCCATCAGGCCGGTTTCGTCGACGTCGAACGGGATGTCGTGGAGCATGACCCTGTCCATGGCTCATGCCCCCGGGAAGTCGATGGACCTGATGAACATGTCCTGGAAGTCCTCCTGTCCCGAGAGCAGCACCTCCTGAACCCGGTCCCGCAGGGTTGCGGCGTGCCCGATGAAACACGGGTCCAAACATGCCTCTACAGCGGCCTGAAGGCTCGTGTTGCCGACATACTCGAAGGAGGCGTTCGGGAAGGCCGGGATGAACCCCAGCCTCCTGAAGTGCTCCATGTCCATATGCTCGCCCAGGGCGCCAGCGATGAACACGTGCCTGATATCCTCGGGGGGCGTCCCAGCGGCAGACAGGAGGAGCCGGGACGCCGCCAGGGCAGCCGCCTTGGCGAGCTGGACGTTGCGGATGTCCTTCTGGGTGAGCCTGATCCTGCCCCAGAGGTTCAGGGACAGGGCACCGTCTTCACGAGCGGGCTCGAGGGGCTCCGGGAGATCCATGGCGTCGATGTCCCGCGAGAACGCACCGGTCGCTGACACGAGCCCTCTGTCCAGGAGAATGGCCAGCAGGTCGATGAGCGCCGTGCCCGTGATGCCGGCGGGATCACCGGAGCCCAGGACGTCACAGACAAGGCCGCCCGGGGCCTGACGTATGTGCGTTACGGCCCCGTCGTCGGCAGTCATGCCCCAGGAGATGTTCATGCCCTCCAGGGCCGGGCCCATGGCGCAGGACGTGGCGAAGACGCGACCCGTGCGGTCGGCGACGAAGATCTCGCCGTTGGTTCCGAGGTCAATGAAGAACACGCTGTTAAGCTTTCTCCTGGCATGGCACAACGCGAGCCCGCCGACGAGGTCGGCCCCGATGAAGGCGCCCACCACGGGCAGGGCACTGGTGCGGGTCGCGCTATCCTCCGTGAGACCCGCAGCCGTGGGGGGCAGTGACGCGAAGTCCCTTGTGGCGGCGTGGTAGGGGTGCCTGCCCAGGGGCTGAACGTCGAGGCCGAGGAGCAGGTAGAGCATGGTGGTGTTGCCCGAGAAGACCATGGACTCGAGGCTGCCCGCCGTACGGCCGGCCGCCGCCAGGACGCTGTCCAGGGTTCCGCGGACAGCCCTGCGGATGAGCCCGGTCAGGGTCGTGTTCACTGCAGGATCGCGGGCCGCGGCGATGCGGGAGATGACGTCGTGCCCGAACCTGCGCTGGGGATTGAGGAAGGACGAGACCTCGGAGGACGTTTTTTCATCAAGGTCCGCAAGGGCCACCCTCACCGACGTGGTACCGATGTCCACGGCAGCCGCCAGCCGTCTTGCCAAACCGAACTCCGGGACGTCCAGGACCGGGACTGTGTTTGCACGTCCTGCATGCACCGTGATGTCACGGGTGACGGCCGTTCTGCATGCCAGCGCCTCTCCCGGTTCGCCGTCGATGCGCATCCCGCACTTGCCGCAGGTGCCCTTGCCGCCGCAGGGGGTCTTCACGACGACGCCCATGTCGAAAAGGGCATCGGTCAGGGGGGTTCCCGGAGGGAACGAACGGCGCTCCCCCGAGGGGACGAGGGTGACGAAGGGACCGGTTTCAGGCTCCTGCGGCATACCCGTTGAAGATCCGCAGTGCGTCGATGGCCGTCTCCCCGTAGGCGTCGGCGCCCATCTCCGTGCAGAGGTCCTGGGAGGTGCAGGCGCCGCCGATGACGATCTTCACCTGGTCCCGCAGCCCGGCGGCACCGGCCGCATCCACCACCTCCCTGATGCTGTCCACCATGGTGGTGAGCAGGGCCGACAGACCGATGAACCTGGCACCGGTGGTCCTCGCAGCGTCCATGATTCGTATGGCCGGGACATCCACCCCCAGGTCGATGACCTCGAATCCGTTGGCCGACAGGATCATGCCCACGATGTTCTTGCCGATCTCGTGGATGTCTCCTGCCACCGTGGCCAGGATGACCGTGCCCTTGCCGCTGGAATCTCCCGGGTTCATCCGTGCCTTGAGGATCGGCATGGCCTCCTTCACGACCTCCCCGGCCATGATGAGGTCGGCCAGGAAGTACTCCCCATCCTCGAACTTCCTGCCCACGATCTCGAGCCCCTTGCTGATGCCTTCCTGGATGATCTCCTCGGGTGTCAGTCCCTCTTCGAGGCAGGCCCCCACGAGCATGCCGATGCCGTCGAGGTCGAGTTCGTCGATGGCCCTGCGTACGGCCATGGTGGATTCGTTCATCGATCAGCCTCCTTCGTTGCGGTGTTATGACAGGGCGACGGGGTATGCCCCGAACCGGGCCACGGCATCCACCATGACCCTGAGCTTGTGCGCCGGTATGGTGCTCAGGCTGTGCACCGGCGCGATGATGAACCTGCCGCCGGGGCCGAGCCCCGTGAGGAGCCGCTTCACCTCGGAGACGACCTCCTCGTCCTTGGAGCGGTCCGTGAGCAGGTAGTCGACGCCGACACCGCCGATGATGGTCACCTGGTCACCGTGGAGCTTCTTCTCCCTGAAGATGTCCACGTTGGAGGTGTTCTCGTAGGCGTGGAGGCCGTCCACGCCCCAGGAGATGAAGGTGTCGAAGAGCAGGGTGTTGTCTCCGCAGGAGTGGAGTACGTAGTAGGCGCCCCTGTCGTGGACGGCCTTGATGATGCGCCGGTATGACGGTCCGAAGATCTCGTCGATGAGCCGGGGGTTCATGAGCGGCCCGCTCTTGAAGGCGAAGTCGTCGGTCTGGATGACCACGGGCACCCCAGCATCGAGCAGGGCCATGTTGGTCTTGAGGCAGATCTCCTCGCAGCGGTCGACGTAGCGCTTCACCAGGTCTTTTTCACGCCTGATCCATACGGGCATCTTCTCGAATCCCACGGCCCACAGGAGCGATTCATGGATGCCGTAGGCCGGGCCCTGCCCGAAGAGGCAGGCGCGGTGGCCATACTTCGACATCATCTTTCTGAAGAACCGGTACGTGCTGTGCGCCAGGTCGTCCGCATCGGGCCAGTATGGCCAGTTCTCGAAATCCTCCCTCGTCTTGATGCCCGGGCCGCGGTACATGTAGGTCATGTTCCCGTACCCGTCCGGCTGAAGGTTGAAGATGGATCCACTGAAGCGGACCATGGTGGCGTGGTCGACCACGGTGAAGGTCTCGTCCAGTATGGCCCACACCGAGTCGAAACCAAGCTCCACCTGGGCCCGGATGCGCTTCTCCAGGGCACGGTCCAGTTCGATTCTGAAGGCAGTCTTTGTCAGAACAGGTCCCCATCTATCGAAGAGATAACGGGCCGCAGGGTTTGTCATGAGCCGTTCCTGGGGGAGGAGCGGCTTGCCCAGGACCTCGTTGAAGGTCCGGTCCTCCACCATGGCGCAGAAGGTGGGAACACGATCCGTGGGTTTGCCCTGCAGTGTGTTGAGCACGCGCTCTATGGGATGCATGGTGTCTCCTCGTGTCACAGGTTATTCAGTGCCGTGCCGATGGCGCCGATGAACCGCTCGTCGGTGCCGCAGCAGCCGCCGATGAAGTCCGCACCAGAACGGACAAGCTCGGGAACAAAGGCAGCGAACTCCTCGGGTGTCGTGCGGTACACGGTCTGCCCGTCGATCCGCTCGGGCAGCCCGGCGTTCGCCTTCATCCACAGGGGCAGGCCCGTGGCGGCGCGCATCCGGGAACAGATGGGGATGAAGCCCTCTATGCCCTGCCCGCAGTTGGCGCCGATGCCCTTCACGCCGATCCGCGAGAGCACCTCTGCGGCCTGCTCCGGCGTGTTGCCCATCATGGTGCGGTCCTTCGCCTTGCCGGCGTCGAA
>JAKPQL010000143.1 GCA_029547045.1 Deltaproteobacteria bacterium | reverse complement strand
TGGTTCACCCCGACGACAAGGAGCCTTCCAACAGGATGCTGGAGAGCCACCTCCGGGGCGAAGCCCCGATCTATGCAAGCGAGCACCGGATCAGGTGCAGGGACGGGGCCTACAAGTGGATCCTCGACCGCGGCAAGGTCGTCGCCTGGTCGGGGGACGGAAGGCCGCAGCGCATCATCGGCACCCAGGCAGACATCACGGAGCGCAGGCAGGCCGAGGATGCCCTCAAGGCGAGCGAGGAGCGCTACCGGACCATTTTCGAGAGCACCGCCACGGCCAACATCCTGATCGCCGAGGACACCACCATCCTGCTCGCGAACTCCAACTTCGAGAAGCTCACCGGCTATTCCCGGAAAGAGGTGGAGAACAAGATGTCCTGGACCCGTTTCGTGGTGCCGGAAGACCTCTCCAGGATGATCGAGCTGCACAAGGCACGCCGGGTCGATCCCGGGGCAGTGCCCGCCGCCTATGAGTTCAGGGGCATCATCCGCTCCGGGGAGATCCGGAACCTGTTCATGAGCGTGGCCATGATACCCGGTACCAGGGAGAGCGTGGCGTCCCTCATCGATTTGACCGACCGCACGAAGGCCGAGGAAGCCCTCCGGCAAAGCGAGGAACGGTTCCGCGACATGGCCAGGCTGTTGCCCGAGACGGTTTTCGAGGCCGACATCGAAGGGAGGTTCACCTTTGTGAACGACATCTCCCTGGAGCGCTTCGGCTATACCCGGGATGAGATGGAAAAAGGCCTGACCGTGCTGGACGTCATGGCCAGTCAAGACCATGAACGGATCCTTGCCAACTACCAGAGGGTGATCTCCGGCGAACGGCTGGGGTTGAGCGAGTACACGGCCCTCAAGAAGGACGGGACGACATTCCCGGCCCTGGTCCACACGACCCCCATATACCGGGACGGCAGGCCTGCCGGGCTCCGGGGCTTCCTCATTGACATGTCCGAAAAGAAGGCGATGGAGGACCAGCTTCTGCGCGCCCAGAAGATGGAGGCCATCGGCACCCTGGCAGGGGGCATTGCCCACGACTTCAACAACCTGCTCATGGGCATCCTGGGCAACGTGTCCCTCATGCTCATGCACTTCGATGAGAGTCACCCCTTCCATGAGCGGCTCAAGAGCATGGAGGAGTACGTCCAGCGGGGCTCCGACCTCACCAAGCAGCTCCTGGGTTTTGCCAGGGGCGGCAAATACGAGGTCAGGGCCACCGACCTGGGCGCGTTCGTGCGCAGGAGCGCGGAGATGTTCGGCAGGACCAAGAAGGAGATCCGCATCCACCACAAGGCCTCCGAAGGTCTCTGGACCGTGGAGATCGACCGCGGACAGATGGAACAGGTGCTGCTCAACCTGTTCGTGAACGCCTGGCAGGCCATGCCCGGCGGGGGCGATCTGTACCTCTCGGTGGAGAACACGGAGCTCGCCGAGGAGGAACTTCTGCCGTACCACCTGAGGAAGGGCAGATTCGTGAAGCTGACGGTCACGGACACGGGTATCGGCATGGACGAGGCCACCAGGGAACGGATCTTCGAGCCATTCTTCTCCACCAAGGAGCGTGGGCGCGGCACCGGGCTCGGCCTGGCATCGGTGTACGGGATCGTGAAGAACCACGGCGGGTTCATCGTGGTGGAGAGTGAGATCGACATCGGCACGTCCTTCACCATCTTCCTGCCCGCATCGGACAAGCAGGTGGAGGGAGAGGACCGGAAGGACAGCCGGATCCACAAGGGAAAGGAGACCGTGCTCCTCATCGACGACGAGGAGATGATCCTCGAGGTCGGTACCAGGATGCTCGAAGGGCTCGGCTACCGGGTGCTCACCGCTTCCGGCGGCAGGCAGGGACTGAAGGTGTATGAGCAGAACAGGGATTCCATCGACCTGGTCATCCTCGACATGATCATGCCCGATCTCGGCGGCAAGGAGACCTTCGATGCCATGCGACGGCAGAGCCCGTCTGTGAAGGTGCTGCTGTCGAGCGGGTACAGCCTGGACGGCCAGGCCAAGGAGATCCTCGAGAGCGGGTGCAGGGGCTTCATTCAGAAGCCTTTCAGCATGGCCGACCTTTCCAAGAAAATGCGGGAGATCCTGGAAGGCCTCTAGCCCTTCCTGCAGCCCCTGCCCGTCAGAAGCGGATCCTCAGCGGGGCATTCATATTCGCATTGGTCCCGTTTCCGACCTGGCCCTGGTTGTTGGCGCCCCAGCACCAGGTGGAACCGTCGGTCTTCAGGGCGATGACATGGTTGTACAGGGAGCTCGCCATGGACCAGTCGGTATCCGAGCCCACCTGCACGGGCACCAGGCTGTCCGCGAACGTGCCTGTACCCGCCTGACCGTAGTAGTTGTACCCCCAGGACCACAGCGTGCCGTCCGCCTTCAGGCCGATGCTGGACTTATACGTGGCGCACACGGCGACCCACCCGCCGGTACCGGCGAGCCGCTGGGGGGAGTTCTTCTGGATGACCGTGGCATCGCCGAGCTGGCCGTCCTCGTTGAAGCCCCATGTCCAGAGCGAGAGGTCCGACTTGATGGCAAGGGTGTGGTCCCCGCCCGCGTTCACCGTGATCCAGTCGGTGTCCGTCCCCACCTGGGCGGGATAAAACCGGGGGAAGCCGGTCCCGTTGCCCAGTTGGCCGTACCGGTCATAGCCCCACGTCCAGAGGGTGCCGTTTTTCTTCAGCGCGGCGCAATGGCTCGCCCCGGGGCTTACCATGGCCCAGTCGTGATCCGTCCCCACCCTGACAGGGTTCCGTTGATACGTGTTCGCACCGCCTCCCGACTGTGCGATGCCGAGCTGTCCCACGTTGTTCTTCCCCCATGACCAGAGGGTCCCGTCTTCCTTCAGGGCCACGCAGAATCCCTCGCTGGCATGGACGATGGACCAGTCGTCGTCCGTTCCAGCCTGGGCCGGGGTGCAGCGGTCGCCGAAGGAGCCGTCGCCCAGTTCACCCCAGTCGTTCGAACCCCAGGACCACAGGGTCCCGTCCGCTTTCAGCCCCAGCGAGAATCCATTGCCAGCGCTCACGGCCACCCAGTCGGTGTCGGATCCCACCCTGACGGGTTTTGTCCTGTTGGTCCAGGTTCCGTCGCCGAGCTGGCCGAAGAAGTTGAAGCCCCATGCCCACAGGGATCCGTCGGGTTTGATGGCGAGGCTGTGGTTCACCCCGGCGCTCACGAGGAGCCATTCCCGGGTGCCCTGCGCCCTGACGGTCACGATGACGGTGTCGCTGCCCGTGGCTCCGTCTGCGTCTTCCACCACATAGGTGACCGTGTAGGTGCCGCGCCGCGGAAAGGTGACGTACCCGGGGTTCTGTTCGGTGGAAGTGCCCGCCCCGTCCCCGAAGTCCCACAGGAAGGTGAAGGGCCCCATGCCGTCGCCCGTGGAACCCTGGAAAAGTATGGACTGCCCCTCGGCAATGCCCACGTTTTCACCCGGGGAAACGATCTCCACCCCGCTGAGCTCCTCGGGAGCCACTGACGGGCTGCCTGAATCGTCATCGCTGCAGCCGCACAGCGCGAGCAGAATCATGCAGCAGACCCATGCAGCCGTTCCGGCAGCGATGTGGAACCTGTCCAGGAAACCTCTTTTGGCCTCTCTCACCATGGTGAACCTCCGCATGAACCTCGAAAAGGGAATGCCTGCGGACACCCCATGCCCCCCTCCATCATTGCATCACGGTTGCTTTTTTAAGCAATAATTATGCAACGTTCAGCGTTCAAATGTTTCAATGAGTTACCCGCCCGCACGAAGGAGCGGCACAGGTGAATGAGAAAAAAAGTTCCACGCAGCGGAATGAGATTACTACTGCCGCGTTGTCCAGGAAAACCGGGGGATCATGATCATGGCGCCCCGGCAGGTTACCGTTTCCGTTCCGGGTTCCCTGGTCACTCCTCCCGGTACATCTCCTCGATGAGGTCCTTGTACTGTTTGGCAATGGCCGCCCGCTTGACCTTCATGGTGGGTGTCACCTCGCCGTCCTCGGTGTAGAGCTTCTTGTCCAGGAGCTTGAACTTGCGGATGTTCTCCACCCGTGCGATCTGCTTGTTCACCTTGGTGACCTCGTCCTCGATGAGCTTGATCACCTCCTCGGTCTTCGTGAGGCTCGCAAAGGTGGTGTACTGCACCTTGTGGTCCTGGGCATACTTCACCACGTTCTCCTCGTCTATGACGATGAGTGCGCTGATGAACTTGCGCCGGTCTCCGATGACCACGGCGTCGTTGATGTAGGGCGAGAACTTGAGCAGGTTCTCTATGTACTGGGGCGCCACGTTCTTGCCGCCCGCCGTGATGATGAGATCCTTCTTCCGGTCCATGATCTTGAGGTAGCCCTCGGAGTCGATCTCGCCCACGTCGCCGGTGTGGAACCATCCGCCCTCCAGGGCTGCGGCCGTGGCAGCCTCATCCTTGAAGTAGCCCTTGAACACCCCGCCGTGGCGGATGAGGATCTCTCCGTCGTCCGCGATCATCACCTCGGCACCGGGCAGGGCCCTGCCCACGGTGCCCAGCTTGAAGTGCTCCTCGTCCGAGATGTGGGTGATGCCCGTTGTCTCGGTGAGCCCGTAGCCCTCCCGGATGGGGATGCCGATGGACTGGAAGAACTTGAGGATCTCGTGGGAGATGGGGGCCGCACCCGAGAACCCCAGGCGCACCCGGTCGAAGCCGAGCCGCTCCTTGAGCTTCCAGAACACGCAGAAGTAGGCGAGCCCGTAGGCGATGTTCAGGTAGAAGGGCACGGGCTTCTTGGCGAGCTTGTAGGTGTTGTAGGCCGAGCCGATCCTGTAGGCGATGCCGAACACGGTGCGTTTGAACCAGGTTGCGTCCGCCATCTTGAGCACGATGCCCGAGTGGTACTTCTCCCAGATCCGGGGCACGGCGTGGAACAGGGTGGGTGACACGTCGCGCAGGTCGTTCATCACCGTGTCCGTGTTCTCGGTGAAGTTCACGGTATGGCCCACGCTCAGGTGCATCATGAGGTCGAAGATCTGCTCGTACACGTGATTCAGCGGCAGAAACGAGATGGTCTCGTCCTCCACGTGCATCTTGGTGATCTCCAGGTTGGCCCTGGCTATCCACAGGTAGTTCTCGTGGGCGATCATGGCGCCCTTGGGCGGCCCGGTGGTGCCCGAGGTATAGATGATGGAGGCGATCTCGTCGGTCTTGCCCTCGTCGATGATCTGTTCGAAGAGCCCGGGGTTCTCCTGATCGGTCCTGGCGCCGAGCTCCAGCAGGCTGTCGAAGCTCATGAGGAGCGGATCATCGAAGTGCTTGAGGCCCTCCATGTCCCACACCACGGCCTTGCGGAGCTTGGGCGTGTTGGGCCGGCACACCAGGGCCTTGTCGAACTGCTCCTCGTCCTCGCAGAAGAAGACCACGGACTCGGAGTGGCCCACCACGTACTCGCACTCGGCCGCCGGGTTGGTGGTGTACACGCCCACGAAGGTGGCGCCCAGCGACATGATCCCCAGGGCGGAGAAGAGCCACTCGGGCTTGTTCTCGCCCACGATGGCTACGTGGTCCTGCCGCTTCACGCCCAGGGCATGCAGGCCCATGGCAACCTTCTTCACGTTCTCGTAGTACTGGCTCCAGGTGATGTCGTGCCAGATGCCATAGTCCTTCATGCGCATGGCCACACGGTCGGGCTGCTGCTTCACGAGTTTCCTCAGGGCCTGTGGCAGGGTCTTGATCTCTTCCATATGCACTCCTGATAGCGTCTTCTTACCTGAACCGTACCTTTCTCCGGTAGCGCTTGTAGCCCTTCACGGACTGCTCCGTGGCGATGCCCAGGTAGAACTCCTTCACGTCCTCGTCCTCCCGGAGCACCTCGGGCTTGTCGGCGCGCACGATGCGGCCGTTCTCCATGAGGAAGGCGAAGTTCGAGTACTTGAGCGCCATGTTCACGTTCTGCTCCACGAGCAGGATGGTAACGCCCTGCTTGTTGATGTCCTGGATGATGGTGAAGATCTCCTTGGTCAGGAGCGGGGACAGACCCAGCGAGGGCTCGTCCAGCATGAGGAGCTTGGGCCTGCTCATGAGGGCCCGGGCGATGGCCAGCATCTGCTGCTCGCCTCCGCTCAGGTGCCCTGCCTCCTGGTCCCTCCGTTTGCCCAGGATGGGGAAGAGCCTGAGCATGGCCTCGATGTCCTCGTTCACGCCCCTGCGGTCGCTCCTCGTGTATGCGCCCATGAGGATGTTCTCCATCACCGTGAGCTCGGGGAAGACCTCCCGGCCCTCGGGCACGTAGCTGATGCCCAGGCGCACGATCTCCTCGGTGTCCAGGCGGTCGATGCGCTTGCCCATGAACTCGATGGTGCCCTTCTCGGGCTGGTCGTCGTCGAGCAGGCGCATGATGGTCTTCAAGGTCGTGGATTTCCCGGCGCCGTTACTCCCGAGCAGGGCCACGATGTCGCCCTGTTTGATCTCGAAGGAGATGCCGTGCAGGGCCCGGATCAGGTCGTACCAGGTCTCGATGTTCTTGATGGAGAGCATCACTCCTCCTCGCCCAGGTAGGCGGCAATGACGTCCGGGTGTTTCTGGACCTCGGACGGTACGTCCTCAATGATCTCGACGCCCTGGTTGATGGCCAGGATCCGATCCGAGATCCCCATGACCATGTTCATGTCGTGCTCGATGAGCAGGATGGTCACCTGGTAGTCCTCCTGGATGTCCTTGATCCAGATCCTGAGGTCGTCCTTCTCCTCGGTGTTCATGCCAGCGGACGGCTCGTCCAGGAGCAGGACCTTGGGCTCCAGGGCCAGTGCCCTGCCCAGCTCCACGAGCTTGCGCTTGCCGTAGGGCAGGCTGGACACGAACTGGTCGCGCACGGACTGGAGCTCCAGGAAGTCCACGATGTGCTCCACGATCTCGCGATTTTTCACCTCTTCCCTGGCCGTGCCCGACCACTTCCCCCACATGAAGGCGCCGCCTATGATCCCGGTCTTCATATGGATGTGCCTGCCCAGCATGAGGTTGTCCATGACCGTGGCGTTGCCGAAGAGCTGGATGTTCTGGAAGGTGCGGGCGATGCCCTTGCGGGCGATCATGTCCGGTCTGAGGCCCACCATGTCCTCGCCCTCGAGGACGACCCGGCCGGAGTCCGGCTTATAGATGCCGCTGATCATGTTGAAGATGGTGGTCTTGCCGCTCCCGTTGGGGCCGATGATGGAAAAGATGGAGTTCTTCTTCACCTCGAAGCTCACGTTGTCCACGGCCCTGATGCCGCCGAAACTGATGCCCAGGTTCTCTACCTTGAAGTGCGCCATGTGCGAGCACCCCTTTTATCTATGTCCGAGTTCTCCCTGAAAGGGCCTCCCGGAAGGATCACTGTGTGGTTCTGTATGCGGGGGTGGGTGATCCCACCCCCGCATATCAGACTATTTCTTTTTTGCCGGTTGCTTTTTCCACGTTGCCAGGTCGTTGGATGTCCAGTCCTGGAGCAGGATATACTCGGCATTCGGACCGCACTTCTGGACCTGGATGGAATCCGTGCCCTGGTGGATCTGCGGTGTCCACGTCACCTTGGGGCCGATGGTCTGGTGGTCCTTCAGCGAGTTCAGCTGCTTGAGGCAGGCCTCGGTGCTCAGCTTCGGACCCACGCGCTTCAGGGCCTCCACCAGCGGGTCGGCGAACACGATGCCCGCAAGGTAGAAGGTGCCCCACCGCTCCTCGGGGGCGTACTTCTTGGCCGCCTCCCGGTACATGTTCAGGAGGGGATGGTCGGCAGTGGGTGTCATGCCGAAGGCACCCGTGATGACGCCCTCCCAGAGGCCACCCGTGATCTTGAACATGAGCCCGTAGTCGGACAGGGTATCTGAGGATACCCACTGGGGCTTGTAGTCGATGGTGGCGCAGGTCTTGAGCGCGATGGTGGCCACGGTGGGGTTCACGAACATCAGAACCACCTCGGCTCCGGCATTCTTGAACTTCAGCATCTGGGAGGTGAGGTCCTTTTCGCCAGGCTCCACCGGTATCTCCTCCACGAAGTTCATCTGGTAGGTGGCGAGCCTCTTCCTGCCACCTTCGAGACCATCTTTGCCGTAGGCGTCGTTCTGGTAGAAGAAGCCGATCTTCTTGGCCTTGAGCTTCTCCACCACGAACTTGGTGAGGATGCTGCCCTCGTCCTCGTACAGGGGGTACACGGCGAATATATAGGGTTTCGGCGGGAACACGAAATCGGTGATGGCCGCCGACGGGCCCACCCAGATGATCTTGTTCTTCCCGAGGTAGTCCATGACCGCCTTGCCGCAGGCGCCTCCCACGCCGCCCACGAAGGCGAACACGCCCTCGCGCTCCACCAGTTCCTTGACAACCGCCACGGTCTGGGCCGGGTTATACTGGTCGTCACGGATGAAGTACTTGATCTTGCGGCCGTGGATGCCGCCCTGCTCGTTCACCACGTTGAAGAGCAGGCCGCTCCCCCTGGCCACGGACCCCCACGGCGCCGCGGGACCGGTCTGGGGCCCCCACTGTCCGATGCGGATCTCCTTCTTGTCGAACCCGGGACGTGCAGCGGATGCCGGGGTGACCATCAGGAATACGACACAGATGATACCCATGCAGAACATCACCTTTTTCATAGGACCTCCCTCTACCCTGTATTGTTGTAGCACCGGATCCATGCCCCGGTGCTATCACTCCCCATCACGGGTAAATCCCGGGATCTATCCCTTGTACCAGCGACCTCCCTCCTTGAGGAAGGTGAAGCAGTAGTTGCACGTGCTCGTGTCGCCGGTGTCCGAAAAGCCCACGTCCACCTCCACCTCCACCTGGACGAAGCGTTTCACCGCCGGGTATGCCACCGGGTCGTGGTTACCTCTGAGACGGTAGATGTCCACGATCCTGTAGCTCTTGATCACCACCGGCGATCCGGACATGTCCCGGAGGAACTCCTCGTAGGTGTGCGTCTTCCGGTAGGTGGAGGAGGGGGCGAGGAAGCCGTAGACCTTCCGGTAGTCGCGGTCCATCTCCGCCTTGAAATAGTCTCTGGTGGTCTGCTCGATGGTGTGGCGTTCGAAGACCAACTCCAACCTGTTGCGGGGCGCATCCCACAGGAAAAGGGCAGCAACTGCAGTAACGACCATGCATCCGACTGCAGCGAGAGTGGCTTTTTTCAACCCTGCTGTCATGGTACCTAGACCTTCTTGATGTAGTGTTTCGCGAACAGGCCGCTCGGCCTCACCGTGATGATGATGATGATCACCACGAAGGCCACGATGGGCTTCCACTCAGGCCAGGCATATCCGAAGAAGTTTTCGATGAGCCCCAGGAGGATGCCGCCCACCACCACGCCCGGGATGCTGGTGAGGCCGCCGAGCACGGCCGCGGCAAAGGCCCGCATGAAGGGCTCCATCATGAAGTTCGGATCGAGCACGGATCGGGCCGCAAAAAACATGGCCGCCACGGCGCCGATGAGCGAGCTCATGGCCCAGGTGATGGAGAAGACGCGCTCCACCTTGATGCCCATGATCTTTGCCGCGTTCACGTTCTGCTGGGTGGCCCGCATGGCGATGCCGAGGCGCGAGTACCGGAAGAAGAGGAACAGGAACACCATGATCACTGCGGCCAGGACGAAGACGCCCATGGACCACTCGTTCACAGTGAGCCCGGGCAGGATCTCGTGGGTCTTCTGGACCGAGAGGAGGAAGGGGAAGTCCTTCTGTTCGGCCCCCCATTTCCAGCCTGCCAGGCCCATGAGGAGCATCTCGGCGCCCAGCGTGATGATGATGAGGCCCAGCACGGTCGGGTCCTTGGCGGGCCTCAGGAAGCATATCTCGATGAGCATGCCCAGGAGCATGGCGAAGACCATGGTGATGATGAAGGCGAGCCAGAAGGGGACGTGGTATACGGTGAGCACGTGAAAGGCCACGAAGGTGGCGATCATGCCCATCTCGCCCTGGGCGAAGTTCACCACCTCCGAGGTCTTGTAGATGATGGCCACCGCCACGCCGAACAGCCCGTAGCACGCCCCTATGGCCAGTCCCTCGACGATGAGTTGTTCGATCATAAATGCTCCATCCCTTTCGCGCTAGAAGGGCCAGGTCTTCCAGTACTTCTTCATCCGTATCCAGATGCCGAACATTCCGAGCGGCTCGAAGATCACGATGCCCAGCATGATGAGTCCGAGTGCCACGCTGCCGAAGTTGGCAAGACCGATTACGGTGAGCCACTTCCGTGAGAACTGCACGAGGATCTCCCCCATATACGGGAGTTCCTCCACATTCTTCAGCAGGTCGAACTGCAGGTAGGTGATGAGTGTGGCACCCATGACGGCACCGAGGATGGATCCGAGGCCGCCCACCACCACCATGACCAGGAACACGATGGACAGGATGAGGTTGAAGGTGAAGGGGTCGAAAAAGCTCACCACGAAGCCGTACAGACCGCCCGCCACCCCTGCGTAGAAGGCGCTCAGCGCAAAGGACATGGTCTTGAAGATGGTGAGGTTCACGCCCATGACCTCGGCCGCGATGTCGTCGTCGCGGATGGCCACGAAGGCCCTGCCCACGCGGGTCCTCATGAGGTTGCGGGCGCAGACGACCATGAGCACCGTGATGACAAGGATGAGGTAGTAGATCTTCACGTCACCCTCGATGACGAAGCTGTACGGTGAGTTCTGCAGACCCAGGTCCAAAGGCGGTGTGCTGATGCCCATGCGTCCGCCGAAGATATCCCAATGTCCGATGATGTGCATGATGGTGAGCCCGAAGCCCAGCGTGGCGATTGCCAGGTACGGGCCTTCGAGCCTGAGCGCCGGCAGGCCGATGATGAAGCCGAAGAAGGCCGAGATGAGCCCGGCGATGATAAGGGCCATCAGGAAGGGCAGGTGGAGGTGTATCATGAGGAGTGCCGTGCCGTAGGCCCCGATGGCGAAGAACCCGGCATGGCCCAGCGAGATCTGGCCCGTGTACCCCACCAGGATGTTGAGGCCCACGGCCAGGATCACGTGGACCATGATGATGTTGAACAGGTAGATGTTGTACGACGGGATGTACAGGGGGAGCGTGAAGAGGAAGACAAGGAAGGCAACTGACCAGAAGAGCACGGTGCCGCTGCTGAAGAGCTCGATGTCCTCGTAGTAATCACGCTTCATGTCCATTCGATCACCTCGCTTCTCTTCCGGACAGGATAGGCGTTCTATTACAATGCACCTGACAGACGGACCCCTGCACGGATGCATTCCGGTAATGCTGTCAGGCGTATGCTCACAGTAGGTATAGTAAGTCAGTATGCTTGGTTGTCAAGACAACTTGATGAAATATTTTGCTTTCTGTTCGAGGTCCAGCAGAATTGTATCCCGCTGGGGCGTCTTCTCAGGCAGTGGCGCCGTGTTCCATGGATCTAGAACGCCCAGGTCAACGTGGTGATCACAATCCCTATGATGAGAAGCGATATGGTGATGAGCAGGACGAGCGGCCTGGTGAGACCCTTTTCCCGCGCCCGCGAATAGACGATGAAGGGCAGCGCGCCGGGAACCAGGAGAAGGGAGAGGATGATGAAGACCCGCTTGAGAAGAGAATGTTCGGTTTTTTCAGGCCCGGACTGCAGATAATCCTGGTCTGCCTCCATTCCGTATACCTCCTCGAAAGGTTCAGGACGCATCATGGATGTCCTGATAGTAATGCCCTTTTTGCACAGATGGAACCCTTTGGCAAGATTGAATTTTCCGTCCGGGCCGGTTCTGTGGTATCACATGGATGGGAACAGGTGAGAGGGGAGGGATTGCCGCTGATGGACAGGCCGGGGAGACAGGGGGCACAGGGGCTTTGCCGGGTGCTGGCTGCGGCGCTGGTGCTCCTCTTCGGGTGCGGTGAAGAGGGCTCGTCCCCTGATGCCGCCCCTGAAGCCCGCTGGACGGTCATGGTCTATATGGCAGGGGATTCCGACATCTCGGGTGCAGCATTCAGCGACATCAACGAGATGGAGCAGGTGGGATCCACGGCGGATGTGAACGTCGTGGTGCAGGTGGAGTTCAGCAACCAGCTCACCCCCCTGTATCCCTGGGATACGCTGCGGGGGAGGGTCACGCGCGATGACGACCCGTACTCCATAGGGAGCGATCTGACCAGGATGGCGAATCTCGACATGACCGCGCCAGGCACCCTTTCGGGATTCATCCAATGGGCCGCCGGGACCTATCCGGCCGAGCGCTATGCCCTGGTGCTCTGGAGCCACGGGCTCGGATGGAAGGGACAGGACAAGGGCATGTTCGTGGACGAGACCACGGCCGGCACCGGTTCCATGATGTCCCTGTCCGCCATGGCGGGGGCCCTGCGCCAGGGCGGGGTCGTCTTCGATGTCATCGACTTCGACTCCTGCCTCATGGGCATGTACGAGGTGGCCTACGAGGTGCGCGACGCTGCGGAATACATCACCTTCTCCGAGGCCCCCTTCCCGGTGTTCGGCGACCCGTACGGCACCATCCTGGGCCCCCTTGCGCAGGACCCGGACATGGGTGCGCTGGAGCTTGCACGTCTCATTCCGGCTGCGTGCGACGACAGGTTCGGCGTCATGGGCATCCCGTTCACCAAGTCGGCCATCAGGAGCGCCTCCATGGACGAGGTCCATGCGTGCGTGGAAGACCTCGCCGACTCCCTGGTGAGAGCCATGGGCGCAGAGGCTGAAGCGATCCGGGCGGCCGTATCGGACACGGTGCAGTACCACTCCTTCCTGTACCGGGATCTGGGAGACTTCCTGGACCGGATCCGTGAGGCCACCACGAACGAGGGCATCCTGGCCTGTGCGGACGCCCTCGAGGAGGCCCTGGAGGACCTTGTGGTGGAAAACCGCTTCTGCGGATCGAATGGCTATGAGGCGTATGAACGGTCCCACGGGCTGTCCATCTACCTGCCTGCGCCGGGACTGAACGTGAATCAGGGTTTTGACACGTACGAAGCCCTGTCCTGCAACCGGGGCGGCGCCACCACGTGGTCGGACTTCCTCGCCGTGATGCTCCCCCTCTGATTGGGCACCGGGGCAGGGGCAGGGACGATACATGCACCAGCACTCCGCAAAAAGGAGGTGGATCATGACCTGGAGGAAGCGGACTATACGGGACCTGGGTGCGTATGTCCTAGGGGTGCTGTGCCTGCTCGCCGTGCTGCTCGGGTGCACTGCGCCGCCGGTGCAGGGGGCCTCAGCAGGGCAGGCCCCGGCAGCCTGCCCCGGTGATGCAGAGATCAAGGGGGGCCACCAGACCTTCGCCCTTTCCCTCTATGCGGCCATCAGGGGCCGAGATGGCAACGTGAGCCTCTCCCCGCTCAGCATCTCGTCGGTCCTTGGCCTGGCCTACGAAGGTGCGCGGACAACTACCAGGGAGCAGATGGCACGGGTGCTCTGCTTCCCCCTGGACGCCGAGGAATTCCACCACCAGGTGTCCGGGACGCGCCAGGCACTGGGGCGTGTATCGGACAGCTCCGGGCTCAGGCTCGACATGGCGAACGCCCTGTGGGGCCAGCAGGGGTACCGGTTCCTCGACACCTACCAGGCCGACCTGGAGCGTTACCACGCCTCCGAACTCAGGCAGGTGGATTTCAGAGGCATGCCCGATTCCGTGCGGATCATCATCAACACCTGGATCAGGGACTCCACCGGGGGCATCATCAGGGACCTGGTCAAGCAGGGTATGATCACTGCCGAGACGAGGCTCGTGCTGACGAACGCCGTCTATTTCAAGGGCTCATGGGCGCAGGGGTTCGATCGCAGGGACACGAAGACCTCGAGCTTCCTGACCCCTGATGGCGCGGGGGTACCGGTGGACATGATGGAGCGGACCGGCGACTTCGCATACCTGGAAACCCCCTCGGTGAAGGTCCTGGACATGCCCTATGCAGGAGACAGGGTGTCCATGGTGGTCGTGCTCCCCGGCAAGAAGGATGGCCTGCCGCAGGTGGAGTCATCCCTGGGCCCCTCTGTTCTGACCCGGTGGATGAAGCAGCTCGAAACGGCGCCTCCTGTCCAGGTCCGCGTGAGGCTGCCCAGGTTCACCGCTGCGGGCGAGTTCGACCTGTCCAGGACCCTGGCCGGCATGGGCATGCCTTCCGCGTTCACGCCGGATGCCGACTTCTCGGGCATGACGGGCGCCAAGAGACTCTTCATCGCGCGGGTCATCCACAAGGCCCTGGTGGAGGTGAACGAGGAGGGCACTGAGGCTGCTGCGGCCTCGGCTGCGATCATGACCAAGTCTGTTCCCCGGGTGCGCGAGTTCTTGGCCGATCACCCCTTCCTTTTCCTGATCAGGGAGCGGTCCACCGGCACGATTCTCTTCATGGGCAGGGTCGCGGCCCCCCGCAGATCCTAGCGTTTCACCACCAGCACCGGGCAGGAGGCGTTCCGGATCACCCGCTCGGAGACCGAGCCGATGATCATCTCGGCGAGGTTGCTCTTGCCGTGGGACCCGATGACGATGGCGTCCGCGTGCTCCCGTGCCTGGACCTTCAGGATCTGGCTTGCCGGGTTCCCCGTCCTCACGTCCACCCTGACCGTGAGCCCGCATTTCTCCAGGCGCTTGGTGATGAAGGAGCAGTTCTCCCGGGCCAGGGCCTCCAGGTCGTTCTCCACGCTCCTGTAGTGTGCCGGGTCATAGCAGAGCAGATCCAGGCTCCTGGAGTCAATGACGTGGAGGATGACCACCTCGCGGCAGCCTGCGAGTCGCAGGTGCTCCACATAGGGAAGGGCCTTCATGGCCACATCGGAGAAGTCGGTGGGATAGAGGATCTTTTCGAACATGATCAGGCGCCCCTTCCGGATGGGTTCATGGCGGACAGGATACCACAATGGACAAAAAAAAAGCCAAGCGGATAATGCCTGGCGTTACGAAGAGAGTGTTGACTTTTTCTGGCTGATATTCCTATCGGCACGATCCGCCGGTCACTTAACAGGAGCTGAAAAATTTTTCTACAGTACCACCGGGATCGTGTATCTGTTCCCGAAGGCACCCTTCCGGGCAAGCGCCATGGCCCGGGGCAGGCCCTCCATGATGTCCCGGGCAGTTATGCCGTCTTCGCCTTTCTCCTCGGCTGCAAGGTCCCCTGCCGCGCCGTGGATGAACACCCCGGCGCGGGCCGCGTCCTGCACACCCAGGCCAAGGCCGTGCATGGCCGCGATGGCCCCGGCGAGCACGTCTCCCGAGCCGGCACTCGCCATGCCCGAGTTTCCGCTCAGGTTGATGAAGACCCCCCTGTCCGGCATCCCGACGAGGGAGTGGGCGCCCTTGAGGACCACTATGGAGCCCAGGTCGGCTGCCGTGTCCCTGAGTACACCGATCCGGTCCTGCTCAATGGCCGTGACCGTCCGGCCGGTTATCCTGGCCATCTCTCCCGGGTGCGGGGTGAGGATGGTGGATCCCTTCCTATTCCTTATGCAGGCGAGCTCGCCGGAGACGGCGGTGATGCCGTCTCCGTCGACGAGCACCGGCCTTTCTATCCTGAGGGCCAGCTCACGCACCAGCGCCTGTGTCTCAGGGTCCAGGGAGAGGCCGGGGCCCATGACCACGAAGTCGACCTTGTGCGCGAGCTCCAGCAGCCGGGTCTTGTTCTTTGCCGAGATGCCACCCGTGTCGGTCTCGGCCTGGGGGAGGAAGACGATTTCTCCGCCCGCAGCGGCGATGAACGGGGTCACGGATTCGGGGGCCGCGAGCCGGGAGTAGCCGCCGCCAGCCTTGAGGAAGGACATTGCTGAAAACGAGGGCGCCCCGTAGTACCCCCTGGCGCCAGCGATGAACAGGGCGTCCCCGAAGGTACCCTTGTGACCGTTCTGGTCCCTGGCCGGCAGGGCCGGCAGGTCGTTCAGGGCCATGGTGAGGGAGGGATCATCATACAGGGAGGGAGGGAACGAGAGGTGGGTCACCAGGAGTCTGCCGCAGTGCAGGGCGCCAGGCATGAGCAGGGTGCCGGGCTTGGGCAGGCCGAAGGTGACGGTTATGTCCGCGCGGACGGCGCACCCCATGACCTGGCCAGTGTCTCCGTTGATGCCGGATGGAATGTCCAGGCTGAGCACGGTGCCGCTGACGGCGTTGACGGCCTCGATGACGTCGCGGTGGAGGCCTTCCACCTCCCGGGACAGGCCTGTGCCGAAGATGGCGTCGACGATGCAATCAAAGCCGGCGAGTTCTTTGACCAGACGTTTGCCGGCCAAGATCGGGGAGACGGGGATGGGCATCCTGGCGATGATGTCGAGGTTGAACCGGGCGGCGCCCTGGTATTTGGTCGTATCGCCCAGCACCATGACCTTCACCTCGCCGCCTGCCGAATGGATCTTCCTGGCGAGGACGAACCCGTCGCCGCCGTTGTTGCTCATGCCCGCCAGGACCAGGAAGGACTTTCCCGCGACCGGACACGCCCTGTTCAGCGCCTCGAAGGCCGCCAGGCCGGCATTCTCCATGAGCAGGGTCTCGGGGATGCCGTACTGCTCCACCGCCGCCCTGTCCATGGCCCTCATCTCTGCTACGGTGCTCACCTTCATGGCATACCTCCTCGACACGGATCCCCCTCAAGGGAGGATCATCTCTCGGCCCCGGCGCCTGTGCGGTGGGGATATCCGTTCTTATCGAACACGGCATCCGGAAATGCAAACATGAATTCATTCGGCATGGTCCTGAAATGCCACTGGTTGAGGTGGTTGAAGCCGATCAGCTCGCTCATGGATGCAAGGTCGATCATCCATCCTTCAGTGCCCTTACGGAAGAAATAGGGGGGGATGGACCGCTCCTCGACGGGATACCTGATGACGGCCAGCCCCCCCCGGCTATGGATCCGGAAGGGGATGCCCCTGTCCAGGGATGAGGCCTCATGGGACTGCTGGGCATCAGTGACGAGCCATTGCCTGAGGAAGGTCCGGGTTTTCTCGGTATAGATGGGGAGGCCTGGATCCTTCACACGGTCCCTGAGCACCTGACGGTACACCTCGAACGCCTTTGCGGGGCTGTCCTGCGGCCGGTATCGGTCCGCATCCGCAGCCTGTACGGGGGCATATGTGCGGGTGCGCTCGGCTGGGAGGTCGGCCCGGGCGCCTGCACCCCCGGAGTAGTGGGGCGAAGCGGGCGATGCCGGGCGGACCCCGGCGGGTGCACCCTGCCCCTCGTGCTGGAGGGCCCGTGTGACCAGGAGTTCCACCGTGGCCTCGATGCCGTCGGCGACCCTGCCGGAGGAGAAGAACGGGACCATCTGCTGCCGCTCGAGGGAACCCACGAAGCTGTCAGGGAAGATGCCCTCCAGTCCGTACCCCACCTCGATCCTGACCTGACGCTGCTGCGGCGCCACGAGGAAGAGGAGCCCCCTCTCGTCGTCGGTACGTGCCCCTAGGCGGTGTACATCGAAGAGAGCCGAAGCGGCGGTGTCGACATCCTCTCCTGTCCCGGGGAGGGTCTTGACATAGATATGGATCCGGAGGTCTTCCAGAAGCTTGCCGCACAGGGCATGGATGCGTTTTTCGCCTTGGGCGGGTATGATGGACGCCTCGTCGTCTATGAACGCGGAACCTCCCCGGCCTGCACCGCATCCCGTCACGAGGAGCACTACGCACAGGAGCCTCATGCAGAGGGGTATCCCCCTGACGGGATGAATGCGTTGTTCGCAGGGTATGGACGTGTTCATGCCGGACGTGCTCCTGGAGGCGCAGGGATGCTGTCAGCACCCCCCCATCCCCTGGACCAGCGCCAGGACGTTCCTGCCCAGCACCGCGTGGTTGTAGCCGCCCTCCAGGATGGCGAAGAATCCGGCCCCCAGGCGCTGGGCCGCCTCCCTCACCATGGTGCCCATGAGGCGGTAGTCGTCCGTCGAGAGCAGCCCGCCCCAGTCCTGCTCGTGGTTGTCGAAGCCGGCTGAGATGCCGATGATGTCTGCCTGCGCCGCGGCGAGCTCCGAGGCCACCTCCTTCAGGTAAGAGGACCTGTCGTGGGAGGAGGGGTTGTGGATGCTGACGTAGCCCTTCCTGCCCAGGATGTTCACCGTGCCATCGCCGTAGTGCAGGTCGAAGTCAAGGATATGGGCCCGCTCGATGGCGCCTTTCCTCTTGAGATGATCGATGGCCACGGCCATGTTGCTGTAGAAGCAGAAGCCCCAGGAAGAGTCTGCCGAGGCGTGGTGTCCCGGAGGTCGGATGAGACCGAAGCATGGTTCCCTCATGCCGGTCTCGGCCGCCCCTATGGCGCCTCCCGCTGCCAGCGAAGCGATCTCGTGCAGGCCCGATGCCCTTATGCGCGCGATGTGCGCCGGGGTGTGGACCGCCTCGATGTCTTCGATGGGGGCGGGAGATGCCTCCACGAGTTCCACGCGGCCGCTGATGGCCTCCATGACCGCCTCGATCCTTCCCGCTTCGGAGGCAGGGTCAGAGGTGTATACCCGATAGAAGTCCTCATGGTATATGACCTTCATGGGCACCTCCTTTGCCCATACATAATACAGGAATGACACATCCGTGCAATCAGACACTGCAGCTGCGCTCAATATTTCCTTCCGCCTTGCCGAGGGGTATTTCAGGATTATTATGGTCTGAAGACCGTTTCCCGGTCACGAGGACGTGAGTATCAGAGAACAGGAGGTGAGCTTGCACATGAGGATTGCAGTATTGACCGGAGGGGGAGACTGTCCCGGGCTGAACGGCGCGGTGAAGTGGGTCACCAAGACCGCCCTTGACCCCATGCTCGCTGAGAAGAGGCCGATGACCTTCGACGTCATCGGTATCCGCGAGGGATGGAAGGGCCTTGTCTACGTCAACCCCGACGACCCGGAGAGCGTGGCGCAGCACACCCTGAAGCTCGACGAGGAGGTGGTCCGCACCTGGGACCGCTACGGCGGCACCAACCTCGGCACCTCCCGGACCAACCCCTTCAACCCGAACAAGGACCGTTCCGACCAGGTGATGGAGAACATCAGGAAGCTCGGCATCGACGTCATCGTGGCCATCGGCGGCGAGGACACCCTCGGCGTGGCGTACAAGCTCTACCGGCGCGGCATCAAGACCGTGGGCATACCCAAGACCATCGACGGTGACCTGGTGGGCACCGAGTACTCCCTGGGCTTCGACTCGGCGGTGAACATCATCATGGAGGAGATCGACCGGCTCCGCACCACCGCGGGCTCGCACAACCGGATCTTCGTGGTGGAGACCATGGGCAGGCATGCGGGCTGGCTGGCGCTCCACGGGGGCGAGTGCAGCGGCGCCTACATCATCCTCATCCCCGAGTACCCATTTTCCATGGACCGCATCTGCGAGCTCCTCCAGGAACGCCGGGGCAGGGAGATCCAGTACAGCATCATCGTGGTCTCCGAGGGGGCAAAGCTCGGCGGGGTCCAGGAGTTCTACAAGGACGAGAAGGTGGACGAGTTCGGCCACAGGTCCTTAGGCGGCATTGCCGCGTTCATCTCAGACGAGATCCAGAAGAGGACCGGGTTCGAGTCGCGCTACGTCAACCTGAGCCACCTCCAGCGGGGCGGGTCACCTTCTGCACGCGACCGGCTCATGGCGCGGTGGTTCGGGATCGCGGCAGTGGACATGATCCTCAACGAGGATTACGGCAGGATGGCGAGCTACATCCACGGCGAGATCTCCTCGGTGCCCATGAAGGAGGTCATCGACCGGCTCAGGGTGGTGGACGTAGACAAGTACTACGATGTGGAGCGGTACAACGGGAAGCGGACGATCCTGTAGAACGACGAAGAACACGCCGGGCACCCCTGTCTTTCAGGGGCGCCCGGTTTTTTCGTCTATTCCCCGTACACCACGGTAGTGAACTTCGTGTAGATCCCGAAGACGTAGCTCTGTACCTCGGCGTCCACGTGGTGGACCTTGGTGATGCCGCCGTTCTTCATGGCGGCCTCCACGCTGCAGTCGCCCGTGGAAACCACCCACACGTAGGACGCGCAGGAGGCCTTGCCCACACTGGTCCTGGCCTGGGTGTCCGCCGTGATGCCCAGGGAGGGGAGCGGGATCTTCAGGTCGTTGTACAGTATGGCGCACCCGGACAGGCTCAGGGCCATGAGAAGGACGAGCGCCAGATTCAGTATCCTGTTCCTCATACGTCACCTCCGAAAGATCTTGCTGATGGTGATAGTACCACACGGATCTCCCGGTGCATACCCCTGCCGGGACCTGCACCGGGACCGGATTCAACCCTGGAGGAAGGACACCTCCCGCGCGCCTTTCTCCTCGTCCACGCCCAGGAGCAGCAGCCCGCCCCCGATGAAGAGCACCGCGATGGAGACGATGCTGATGCGCGGCGCGAGGTGGGGCCCGGCCCCGAAGGACCTCGCCACCAGCACGGAGACCGCCACCAGCACGGGGCCCATGATGGAGGCGAACTTGCCGATCATGTTGTAGAAGCCGAAGTACTGGGCTGCCTTGTCCGCGGGGATGATCCTGGCGAAGAGGGAGCGCGACAGGGCCTGCACCCCGCCCTGGACCGTGCCGATGAGGAGCGCCATGACGTAGAACTCGGCGCGGCTGTCGATGAAGGCGCCCCACACGGTGACGAAGAGGTATATGGCGAGTCCTGCGAGGATGGAACGCCTGGGTCCCATGAACCCCGCAATCCACCCGAAGACTATGGCGCAGGGAAATCCGATGAATTGCACCATGAGCAGGGCGGCCACGAGGTCGTTCTGGGCAAAACCCAGAGAGAGGCCGTAGTCCACGGCCATGACGATGATGGTGCCGACGCCGTCTATGTAGAGCCAGTAGGCCAGCAGGAACACTGCGATGGTCTTCAGGTGCCTGATCTCGTGGAAGGTCTTCCTCAGCTCAGAGATTCCCTGGCCGACCATAGCCCCCAGACCCTGCGACGGCAGCCGTTCCTCGCGGACCAGGACCATGAGCGGCAGGGAGAAGAAGGCCCACCAGAGTCCTACTGTGAGGAAGGAGATGCGCACCGCGTCCGCTGTGCCGCTGAGCCCGAAACGCGCCGGGTCGAGGGTCATCCAGACGTTCAGGGCAAAGAGCAGCCCGCCGCCCAGGTACCCCAGGCCGTACCCCAGTGAGGAGACGCGGTCCATGGCCGGGCCATCGGACACGGTCTTGAGCAGGGCGTCATAGAACACGTTCCCGCCGAGGAAGCCGGCGAGCGCCAGGGAATAGAGGAGGGCGGCCATGGGCCACTCGCCCTTTCCCGCCAGGCTCAGGCCCATGGTGGAGGCGATGCCCAGGGAGGCGAAGCACCCGAGCAGCCGCTTCTTCATGGAGCTCCGGTCCGCAACGGCGCCGAGGAAAGGGGCCATGACCGCTGTCAGGATCCCTGCCAGCGAGTTGGCCAGGCCGAGCCTGGCCGTGCTCAGAGCGGCGTCGGCCCCGGCGTTCCAGAACTGCTTGAACATGACCGGGAAGAACCCGGCCATGACCGTGGTGGCAAAGGCCGAATTGGCCCAGTCGTACAGGGCCCATGCGAGGACTCTCTTCCGGGAGCCCGGCTCCATGCGTGTATCCCCTCCTGGATGTCCGCCGCCCCCGGGGTGCCGGGGTGGAAGGTTACGAGGATGCGCCCTTCTTCTCCTTGACGCGGTATGCCTTCTTGATGAGCACCGGCTTGAGAGGGACGTCCTGGTGGAAACCCTTGTTGCCCGTGGGCACGGCCTCGATGGCGTCCACCACGTCCATGCCCTTGGTCACCTTGCCGAACACGCAATAGCCGTAGCCGTCCATGGTCTTGCTCCTGAAGTTCAGGAAGGTATTGTCCTTTGCATTGATGAAGAACTGGGCCGTGGCGGAGTTGGGGTCCGGGGTGCGGGCCATGGCGATGGTGCCGCGGTCGTTCTTGAGGCCGTTGTCCGCCTCGTTCACGATGGGGGCGTGGGTGGCCTTCTCCTTCATCTGGGCGTCCATGCCGCCGCCCTGGATCATGAAGCCCCTGATCACCCGGTGGAA
>JAKPQL010000129.1 GCA_029547045.1 Deltaproteobacteria bacterium | reverse complement strand
CTTGCCCAGGACGCGGGGGAAGGTTCCAAAGGAACGGGGGTGGGGCTTGCCCTTGGAAAGGACCCCGCTGAAAGAACTGGCGAACCCGTCGGAACCCACCATGGAGAGCGGGTGGGCGAGGACCGTCGAGCAATCCTTCTCGTCCATCATGAAGAGCGCGATGGTGGCCTTGCCCTCGGTCTCCAGGATCACGTCGAAGAGTGCCTCCTCCGGTGAGGTGCCTCTCCCGTCGGCGATCTCCGTGACGGTCTTCCCTTCGTAGGACGGTTCCTTCTCGCAGGAGCAGATGAGGATGTTCTCCCAGCCGCAGCCCTTCGCCAGGTTTTCCCAGCCCGGGATGACCCGGTCCAGTTCGTCGGCGATCCTCCGCCTGGACGCGGGGTCCTTCAGCCTCTCAAGCATGCGCCCGACGCCGCCCTCGTGGACCCACTTGGGGAGCAGGCTGCTTATGAGGGTGGACCCCGCCGTGTAGGGATAGACATCGCAAGTGACGTCGATCCCCTCCGCCCGGGCGTCCTCCATCATCTGCAGCGATCGTGACACCAGCCCGTAATTCTGCCTACCCGATGACTTGTGATGGGAAATATGCACCGGGCATCCGCTTCTCCTCCCGATCTCCAGGGCCTCCTCGACGGACTGCAGCAGTTCGGGGCCCTCATTCCGCATGTGGGTCACGTAAAGACCGCCGTGTTCAGCGACGACCTCGCATAGTTCACAAAGTTCATCTGTGTCCGAGTAACACCCGGGCGGGTAGATGAGCCCCGTCGAAAGCCCCAGGGCGCCCTCTTCCATGGTCTGGGCCAGGGCCCTCTTCATCTCGGCCATCTCTTGCACGCTGGGCTTCCTGTCGTCAAAACCCATGGCGTAGATCCGGAGGGTCCCGTGTCCGACCAGGGAGGCCACGTTGGTCGAGTTGCCCCTTTCATCGACGCAGTCGAACCAGTCCCCCAGGGACCTCCACTTCCAGGAAAGGTTCACGTCCTTGGGTATGAAGGGGGCCAGGTACCGCTTGAGCTCCTCGATGGTCTCAGGCCTCACCGGGATGAGCGAGAGCCCGCAGTTGCCTGCGATCTCGGTGGTAACCCCCTGGGTGACCTTGCTCGCCGCGTCGTTGACTGAAGCGCAGACGAAATCGAGATGAGTATGGGCGTCGATGAAGCCCGGCGAAAGGGCTTTCCCCTCGGCATCGATGACGGTGCGGGCCTCGGCGTTCTTCAATCTCCCGATCGCGGCGATCCTGCCGTCCTTGGCCGCGAGGTCCCCTTTGAACCATGGGCCGCCGCAGCCGTCGTACAACTTCGCATTTTTCACCAGCAGATCATACATTCACGACTAACCTCCTTGCTTGAATGGCCCGGGCGATGGCTTCACCGTCCGGCTCAGGCCGGTACCTTTTTCGGGTATTCCCTCCCGAACCAGGTCATGATGATCCCCTTCGGCGTCTTCGGGGTCATGAGGCTGATGCCGACGGTCAGGGCCAGGGAGACCACCAGCGAGACCACGATCGCGTTCATCCCGAAAGTGATGGGGAGATACTTCCCAGCGCCGATGATGTAGGTCGCCATGCCGCCGGCCATCCCTGCGGCCGCCCCGTACTCGTTGGTCCTCATCCAGTAAAGGCCGAGGATCAGCGGCCAGAAGAAAGCCGAGGCCAACCCGCCGACGGCGAAGACCACTATCCATTCCAGGGCGTGCGGCGGGAACAGGGCGCCCAGGAAGATCGCGACGCAGATCGCCACGGTAGACCAGGTAGTGACCTTCTTCAGCTTGGCCGGTTCAGCCTTGGGGTTGATATAGGCCTGGTAGGCGTCCTTCACGAGGGTCGAACTGATGACTATGACCATCGCCCCGATGGTCGACTGTATCGCTCCGGCCACACCCGCCAGGGTGACGCCCGCCAGCCAGGGTGGCAAAACCCTCATTGCCAGGGTGGGGATGGCGTGGTCCGGCACGGCGAGGTTCGGGAAGACGGCCTTCGTCATGTGCCCCATCCAGACCAGTGCGAAGGTCCAAAGGACCACGAAGATGGTGCCGATCACGATGGCCCGGTGCATGGCCTTTGTGTCCTTGTAGACGAGGCACCCCATGGCTCCGTGGGGCAGCCCGATCATCACGAGCCCGAAAACCACCCACATGGAGAACTGGTAACCGGGCGCCCAGGTCCAGGGGGTTACCAGCGCTGGGTTCATTTCCGCGATGCTCCTCACCGACGATTCCAGGGGGAGGAGGAACCGGAGCCCCCCGATGAAGAGCGCCAGCACCGCGGCGGTCATAACGAGCCCCTGGATCACGATCGCCGCTGAAACGCCCCTTATGCCCCCGAAGGCCGCGTAGAACAGCACCACCAGGGCGAAGATAGTGAGCCCGAGCCAGTAGGGCTGTCCCGTCATCGACTCGAAGAGGCGGGCG
>JAKPQL010000110.1 GCA_029547045.1 Deltaproteobacteria bacterium | reverse complement strand
ATGAGAGAACCTCCTGGCCGAGCCTCTCCTTCAGGGCAAGGGCCAGACGCCGCCCCACCGAAGGGTCAGTACCCTGCATGTGCATCTGCTCCACACATGCCTCGTCGGGGCTCCCGAGCATGCCCAGGATCGAGACGCTCTGGCCGCCCTCAAGGGTCGCGTATGCCCCTGCAGGGAGATTGCAGTCTGAACCCAGTGCTGCGAGAAACTCCCGCTCCGCCTCCGCGCAGATCCGGGTGGGGTGGTGGTCGATCCTTTCGAGCAGGGCATGGAGCTCATGGTCCGAGCTTCTCGCCTCGACTGCGATGATGCCCTGCCCGGGCGAGGGCACCATGCTCTGAACATCGAGCGCCATGCCCTCTTTGAGCCCAAGCCTCCTGACGCCCGCTGCGGCAAGGACCACCGCGTCCACGATTTTCCCCACCTTGTCGAGCCTGGTGGGTACGTTTCCGCGGATGTCCACCACCTTGAGGTCGGGGCGGAGATTGCGTATCTGGCACCGTCTGCGCATGCTCGATGTGCCGATGCGGGCTCCTTCAGGGAGATCTTCCAGCGTGTGGCTGCCTGCGGAAAAGAGCATGTCCCGGGGGTCTTCACGCTCGAGGTATGCACCGATGGCAAGCCCTTGAGGCAGCACGGCCTGCATGTCCTTGAGGCTGTGGACTGCGAGGTCGATCTCGCCGCTTAAAAGCCTGCGCTCGATTTCCTTGACGAACACACCCTTGCCGCCGATCGCACTCAGAGGTGCATCCGAGAGGATGTCGCCGGTGGTCTTCACCGTGTGCACCTCGGCTGCAATGCCCGGTTCCAGCCGGGCAAGGGCCCCGCGCACCATGTTCGTCTGCAGCAGCGCCAGGCTGCTACCCCTTGTGCCGATCCTGATAATCCTCATCGAGCTGGAAGATCCTCCGTGTCTGTTCGATATTGGTGAGCGTAGGGTGCTCCTTCAGATAGCTTGCCACCCGGTGGAGATACCGCTTGAGCGAGGAGCGGAGCTTCTGCTCCACGATGGCCGCTTGCCCGGGCTCAAGCGAGTTCGCCCTCATCTCCGAGGCGATGTATTCGTCCATGAGGAGGAACAGGTCCCGGATGGTGGCCTGGGCGTCCAGGGAGCCGGCCCATCGGGCGAAACGCTCCACCTCGGCCGAGATGATGGCCTG
>JAKPQL010000104.1 GCA_029547045.1 Deltaproteobacteria bacterium | reverse complement strand
CTCGAGGTCCTTCTCGTTCTCCTTGGGGATGATGATGTCGAAGATCTTGTTGCGGTGCGCCGCCAGGGTCTTCTCCTTGAGCCCGCCGATGGGGAGCACCTTGCCGCGCAGCGTGATCTCGCCGGTCATGGCGATGTCCTTGCGCACCGCCCGGTTGGTGAGCGCCGAGACCACGGCCGTGGCCATGGTGATGCCCGCCGACGGACCGTCCTTGGGGATGGCCCCGGCAGGGATGTGGACATGGATGTCGTTGTCCTTGTTGAACGTCTCCGAGATGCCGAACTGCTTGGCACGGGAGCGGATGTAGGTCATGCCCGCCTGGGCGGATTCCTTCATCACGTCGCCCAGGTGGCCGGTGAGCACGAGCTGGCCGCCCTTGCCCTCCTGGCAGGGCAGCACCGATGCCTCGATGTAGAGGATCTCGCCGCCGAACTGGGTCCAGGCAAGCCCTGTGGAGACGCCCACCTCGTGCTCCTTGCGCTCCTGCTCGGGCATGAACTTGGGCACGCCCAGGTAGGCGGACACGTTCTTGGCCGATATCCTGAAGAGCTTCCTGCGCCTGCCGTTCTTCTCCGCGATCTTGCGCGCCACCTTGCGGCAGATGGAGCCGATCTCGCGCTCCAGGTTCCTGACGCCGGCCTCCTTGGTGTAGTGGTTGATGAGGTCGAGGATGGCCTCGTCCGAGAACTTGACCTCGCTGACCTTCATGCCGTTCTCGCCCACCTGCCTCGTCACGAGGTAGCGCTTGGCGATCTGGAGCTTCTCCTGGTCGGTGTACCCGGGCAGCTCGATGACCTCCATGCGGTCCTTGAGCGGGCCCGGGATGGGGTCGGTGAGGTTGGCCGTGGTGATGAACATCACCCTGGACAGGTCGAAGGGCACGTTGAGGTAGTGGTCCTGGAAGGAGAAGTTCTGCTCCGGGTCCAGCACCTCCAGCAGGGCCGACGACGGATCGCCCCGGAAGTCCTGGCCGATCTTGTCCACCTCGTCGATCATGAAGACCGGGTTGTTGGAGCCTGCCTGCTTGATGCCCTGGATCACGCGGCCCGGCATGGCACCGATGTAGGTGCAGCGGTGGCCCCTGATCTCGGCCTCGTCGCGGACGCCGCCGATGGAGAGGCGGTAGAACTCCCTGCCCAGGGCCCGCGCGATGGAGCGGCCCAGCGAGGTCTTGCCCACGCCCGGGGGCCCCACGAAGCACAGGATGGCGCCCTTCTTCTCGGGGTTGAGCTTCCTGACGGCCAGGTACTCGAGGATG
>JAKPQL010000100.1 GCA_029547045.1 Deltaproteobacteria bacterium | reverse complement strand
GACAAGACAGGCACGCTGACGGAAAACCGCATGACCGTGACCTTCATCGACGTCGCGGGGTACAGCCTGGACCTGAATGAATCCATGCGCGGCCGCTCCCCCGCGCTGAACCCCGGCGACATACGATGGGACCTCGTCGAGAACCAGCCCCGGCCCATCTGGCTCGCCCTCATGGCAGGCGCCCTGTGCAACGACGCCGTCCTGAAACCGGACGCGGGCCAGGGGCGGTACCACACCCTGGGGGATCCCACCGAGGGGGCCCTGGTCGTGGCTGCCGCACAGATGGGCATGGTCAAGGAGCACATGGAGACTTTCCTGCCGCGGATCGCCGAGCTGCCCTTCGATTCGAACCGCAAACGCATGACCACGCTCCACAGGCTTCCATCGGAAGAAGAGCCGCCCGGGTATCTCCTCCCGGTCATGAAGCCGGGCGCCACTCACGTGGCCTTCACCAAGGGCTCGCTGGACGGGCTCCTGGAGGTCTCTTCACGCGTCCTGTCGGAAAACCTCGAGGCGCTTCCCGTCGATGAGCTCAAGGACCGCATCATCGCCGCGAACGACAGCCTGGCGGCGCAGGGCATGAGGGTGCTCGGGGTCGCCCTGCAGTGGCTGTATCCAGGCGACGACCCCTCGCAAATCCGCGAGGAGGACCTTGCGTTCATCGGCATGGTCGGCATGATCGACCCGCCACGGCCCGAGGTGAGGGAGGCGGTCCAGGTCTGCAGGAATGCAGGCATCAGGCCGGTCATGATCACGGGCGACCACCCCCTGACCGCATCGGCCATCGCCCGGGACCTGCGCATAGCGGGGGAGGGGGCCCGGACCCTTGCCGGCCAGGAGCTCAACCGCCTCGGCCAGGACGACCTCGAAAACCTGGTGGAAGAGGTGTCGATCTATGCCAGGGTGTCTCCCGAGGACAAGCTCAGGATCGTGCAGGCCCTGCAGAAGCGGGGGCACATCGTGGCCATGACCGGCGACGGCGTGAACGACTCGCCGGCCCTGAAGAAGGCGGACATCGGCGTGGCCATGGGGATTACCGGTACCGACGTGGCCAAGGAGGCCGCCGACGCGGTGCTCCTCGACGACAATTTCGCCACCATCGTGTCCGCGGTGGAGGAGGGCAGGGTCATCTACGACAACATCCTGCGCTTCATCAAGTACTCCATAGCCGGCAACCTGGCCAAGGTCCTCATCATGCTGCTCTCGCCGCTCATCGGCATCACCATAGCACTGCAGCCCCTCCAGCTCCTCTGGCTCAATTTGCTGACCGACGGGCTCATGGGCCTCGGGCTCGGCCTGGAGCCGGCAGAGGCCGACACCATGAACCGGCCGCCGCGCGATCCTGCCGGGAGCCTGTTCGGCAGGGGGGGTGCCCGCCATATCATCTGGGTCGGCCTGCTCATCATGGGCCTGAGCATGGCCGTGGGATATGCGTACTACTCCCCGCACGACCGCACGTGGCAGACCATGATCTTCACCACCGTGGCCTTCACCCAGATCGGCAACGCCATCGGGCTGCGGGCCATACGGAAGCCGGGCGTGGCCGCCTGGAGTTCGAACCCGGCCATGGTCGTGGTGGTGCTGAGCGCCGTCACGCTGCAGGCGGCAGCGGTCTACTCGCCGTTCCTCAACAGGTTTTTCCACGTCAAGCCGCTGGCACCGGCGGATCTCGGCCTGTGCGTCATCCTGGGCCTGGTGGTGTTTGTCGTGGTGGCCCTGGAAAAACGTCTCTCCAGGGCAAAGGGTACGGCTCGGGCCGGCTGATTCCTCTACTCGGCCTTCTCGACGAGTATCTGGCCGATCCTGAGGCCATGGCCTGCCGAGACGGTTATCTCGGTTTCGAAGTCGTGCTCGAGCCGCACGAGGTGCCGCTTCTGCCGGTTGAGCACATAGAGCGCCACGTCCCGCGGCATGCGGACTTTCACCCGGGGGGGCCTGTTCCTCGTGAGGTAGAGCTGGATCTCCCGCAGGGCCATGAACGCGGCAGACTCCACGGAACGCACGATGCCGACCCCCTCACAGGTCGGGCAGGTCACGTGGCTCTTCTCGACCAGCGGGGGCGACAGCCGCTCGCGCGAAAGCTCCATGATGCCGAACTTGGAGATCTTCCCGAACACCAGGTGGGCCCGGTCGTTCTTCAGGCCTTCGCGCAGGGTCTTCTCCACGTTGCGGATGTTCTCCCTGGAACGCATGTCGATAAAGTCGACGACGATGAGGCCTCCCAGGTCCCGCAGGACGAGCTGCCGGGCAATCTCGGCTGCAGCCTCCCGGTTCGTCTCGAAGGCCGTCTCCTCGATGGATCTGGCGCCCGAGGACTGGCCCGAGTTCACGTCGATGACCACCATGGCCTCGGTGGGTTCGATGATGATGGTGCCTCCGGACCTGAGCCTGACCGTGCGGTTGTACACGCCCTCGATCTGCTGTTCCAGCTCGAATTTCGTGAACAGGGGCTTGTTCTGCCTGTACGCCCTGATGATGTCCTTCTGCCGGGGCATGAGGGTCTTCATGAAGGTCTCCGCCCGCTTCATCGTGTCGTCGTCATCGATGATGATCTCGGCGGTGTCGGTGGTGAGGTAGTCGCGGATGGTCCGGATGATGATGTCGCCTTCCTTGTAGACGATGCTCGGGCACGCGGCCTTCTGGAACTGGTCCTCGATGCTCTTCCACAGTCTCGTCAGGTAGGCCATGTCCCGGGCGAGCTCGGTCTTGGTCTTGTCCATGCCCGCGGTGCGCACGATGAGCCCGGTCCCCTCGGGCGGCTTGATCTGGTCGATGATCTCGCGGAGCCGCTTGCGCTGCTTCTCGTCCTCGATCTTGCGCGATATGCCCGCCATGTCCTGCCGGGGCAGCAGCACGAGGAACCGGCCGGGCAGCGAGATGTCCATGGTGAGCAGCGCGCCCTTGGCGCCTTTTTCCTCGCGGACCACCTGTACGAGGATCTCCATGCCCTTGCGCAGGGAGTCCATCACGTTCTTTCCTTCCCCGAGGTCGGGGACGAAGGCGGGATTTATGTCTCCGGCCGGCAGCAACCCATGCTTCTCCCGGCCGTAGTCCACGAACACCGCGTTCAGGCTGTGCTCGACCTTGGAAATGCGGGCCTTGTAGACATTGCCCTTGAGCTGCTCCTTGAGCGCGCTCTCCATGTAGAACTCCGTGAGCACGCCCTCGTCCACGACCGCCACCCTGATCTCCTCGGGGTGGATGGCATTGATGAGCATCTTCTTCATGGAGGACCCCTCTAGGCCGCCTCGATGAGCTCGGTGGGACCGAGGCCGTACCTCACGATCCCGGGCGATCCGGTCTCCAGCGAGATGACCGTGGAGGGGATGTCCGGC
>JAKPQL010000096.1 GCA_029547045.1 Deltaproteobacteria bacterium | reverse complement strand
TGGAACAGGGGTGGGGGTTCATCGGCAGGCACCTCATGTTCTTCTCCCGCTGGGTCGAGGCGATGAAGCGGGAGTATCTCCATCTCCTCGACATGAGCATGCAGTGGAAAAAAACCACCGTTGTCCTCACGCTGATGATCTTCTCGGGGTCGTTGTACCTGATGAAGTATGTGGGCGGGGAGCCGTTTCCGTCCTCGGACAGCTCCGAGATCACCATCGAGGCCTCTGTCCCCCAGGACTCGTCCGTGATCCTGAGCCGGGACGTCCTGGGCAGGATCGAGGAGATCATCGCCAGGATCCCGGAGATCAGGGACTATTCCTCGAGCCTGGGGGGCAAGAACAAGGGGATCTACGACCTGTACGTCCATGCACGCCTCGTCCCCACCGACCAGAGGGCCCGGTCCGACAGGGAGATCGCCGATGCCCTGGTGGCGCCGCTGTGCACCATACCGGACCTGGAGTTCAGCATCGTTGCCGGCCGCAGCCACGGCAACGAGGGCGATATGGACGTGGACCTCTTCGGGCCGGACTATGGGGAGCTCGTCACCCTGTCCTCCGAGGTGAAGGGCGTCATGTACGACACCGGCAACTACCAGAGCATCATCAGCTCCTACAAGACGCCCAGGCGGGAGATGCGGTTCGTGCCCCATCCCTACACGTCTCCCCGGTACGGCGGGAACAACGCCAAGGTTGGCACGGCCCTGAGGGCCTCCATCGAGGGCGACACCTCGTCGGTCCTGCGGGAGCAGGGAGAGGAGTACGACATCAGCGTCTCCCTGGACGACGCCTACAAGGACTCCGTCAATCTCCTGGGCGCCATCCTGGTGCCCCTGGGCAAGGATGAGATACTCAACCCGGTCAACCAGGTGGGAGCCTTTGTCCCAGCCAGGGCCGAGGCCAGCATCGAGCGGAAGGACAAGGAGCGCAAGATCACCCTGACGAGCTTTTTCAGCCGCCTCTCGCTCACCGAGAACATGGACATACTCAAGGAGCGGTTCAGGCAACTCCAGATGAAGCCCGGCTACCGCATCGAATTCGCGGGCGACGTGGAGCTGAACCAGGAGGCCAGGGAAGCCACCTCAGAGGCCTTCACCATAGCCACCATCCTCACCTTCATGCTGCTGGCCGCCATCCTCAACTCGTATGTCCACCCGTTCACCATCATCCTCACCGTGCCGCTGGGCATGGCAGGTGTCTTCTACGCCCTGTTCTTCTCCGGCATTACCATGAACCTCATGGCAATGATGGCGAGTGTCATGCTCGTGGGCATCGTGGTGAACAATGCCATCCTCATTATCGACGAGGCCATGCGGCTGATGAACGCCGGTTCCGGCCTGACGGACGCCATCAGGGATGCCTGCGCCGAGAAGTTCCGGCCCATCCTCATGTGCAACATCGCCATCATCTGCGGACTGCTGCCCCAGGCCTTCGGCGGATCCGGCGCCAGCTTCAGGACGGCCCTGGCCCTGCCCACCATGGGGGGCATCATCGTGTCCACGGGCTTCTCCATGTTCTTCATCCCGGTGCTGTTCTATTACATGGAACGTCTCAGGGGGCTCAGGAGGAAGTGAGCGGGACGCGGCCGGGAATCAATTGTCTTCAGGTGCAATTTTCTGTATAACAGCCGCGTACAGGGCAGTTCGGGTATCCATCCGGGAACTGCATGAACGAGACAGGAGGCAAGGATGTCCGACGGACTCGACGTGATCATTGTGGATGACGAGCAGCACGTGTGCGAGGTGCTCTCGGAGACGGTGAAGAAGTTCTACACCTGGGGCGACGTGATGACCTTCAACAATTACCGGAGCGCGACGGAGTACTGCCTTTCCCGCGACAAGGGCCTGATGATCTTCATCCTGGACGTGTTCGTGGAGGACAGCAACGGCTTCGCGTTCCTCGACGCCGTCAATGAGAAGTACCCCAATGCCCACCTCGACACGGTCATGATATCCGGCATGGCCAGCGACGACGTGGTGGACATGTGCATCGCCACCGGGGTCAACCACCTGCTGGAAAAGCCGGTGAGGAACTACGCCCTGCAGCTCGCCGTCCGGTCCATCGTGATGAAGTACGTGAAGTTCGCCAAGAAACTCCTGGCGGACACCGAACTCGCGGGGATCATCGACCGCATGTGAGGCGTTTGTCCGCCCCCCGCACGGCAAGGGGGGACATGCACGCGCCCCATTGATTTCCCGGTGAAAAAAGCTTAGCACGTAACCATGGACATATCGACCAACCTCATCATCGCCATCGTTGTATTCGCCGTGCTGCTCCTCGTCCTGTGGTATTTCTCCCGCAGGGCCGACTCCGGCGATCCCTCCCAGATAGAAAGCATCCGTCAGATCGCCGGGCGTGGTGATGTCTACTCCCAGTTCAGGCTCGGCCAGCTCTATTACGAGGGCAAGGGCGTGAACAGGGACGATGCCGAGGCGGCGGCGTGGTTCCTCAAGGCGGCCGAGCAGGATCACGCCGAGGCCCAGTTCATCCTTGCGACCATGTATGAGAAGGGCACGGGCGTTCACCGCAGCGACGAGGACGCCTTCCGCTGGTACCTACAGGCGGCCACCCAGGGCCACGAACGGGCATCGGTTATTCTCTCCGCGGACAAGTGGAACCTGTTCAAGCAACGGCATCTGGCAGGGGACGAGGGCCCCCACGTATCCCGGGAGGCACACCGGCAGGAGGACGAAGACCACCCGAGGCCGCCTCAGGCCCATGAGTCACAGCTCGAGGAGTACCTTGAGAAGGCCCGCTCGGGCGATGTGGATGCCCAGTACAACCTGGGCATCATGTATTATCACGGTGACGGCGTGGAGAAGGACCACCACGAGGCGCTGAAGTGGTTTCATCTCTCTGCCGAGCAGGGGGATGCCGACGCCCAGTTCAACCTCGGCTTCATGTACGGCAGGGGCGAAGGCGCGGCCAAGGATCACCGGTCATCCATGGAATGGTTCCAGAAGGCGGCCTCTCAGGGCCATGCAGGGGCCCGGGACATCCTCGAGAAGATGTTCAGGAAGTCGTGAGCCGGACTATGCCTCCCAGAGCACCCGGAGTATCTTCCCGGAGCAGGACGGACCCATGACGGACAGGAGGAAGCGCTTCTATGCCGTGGTACAGGGGAGAAGACCCGGCATCTACTCCGAGTGGGACGGGTCCGCCGGGGCCCACGTGCAGGTGAGCGGGTTTCCCGGTGCCGTGTACAAGGGATTCTCCTCGCTGGAGGAGGCCCGGCGATTCATGAGTGCGGCACAGACACCCCTGGGGAAGAAAGGAAAGACGGCCGCTTCCGCGAACCGGGACCAAGCCCCAGTCCCTGATGAAAACTCGATCCGCATCTACACCGACGGCGGCTGCATCAACAACCCCGGACCGGGGGGCTGGGCTGCAATCATCATCGACAGGACCGGCCGCAGGGAGCTCTCGGGGGGGGTCCGGCACACCACCAACAACCGCATGGAGCTCATGGCTTGCATCATGGCGCTGAAGGCCCTGGACAGGGGCACCACGGTCAGCCTGTTCACCGACTCGCAGTACGTGGCGAATGCCGTGGAGAAGGGCTGGGCCAGACGATGGCGATCCATGAACTGGATGCGGGACAAGTCGCACAGGGCGGAGAACGCGGACCTGTGGGCCGAGCTCCTCGACCTGGCGGAGGAGCGCCGGGTGCGGTTCCACTGGGTGCGGGGGCATGCCGGGAACCGGGAGAACGAACGGTGCGACGAGCTTGCGCGGGCCGCGGCGCAGCGCAGAGACCTGCCTGACGACCCCGGGTATGAACGACAGCTTCTAGGCGCCGGCACGAGGCTCTTCTGAAGGCGGGCTGGACGGTTACACGGCTCCGCAGGTCAGGTTTCTCCTGCGTTCAGGGTGCCGGATGGGTGAGCATCTCTACAGGGTTCCGCACACCTCGCGCCATTTTTCATCGTCCGATGTGCTGGTGATGGAGACGGCACCCTCGCCTTTCTTGAGGTCTACCCAGGCGATGAAGCCGTTGATGGTCAGGGCCTCTGTGGGGATCATGACCTTCAGGGGGGAGCCTTCGAAGTCCTTTGCCTGCACGGAAGACATGATCTTGAAGATCTGAGGACAGACGAGGCGGATTCCATGGGAGCTGATGTCCTTGGCGATGCCGCGGCCGTTCAGCAGGACCCCCATCTTGAGCAATACCGTTATCTTGACCTTCTTGCGCTGCTCTTTTCTCCGTTCCTGTGCAGCAGTATCGTTCGCCATATACGCCCTCCCGCAGTATCCCCACAAAGCATCAGGAGTATTGCACGCGGTGATCTAGTTTGTGTCCTATACATCATATTCACCCAGAAATGCAAAGCGAGAGTGTTCGTGGGCCTGGAACGCATTGGGCATCAAGTCCAGGCCCGGATCTGACGACAAGGATTCCATGGGCAGCGACAAGGGGAACGGAAGGGACAGGCGCAGGCACGACCGGCACGATGCCCGCATTCCTGCACGGGTGAAGATATCCCTGTCCGGCACCGCATCCGGTAAGATCCTCCAAGGCATTCAGAGCATCATCGCCATGGCGGAGACAAAGAACATATCCATCGGCGGCATGTCCCTGAAGATCGTCGGATCTTCCATGGACGCCAGGAAGAGCCTCACCCCGGCCAATGCCTCGCGTGCCGTGGGGAGGCCCATCGAGGTACTGCTTGAGAACGAGAATATCGTTATCTGGGGCGATGTGATACGTACCGAGTCCGATGCCCTTGAGCTCGCCATCGTCATCTACAAGGTCTCAGACGTCCGGGAGTGGAAGAGGATCTGCGCTGACAACGAGCAGGGCATAAGCATTTTCCCGGACACCCCGGCGGTGAGAAGGAAGCGGAGAACCTAGTCCCGCACGGGTCTGACGGACCTCCATCCCTCACGCGTGCTCGCCGAAGAACTCCCGGATAATCTCCAGGGACTCTCTTGGCTTTTCCTGCGGGATGAGGTGCCCCACGCCGCTGATCAGGCGGTATGTCCCCTGCGGAAACAGGGACGTGGCCTTCTTCAGGTCGATGAAGGCCCTGTTCTCGCTCTGTTCCCCCTCGAGGACGAGGGTAGGGCAGGCGACCTTCGGCAGCAGGGGCCAGGGGTCGTACCGCAGACCTCCCATGAACAGGGATGCCTCCCGCACGGGGGCGCAGGCGAGCTGGAGCCCCCCTGCGTCAAGCCGTTTCATGCCGTATTCCACGTACAGGTCGAGCATCTCCTCGTCCCAGTTCCTGAACAGGGCCTTCGACCGCAGGTAGGCATGTGCCTCCTCGGTGCCGGACCAGGTGTCCTTCCTGCGGATGGCCTTGGAAGCCAGCGGGTGCATGTCCACCGTGATGTCGGTGCGGTAGAAGTCCTCGGGCAGGAAGATGGGCTCGAAGAGCACCAGGCCCCGGGCGTCCAGGTGGAAGGCGGCGTTCGCCAGCGTGATCACGGTGGCGCCCATGGAATGGCCGACCATGGCCGGCCTCTCGATGCCGAGCACCCGGCAGAAGGAGGCCAGGTCCTGCGCCACGGTCATCCAGTTGAGACCGCCCTGGTGGGGGTCCGACTCCCGGTGGTCGCAGAAGTACGGGGCGATCACCCGCCAGCGGGGCGAGAGATCGCGGGCAATGGGGTGCCAGAGCCAGGGGAGGAATCCCGTGGCATGCAGAAGCACGATGGTGGGACCGTCCCCCTCGTAGAGAAGGTAGGAAAGGTCGGCTTCGCCGATGTCCGCCACGAGCACCTTGGGCATGGTCCCACGATCCATGATTCGATCTCCTTTGCAGGTCTCTGTCATTTCCTTGTCACACTTCGCAGGAACTTGTCCATCTCCTCGTACTTGTAGTCGGGAAGGACGAAGGGGGAGGCTGTCTCGGTCGACAGCGCCGGTATCCTGTCGTTGTCCCTGGCAAAGATGGAGAGGGTTTGTTTCCGGGATCCGGTAAGGACCAGAGAGGTCACCGGCGAGACGAGCCGCTCCTTTGCGGCGTCGTCCAGGTATTCCCCGCAGTAGACCTTGCTCAGGCCCGCCAGGAACGAGTCGACCTGAGCCTTGTCCACCACGGTCCCGGACTGGTCCTTCCAGGTGTACAGCTTCGTCCCCTCCGGGATGTCAGTGCCGGCCGGAGGGGCGTCCTCCACCTTGGTGAGCGTTGTCTTCACGCCCGCATGCTCGATGTCCATACGGGTGATCTCCGCCGGGGTGAGGCTGAACACGAGCATATCCCGCAGTTCTGATGCCGGTGCCAGGAAGAGACGCGGCAGGTCGCCTCCTGCGAGGTAGACCTTCCTGTCGCCGGGCAGCATGACGTAGGTGTGGTTGAAGGTGGGGGCCGCCTTTCCCACCACGAGTTCACGCACCAGCTTCTGACCCGCATAGGCCTTGAGAACGGCCTTCCCCTTGTTGTCCAGCTCATAGCGTTCAAAGCCCCCGGACTCGGACACCAGGTCGGTGATGGCGAGCTCGGAAAGGGCCTGTGTCATCTCGGAGGCCTTGGTCTGGTCGACGCGCCACTTCCGGGGGGATATGAGCCAGGATGCGCCCTCCCTGGAGAGGACGTACGACTCCTGGTCCCTGACCACCTCTATCCTGGTGATGTCCTGCGCCGTGACTTTCTGGAGGATGGGCAGGCGGTAGTTGAGCCGGTCGGCCTTCTGGAACAGGAGGTAGCCGATGGACGAGGCTATGAGCAGGGCCAGCAGGAGGTATTCCTTTCTGATCTTCATGCGTTCCCCCTTTCTGTGAATGCAGCCTCGATGCGCTTCTTGCGGGAGTGCCGCCGGAGCCACACGAAGAGACCGGCCACGATGACGAGAAGGGGGAGGCCTGCGATGTTGAATGCCTTGGCCAGGACCTTCACCGCATCGTCGGTCACCTGGAGGGGGTTGAATGCCTGGGTCTTGCTGCGCATGAGGGCTATCTCGAGTCGGTCGTTGAGCACGTCGATGACGTTCATGACAAAGGTGGCGTTGGTGTTCTCTCCCTGCTCGGAGATGAGGTTGTCCGTGATCATCTCCGAAGAACCGATGAGGAAGATCCTGGCGGGCTTCGAAGAGGCGATGGGGGCCTCCTTCACCTCTGGTACGCCCGAGGCGGTACCGGGCGTTTGCGTGCTCACGGTGTCCTGAGCGGGTGCGTCAGCGGTTGAGGCCGCGGGCTTTGCCGGAATGGGTTTGCCGGCGAAGTAGCTCGGGAAGCTCCCCTCGACCATGCAGGCAAGGGGCAGTCTGCCCCTGGCTGCGGGATCGGCCGGAGGCCTGATGAACATGGGGTTCAGCATTATCTGGCCTTTCATCTCCCATGCACTGTCCGAGGTGGTGAACAGGGTGGTGGCCCTCAGGCCGCGCTTCTTCAGAAGGGCCTCGTCGACGGTCAGGGGGGCGATCTTGTAGGTGATGAGCTCCTTGATGTTTTTCATGTACGCCGGGCTGGTGTTGATCTGGGAACTCTCGATGATGGGGGCGAAGTAGAGGGCCTGCTCCCCGCCGCCATACTGCTCGGGCATGCGCTGGCGGTAGCACTTCTCGTCCAGGGCCAGGGACTTTCTCACGCCGATGCCGTAGTGACCCAGCAGCTTTTCCAGGCCGGTGTCCACGGACATGAGCTGACCCTGCTGGGGCATGGCCCCGCCGGGCTGTGCCGCCTCGATGAAGGGGTCGAGGAAAACGGCAAGGCTCGTGCCCTTCATGAGGGCCTGGTCGATCTGGTACAGGTCGTACTCGCTGAACGGCTCGGTGGGACGCACGATGAGGAGACATCCGAGCCCATCGGGGACGCCCTTGTCCAGGGATATCTCCCTGATGGAGTAGGTGCGTGACGCCAGGCCGTGGAAGTTCGCCAGGGACGCCGGGGAACCGGGCGCGCCGTATGGTTCGAGCGTCCCCTTGCCGGAGAGGTAGCCCAGGGTCTCGTTGATGCCGATGAGCGACTCGATGCCCTGTTCGAGCCCTTCCTGCAGGGCCTTCATGTCGGTGAGCTTGTACTGGGTCCCGAACAGGGGGACGTTGAAGGCCTGGAGCACCGGGATCACGTGCGCCCTTTCTTTGTACTGGGCAACCAGCCCGATCACGGCCGAGCCTGCGGGGATCTTCCCGCCGTCCAGTGCACCCCACTTGAGCGTCATGAGGTTGTACTTCCGGGAGATCTCGTCGACCTCGGTATCGCTCCCGGGGTCGGAGAAGGAGTAGTCGAGCTTTGCGTACATGCGGCCGTTCAGCTCGTCCACGGCCTGCTTCACCTGGTCGGGAACCGCGGCTATGTCCTTGATGCCCATGCGGTCGGAGACGTCCTGCAGCGACGAGGAGAGGTAGAGGCGCACCTGCACCTTGTCCTTGAGCTTGAGGAGCGCAGTGGTCTTGTTGCTGAGGCGCTGGATGGCCGTGGTCAGCGTGTACTCGAGGCCGTCCGTCCGGGTGATGGTGGGGATGCGCTCTACCATGTCCCCGTGGATCACCACCAGGCCCATGTAGGCCTTCTTGAACTTCATCTCGTCCTTATCCACCACCTGTATCTGCACCGGGTTGATACCGTACGCATCCGCGAGCTTCCGCGACTCCTCGGTGCGCTCCGCATCGATGTCGCCCTCGGCGCTCACGTCGAAGAACCGGTAGTTGAAGTAGGTGTTGGCGTGCAGCGCGTACTCGGCCAGCAGGTCCCTGAGGTACTGTTCCACGGTGTTGTAGGGTGCCGGCAGGTTGCGGGTGAAGAAGACGTTGATGGTCAGCGGCTCCGAGAGTGTGGCCACGGACTCCCTGCTCACCTTGGACAGAGAATAGACCCTGGACCCGGTGAGATCGAACCGGACGAACAGGGTGGCGGACACGAGGTTGATGAGTACGACGACCACGAGGTACACGAGGAACTTTCCGTAGCGTGAAGGTTTCTTCATGGCCGCCTCCCTACCGCTTTTCCTGCATGACGAGGTGGGCTCCGTAGAGCGCGACGAAGGCGACACTCAGGAAGTAGACCAGGTCGCGGGTGTCCACGATGCCCTTGGCGATGTTCTCGAAGTGGCTGGATGCGCCCAGGTACTGCAGGAAGGGCAGGAGAGGGGCGGGGAAGAAGAAGAGCATCTTGTCCACGAGGCTCAGGCCGAAGCAGATGATCATGCCCACGATGAAGGCCACGATCTGGTTCTTGGTGAGCGTGGAGGCGAAGATGCCCACGGCAGCGTAGGCTGCCCCCAGGATGAGCGCCCCCAGGAACCCTCCCGCCACCGGCCCCCAGTCGAGGTCGCCCATGAAGGACGCCCAGACGGCGTACGAGAGCGTGGGGGCCAGCATGAGCGCCACGAAGGCCGTGCATGCGAGGAACTTCCCCGTGATCACGTGGGAGAGCCGGACCGGCAGGGTGAGCAGCATCTCCAGGCTGCCGATGTGCAGTTCCTCTGCGAACTGGCGCATGGTGACGGCCGGGATCACGAAGGGGAACACCAGCGGGAGCAGGGCGAAATATGAGCGGAGCGTGGTCTGGTCCATGATGAAGAAGGTGGCGAAGAAGAACCACCCCGTGATGAGCAGGAAGATGCAGATCACGATGTACGCGATGGGCGAGACGAAGTAGTCCCTGAGTTCCTTGGCGAAGATGTGCAGGGTCTGGGCCATGTCATGCCTCCTGGGTTAGCTCCCTGAAGACCTTCTCCAGGGACTTGCCTTCCTGGCGGAGCTCCAGCAGGGTCCAGTCTGTGGCGCGCACGGCGCGGTAGACTGCGGCGCGCAGGTCGTCCGTCCCGGTGGCGGCAAGGGTGAGCCGCAGCTCGCCCGGCGCACCGGAAGGCTCCTCGTCGATGCCGGTGATGCCCGGCAGGTCCGAGAGCATCGCCTTTGCCTGTGCGGCGTCGACCCCGGCGAGCGTCAGAGAGATGGTCCTGTCATGGCCCGCTCCCTGCTTGAGCATCTCGGTGCTTCCGTCAGCCACGATCCTGCCGCGGTCAATGATGACGATGCGGTCGCAGGTGGCCTCGGCCTCGCTCAGGATGTGGGTGGACAGGATGATGGTCTTGTCCCTGCCGATGGTGCGGATGATGTCGCGGATTTCCACGATCTGGTTCGGGTCCAGCCCGGAGGTGGGCTCGTCCAGGACCAGAACCTGCGGGTCGTCGATCATGGCATGGGCCAGCCCGACCCGCTGCTTCAGGCCCTTGGAAAGCTCGCCCACGGGCTTGTGCATGATGCCGCGCAGGCCGCACAGGTCGGCCATGGCGCGTATCCGTTCGTCCTTCTTCCCGTCCGCAAGCCCCCTGATGCGCGCCACATAGTCCAGGTAGTCGTAGACCAGCATGTTGTGGTAGAGCGGCGCGGACTCGGGGAGGTAGCCCATGAGGCGCTTGATTGACAGCATGTCCGTGGATGTGTCGTGCCGGTCGACCCGGATGGTGCCCGAGGTGGGCTCCAGGTAGCCGGTGAGCATGCGAAGGGTGGTGGTCTTCCCGGCACCGTTGGGCCCCAACAGGCCGGTGATCTCACCCGTGCGCACGTCCAGGTCGATGCCGTTTACGGCGCAGAAGTCGCCGTAGTACTTGGTGAGTTTTTCCACATGGATCATTTCATATCCCCTTTGTTTCCGTGGATCACGGGTAATTCACGGTGTGCCTTGGAGGCACTGGTGAAGACATAACATTGATTTCGCGCGCTTTGTCAATACTCCAGTGCCGTTGCCGGAGAGAGACGGCCATGCTGCGGACGCCAGGCGGTTCCTGACGCCCACGGTCCGCAGCATGGCGGCATGGGTCAGTCCTCGGAGAACACGATGGAGTACCCCCCGTCATAGACGAGGGAGTCGTCGCTGTTGATGATTATCACACCGGGTGAGACCTCCTCGGTGACCATGACCATGAACCCGTCGTAGAAGACACCGCCTGCACTGGCCCCGTCAGGGAGGAAGCCCATGTCCGTGATGAGCACCTCGGACGCGCCCTCGTCCTTGTACTCGAGGAGGCCCAGCAGGGAGATCTCGCCGTTGTTTAGATAGTCAATGTCGTTCGCGGGGTCGTCGGACCAGAACCAGTCAAATGACCAGGAGAAGTTGTCGCCGGGCCCCACGGCCGTGTCTCCGCCGGCATGGTTCCAGGAAAGTGTGCGTTTCCCCGTGGCCGGGAGGCTGGCCGGCGGCGTGCCCGGGAAGGTGGATCCGTCGTTGACGAGGTCCTGGGGGATTTCCAGGGTGGCCTTGCTGGTTTCGATCAGGCGCAGCGTGTCGGCGGAGAATGCTACCTCCTCCTGGATGAGGGTTATGATGAGCCCGGCCAGCGCTCCCTCGCGTTTCCAGAGGTCCTCCCCGGAGTCCGCATACAGTGAGAGGTATGCATCCCAGGTGTAGGCGGCCCCGTTGAGGGTGACACCCTGGGCCGTGATGGCCACGATGATGGGGGTCGAGCCCCCGCTCACCTGGAACGAGCCGGTATCGGGCTTATCGCCGATGGTTCCGACGAGTTCATCCGTGACCGTGATGGTGAAGGTATCGTCCGGGGCATGCCACTGGACATTCCTCACATTGACGAGGGAACCTGCATCCATTGACCATTCGCCGCTCTCCATGGCATAGGTGCCGGTGAGCGGACCGAGGGTTCCCAGGGTTATCCCCGTGTCCTGGACGTTGTAGCTGCTGATGGTGAAGGGGTCCAGAGCATCGACACCGAGGCTGTAGTTGTACACGTCCGGGAAGACCACCGTCTCGCCGCCGTCGCCTCCTCCTCCCCCGCCACCACCCCCTCCGCAGGAAGCCAGGATGGAGAACAGGAACAGGACAGTGCACGTGCGGGCTGTGGAAAAGCTCCTTGAAAGAACGCTCATTCGCTCCTCCTTGTCTATGGTGGAACCGTGTATGGTGACGTGCCATTCCAACAGATTGCATTGATATCTGTTCGCATCTTACCGGCAAGCATGCCCGATGTCAACGAAAGGGGCCCCGGCCAAGGGATCTGGTGACTTGGCCGCTCTCCTCCATTATAATTATCATGAAATCGAAAGCGCAGGGAGGAGGCATGAAGGCCTTTGTCCTGAACAGGACCTGTGATCTGACCAAGACCGACACCCCCCTGGAACGCATGGACATGCCCATGCCCGAGCCGGGCGACCGCGAGATCCTCATCCGCGTCCGCGCGTGCGGGGTGTGCCACACCGAGCTGGACGAGATCGAGGGCCGCACCCCGCCACCCGTCTTCCCGGTAATCCCGGGCCACCAGGTGGTGGGCGTGGTGGCTGGCATGGGCCGGGATGCAAGGCGTTTCCGCATCAATGACCGGGTAGGGGTGGGGTGGATCTTCAGTGCCTGCGGGGAATGCCCCTCCTGCCTCGCCGGGCACGAGAACCTCTGCCCCGGGTTCAGGGCAACGGGGCGCGACGCGCATGGAGGGTACGCCGAGTACATGTGCGTGCCCGAGGGCTTCGCCCATCCCGTACCGGACATCTTCACCGATGCCCAGGCAGCGCCCCTGCTCTGCGCCGGGGCCATCGGGTACCGCTCCCTGCGGCTTGCGGGGCTGGAGAACGGTCAGCCCCTGGGTCTCACGGGGTTCGGCGCCTCCGCCCACCTGGTGCTCATGATGGTCCGCCGCCGATTCCCCGGCTCCCGGGTGCACGTCTTTGCCCGGAGTCCCGGGGAGCGTGAGTTCGCCCTGTCCCTGGGTGCCTCGTGGGCCGGGGACACCATGGATACGGCGCCCGAGCGACTCCACTCCATCATCGACACGACGCCTGCGTGGAGGCCCGTCGTGGAGGCCCTGGCCAGTCTCGAGCCTGGCGGCAGGCTCGTGATCAATGCCATCCGGAAGGAAGAGGCCGACAAGGAAGCGCTGCTGGGGCTCGACTACCCGGGACACCTCTGGATGGAAAAGGAGATCAAGAGCGTGGCCAACGTCACCCGGGCCGACATCGCCGAATTCCTGCAGCTGGCATCCGAGATCCCCATCCTGCCCGAGGTCCAGGAATACCGGCTCGACGAGGCGAACACGGCCCTCATGGAGCTCAAGCGACGAACCATCCGGGGCGCCAAGGTGCTCAGAATCGATTGAAGAGGAGGGGGTACGTACATGGGTTACGAAGAGATCCTTGAACACCTGGCTCCCTGCGGCCTGGACTGCAGGAAGTGTCTCGCCAGCAGCAGCGGGGAGATCCGGGAGCTGAGCGTGCGGATCAGGGAACTCCTGGGCTCCTTTGACCGGTACGCCGAGCGGTTCTCCGCGTTCCAGCCAGTCTTCAGGGGGTATCCGCAGTTCAGGGACCTCCTCTCCCACCTGGCAGGCGCCGACTGCCCCGGGTGCCGTGGCGGCGCATGCCGGTACCCGGGGTGCATCGTGCCCGCATGCACCAGGGACAAGGAAGTGGATTTCTGCTTTCAGTGCAGTGAATTTCCCTGCGACAGGGTCACCTTCGATCCGGACCTCAGGCACAGGTGGGAGGAAATGAACTCGCGCATGGGGGAGATCGGTGTGGAGGCATACTTCCAGGAGACGAGGGACCTTCCGAGATACCGGTGATGCACCCTGTCCAAGGGGAAATGATCGATATGTTTTGCCGTATCTTGCCCGTCCAAACACACCCATCGACACCATGAGGGTGGATTGTGAAAAAACTCTTTATTTCCATCCATGATTTTGCTATGGTGACTCCTGGTATGAAATGACTGTTCCTGAGTGAAAGGAAGGTTTCCATGTACAACGCAGACACCATCAACATCATCGAAGAGGTGCTTGAGAGCGAGCGGCGGGAGGTGGCATTCTTCCGTCGTCTGGCCGATCGGATCAAGAGCCCGCTGGGGAAGGCAGTGTTCAGGGATTATGCCGAAAAGGGCACGGAACACTGCAAGAGTCTCCATGACCTGCGCGCCAGGATCGCGTCACCGGACGGCTCCTCGGGACAAAGCGAACCGGTGAGCATCGCCCTGGCCGACTTCGACGACTACGAGGAAAAGCTCTCCAGCTCCATGAACAAGGCCCTGGCCGATTTCGACGACATCACGGCCATGGACATCGCGGCCCGGTTCGTCAGAAAGACCACACGGTTCCTGTCCATGTCCTCTGAAATGGTCAAGGACCCGGCTCACCGGGAGGTGCTCAAGGCCATAGAGCTCTCCGAACGCGAGAACTTCATCCACCTCAAGAACATCGAGGAGTACCTCAAGAACCCGCACGGGTGGTTCAGGGAGCGCGAGCACCACGGGCTGGACGGCGGGTGAGGCTGGCCTCATCCACTGAATAGCGCGCTTCCAAGACAGTGTTCCGGATTCGGGACAGGTATTGGTGCCTGCCCCGCATGACACCTTTCCCCCAGAATATCTCCTGCAGTGCCTTTTTTGCCCTTTGGGGGCATTGCGCGTACAACCCCATTGAGGTTATACAGACATATATGCGCCACCGTGTGGCTGTCCGTGTGCCGGGCTGATACGCGGCGGTACTCTCACAAAGGAGGAGATACAATGACCACGCCGGAAGCCAACCAGGATCGGACAAACCTGTGGAAGGTGGTGCGGGTGGTGCCCGAGAACCATGACATCAACTCGCTGTACCTGGAAGGTTCGGACGAGAGGTTCAGACAGAGGAAGGCCGGACAGTTCGCCTCCCTGCGGATCATGCGGCCCGACGGGTGGAGCGAGCCCCATCCCTTCACCATCTCGTGTGCGCCCGAGGATGAGCTCCTGCGGTTCACCATAAAGAGGATCGGCAGGTTCACCTCGGCCATCCCCGGGTTGTCGCCCGGGGCTCCGGTGAAGTGCATGGGGCCGCTGGGCGTCTTCTGCAGGGACATCGATGCGCAGCCGGACATCGTCATGATCGCGGGGGGCGTTGGCATTACCCCCTTCCTGAGTGTCCTGCGCCATTTCCGGAACATCAAGGCCACTAACCGGGTCAGGCTCTTCTGGTCCAACAAGGGCATCGACGATGTCCTATGCGCGGACGAGATCCGGGACATGACCAGGGCCCTGGACCTGAAGGTCATCTTCAACCTGAGCCGGGACGATGACGTGAACAGGCATTTCCGGGAAGACTTTCCTCGGGTGCGCTTCGAGGCGGGCAGGGTAGGCCCGGAGGTCTTCAAGCGATACGGGGTTGCACCGGGCGCGGCCTTCTTCCTCTGCGGCCCGCCGCCCATGATGGACTCCACCCTGGAGGTGCTCGCCTCCCTGGGCATCGATGAGGCCGGAGTCTCGCGGGAGAAGTTCAGCTGGTAGGATCCTGGGAGGGGGAGGCATCCATGCCGGGTTCGTACAAGGTGCTGTTCGTATGCGGGCACAACAGCGCCCGGAGCCAGATGGCCCAGGCCTGGCTCAACCATGTGTGCCCGTCCCTGTTCGAGGCGCAGAGTGCGGGCATCTGCCCCTCGGATGCGGTGAACCCGCTCGCCGTAGAGGCCATGCGCGAGGTGGGGATCGACATATCGGCAAGCCGTCCCCGGAGCGTGTACGACGTGTACAAGTCGGGCGAGGTGTACTCCCACATCATCACCGTATGCGACCGGGCCGCTGCGGAGAAGTGCCCCGTGTTCCTCGGCCTTGTCCGGCAGATCCACTGGAGCTTCCCCGACCCTGCCGCACTCACCGGGACCCGCGAGGAGGTCATGGAGGGCGTGCGCGCCATACGGGACGCCATCCGCGACAGGATCGTGTCCTGGTGTGAGGAGATCCGGCGAGGCGGGGCTGAGGCGTAAGGGGTCCGGAGAGCAGGGGGCTAGGGAAGGGCAAGCTCGATACCCACCGGGCAGTGGTCCGAGCCGTAGATGTCCTTGTAGATGCAGGCGCCTTTCAGGGCCGGCCTGAGGGCCTTTGAGATGCAGAAGTAGTCGATGCGCCACCCGATGTTCTTTTCCCGCGCGCGGAACCGGTAGGACCACCACGTGTAGTTGCCCGGTTCCTTGTTGAACTCCCGGAAGGTGTCGATGAACCCGTGGGAGATGTAGCGGTCGAAGCCGGTCCTCTCTTCAATGGTGAAGCCCGGGTTGCGCTCGTTCGCCTTGGGGTTTTTCAGGTCGATCTCCCTGTGGGCCACGTTCAGGTCGCCGCAGAAGATCACGGGCCTGGTCCGCTCCAGCATAACGAGGTGAGACAGGAAGTCCGCGTCCCATTGCTGCCGGTAATCGAGGCGCGTCAGCTCGTGCTGGGCATTGGGGGTGTAGACGTTCACCAGGTGGAACCGCTCGAACTCCAGGGTGATGACGCGGCCCTCGGCATCGTGCTCTGCCATGCCGAGACCGTACGAGACGCCCAGGGGCTCGGTCCTGCTGAATATGGCCGTCCCTGAATACCCGCGCTTTTGTGCCGTGTTCCAGAACGGGTGGAAGCCCGGGAGTTCGACGTTGATCTCGTGGGGGGAGACACGCGTTTCCTGGAGGCACAGGATATCCGGGTTCATGGAGGCGACGCTGTCCAGAAACCCGTTCTTGATGGCTGCCCGCAGGCCGTTCACGTTCCACGAAACCAGTCTCATGCCCATGTCTCCTTGGAGGAATGGTCAACGGACATGATGTACGGGATGATCACGGTGGTGTCAAACAGTACCTGCAGAGACCTGTGCGCACAATGGGCTCAAGGGAGGAAAAAGACTTTGACAGGCGAGCGGCCTTTCGGCTAGGTTTTTCCCATGAAAATCCCTCGATCCCCCGATGAGTCCGCCATTGAGCTGGAGAAGGTCTTTGCCGGGATCACGGATTACGACGAGATGAAGACCTTTTTCGAGGAGATCTTCACCCCCAAGGAGCTCAGAGACCTTGCCCTGCGGTGGCAGCTCCTCAAGGAACTCCATGAGGGCAAGACCCAGAGGGACATCGCTGCCCGCTATCGGATCAGCCTGTGCAAGATCACCCGGGGGTCAAAGGTTCTCAAGAAGAGGAACTCCTCTGTCAGGAGGGTCCTCGACGGGCTCTACGGAAAGGGCCGCATGCACCGGCGGGGGAGATGAACTCCCGGCGTCCTCAAGACCATCGGACTGGTCGTGGACGTCGTGTGCACGGATGTTCCGGAGAATCGACGAGAAAAAGGGCAAATCGCTCTGAGATCAGAAGGAAATCAACCGGATAGAAAAAAAGCCTCGGGTACATTTCAAGCGAGGGTCTATGGGATGTCATCCCTTTGAAATGTAGTCCCAAGGCTTGTTCCATATGATAAGATTCTCTCACGCCAAGTCAAGGCCCGGTCTCTTTTTCCGCGAAAAAATAATAGATGGAATATCAGGCAGTTACCTGGTTATGCCTGACGCGTTGAAATCATTTGAGCTTCTGTATGATCCGGTTATTCCATGGGAATAACTGCTGAAAATCGCCGATCATGATGAATTATCCGGCAGGGTAGGAGCGCGATAATGTTTCTCTCCAGAAGATCCGATATGTGTTGTAATTCAATTGATGTACGTGCATGGAGGGAACGATGGATCTCGGAACACTGCCCCAGGGCCAGGGTGCATGGCCTGCAGTGTGCCCTTCCATGCCCCCGGGACAGCCTGTTCACTCAACATGGAATCCCCATGGGAACGGACCTGTGCGCCGCATTGCCCAAGAGGCATTGCCCCGCAATGCCTGCAGCGTGGACCCGGGGCGGTGATGCCGGAGGCGGACGAGATGGGCGAGAGGGAAACCAGGGCGGCCCTGGAAAAGAGGATAGCCGAGTTCGAGCAGTTGTCCTGTGATGACCCGGCGCAGTTCTACGAGATCTACCAGAGCGTGAACGAGTTCATTTTCGAGCACGACCTCGAGGGCAACTTCACCGGGGTCAGCCCCAGGTTCATCGGGTTTCTCGGTTACTCCAGGGAAGAGATGCTCTGCCTCAACGTGAAGGACCTTCTCCTGGAAAAGGACAGGGCGCATTTCCAGGGCTACCTCGACCGGGTGGTGGAGAACGGCCGGGACGAGGGCCTGATCCCGCTCATCAACAAGGCCGGGCGGAGGCGCATCGTGGAGCACAAGAACCTTCTCGCGGTCAGGGCCGACGGAACGAGGACCGTCCGCGGCATTGCCAAGGATGTCACCGATACCCTCGAAACGGAGCAGGCACTCATCGAGAGCGAGATCAGGTTCCGCACCATCCTCGATTCCATCGAGGACGGGTACTTCGAGGTGGATCTGGCAGGCAACTTCACCTTCTTCAACGACGTGGTCCCTGCGCACATCGGATACCAGGCGGACGAGCTCATGGGTCTCAACTACCAGAGACTCATGGACGAGGCCAACGCCCGGCAGGTCTTCGAAACCTTCCACAGTGTCTTCGTCACGGGCACTCCCACGAAGTCCTTTGACTGGGAGCTCATGAAGAAGGACGGGACAAAGATCTTCGTGGAGGCATCGGTCTCGCTCCTTCGCGACAGGAACGGCGACCCCACAGGCTTCTGCGGCATCATCCGCGACATCTCAGACAGGAAGCGCTCAGAGCAGGAACTGGAATACCTCGCCTATCACGACACCCTCACCGGCCTGCACAACAGGAAGGCCTTCCTGGAAAAGCTCGACGATGCCATCAGGGAGGCGAGGAGGTACGAGAACTACCGCTCGGTGCTGTTCATCGACCTGGATCACTTCAAGAAGGTCAACGATGTCTATGGCCACGAGATCGGCGACATGCTCCTGGTGCAGGTGGCCTCGCGCCTGAGGGGCATCCTGAGGGATACGGACTATGTCAGCAGGCTGGGCGGCGACGAGTTCACCATCATCATCGGGGGCACGTCGAGGCCGAGCCCCGAAAGGCTTGCCGAAAGGATCATCAAGACCCTCGGCAGGCCCTACGACATCCAGGGCACGAAGATCGACTTCGTGACACCCAGCATCGGCATCAGCACGTACCCGGACGACGGGCATGACGCGGAAACCCTCCTGAAGCGGGCCGACCAGGCCATGTACAGGGCCAAGGAAAAGCGCAACAGCTATTCCTCTGCCCGACAGGACCAGGAAGGGCCCCGGCCCTCGAAGATCAGGAAACTGCGCTGAAGGATCGGGCATCCCGCCCGTGAGCGCATCTCCTGGTGCCCCTTGAGTTTTCCCCTGTTTTACGCTATGGTGCGCGCCATGCCGTTTCCGTGAGCGGCGATATGTTCTTGAGGCGACTGAACAGAACGAGCGAGCACCCTACGTGAGACTTGACCCCTGCATGAAGCACAAGCTGGTCCGCAAGGCGGTCCGGGAGTTTGCCGAGGCCGAGCTCGGTCCCATAGCCCACGATGTGGACCGGGACGCCCGCTTCCCATGGGAGGTGGTGGAGAAGATGCGGCCGCTGAACTTCTTCGGCCTCCAGGTGCCCCGGAGGTACGGTGGCGCGGACCTGGACAGCATCAGCTACGCCATCACCATCGAGGAGATCTCCCGGGTGAGCGGCGCCATGGGCCTGTGCGTCACCGTGCACAACAGCGTGGGTATCTACCCCATTCTGCAGTTCGGCACCGAGGAGCAGAAGGAGCGCTTCGTGACGAGGCTCGCCAGCGGCGAGTGCATCGGCGCCTTCTGCCTCACCGAGGCGAACGCGGGCTCTGACGCCGCGGGCGTGGAGACACACGCCGTGGCCTCGGGTGACGGCTACATCGTCAACGGTACCAAGATCTTCGTCACCAACGGCGGGGTGTGCAGCCTGCCGCTCATCTTCGCCGTGACCGACGCGGCGAACCCCTCCCGCAGCGCCAGCGTGTTCATCATGGAGCGGGACATGCCCGGCTACAGCGTGGGCGAGATCGAAGACCTCTGCGGCATGCGGGCGAACCCGGTCTCGTCGCTCTTCTTCGAGGACTGCCGCGTGCCGAGGGAGAACCTCCTGGGAAGGATCGGCGACGGCATCAAGATCGCTCTCGAGACGCTGGACACCGGGCGCATCGGCATCGCGGCCCAGGCCGTGGGCATCGCGAACGCCGCCTTCGAGGCATCGGTGAAGTATTCAAAGGAGCGCCAGCAGTTCAGAAAGCCCATCTCCGCGTTCCAGTCCATCCAGAACTTGCTGGCAGACATGGCGGTGGAGATCGACGCGGCCCGCCTGCTGGTGTACCGGGTGTGCGCACTCAAGGACGCAGGAAAGTCCTTCGGCAAGGAGGCGGCCATGGCCAAGCTCTATGCCAGCACAACCGCCACCACGGTGACGGGCAGGGCCGTGCAGATCCACGGCGGCTACGGGTACAGCAAGGAGTACGACGTGGAGCGGTACTTCCGGGACGCCAAGGTAACGGAGATCTACGAAGGGACCAGCGAAATCCAGCGGCTCGTCATCTCCCGGGCCGTGCTGAGCGAGCTCACCTGAGGCTGAGGGGACATCTGCGATGGTGAAGATGATCGTCTGCATGAAGCAGGTGCCCATGGCAAGCGAGTTGCCCTGGGACGCGAAGACCGGGACGCTCCGCCGCGACCTGTCGGACGGCATGATGAACCCTGCCTGCAAGAATGCCCTGGAGGCTGCGCTCACCATCAAGCAGCACTGCGGCGGCCACATCACGGCCGTCACCATGGGGCCGCCCATGGCCGAGGAAATACTCAGGGAAGCCATCGCCATGGGCGCGGACCGGTGCCTCATGCTGAGCGACAGGGCCATGGCCGGCGCGGACACGAACGTCACCTCCTTCACCCTGGCCCGGGCCGTAGAGATCTTCTGCGCGGACTTCGACCTCATCCTAGCAGGGTGCCACACCACGGACAGCGAGACCGCCCAAGTGGGTCCCCAGCTGGCCGAGGAGCTCGGGGTCCCCGTGGTCACCTATGCGGACGAGCTCGAGGTCAAAGGGCGTTCGGTGCGGATCCGGCGGGTATCGGACAATTTCCTCGAGACCCTGGAGGCGGAACTGCCCTGCCTGGTGACGGTGAACACCCATGCCTTCAAGCCGCGCTACGTAGCGCTATCGGGCCTCCAGGACGCATTTGGAGAAACGAACATCCTCACCGTGAGCGCGTCCGACCTTGGGCTCGACCCGGAAACCATCGGTATCAAGGGCTCTCCCACCAAGATCCTGGACGTGTATGCCCCCAGGGCCGAGAAGCAGAACATAGTGCTCAAGGGAGCGCCCAAGAGGATCGTGGAGAACCTGTTCGAGCGCTTTGACACCATGATAGGCGGCATCATCAGGAAAGACATCGAGCGGGAAGGCAGGGGATAGGCAATGGTCACAGCGAAATCCGAGATCTGGGTCTTCGGCGACTACCGGAACTACTTCCAGAACCGGGTGACCCTGCAGCTCATCTCCCGTGCCACGGACCTCGCAAGGCCCCTGAACGCCACGGTGTGCACCACCGTGTTCGGCTGCAACACCGATGAATGGGTGGGCGAGTACATCGCCCACGGCGCACAGAAGGTCTACCTGGTGGAGGACGAGTCCCTGAAGAACTATTCCTCTGACCGGTACGTGACCCTCATGGAGCGCCTCGCCCGGCAGTACCGGCCGGAGATCATCCTCGTGGGCGCCACCTCCTTCGGCAGGGAGTTCGCGCCGAGGGTTGCCAAACGGCTCGGCACCGGGCTCACCGCCGACTGCGTGGGGCTCGACGTGGATGACGACGGCCTGCTCGTGCAGACCGCGCCGGCCTTCGGGGGAAATCTCCTCACCAAGATCGTGACGCCCCACAAGCGGCCCCAGATGGCCACGGTGAGGCCGGGTGTCTTCCGGGAGATCCCCCACAACTACGAGGCAACGGGCGAGATCGTCCGGGTTCCCCTGCCGAAGGACCTGCCGGCCGACCGCATCCGGATCACGGGCTACGAGCACAGGCCCCCGCTCACCCAGAAGCTCGAGGATGCGGCCGTGGTGGTGTGCGGCGGCAGGGGCATGGGGGGCAAGGCCAAATTCAAGAACCTGTTCGAACTCGCCCGTCTCCTGGGCGGCGAGGTAGGCGCCACCAGGCCGGTGGTGTATGCACAATGGGCGGACGAGGACACCCTGGTGGGCCAGGCCGACCGGCACATCAGGCCCAAGGTGCTCTTCTCCTTCGGCATAAGCGGCGCCATCCAGCACACCGCGGGCATCATCGACGCCGGGTTCATCATCGCGGTGAACAAGAACCCCAACGCCCCCATGATGAAGATGGCCGACGTAGCCATCGTGGCGGATGCAAACCAGGTCTGCCTGGCGTTGATCAAGGAGCTCAGGAAGAGGCTGCGCGGCTGAGGATCGCTTACGTCTCCGGTGCCTATCCGAACAGCCTGGCCGCGATGTCGGCCACGTGCCTTCCCTGGAACCGGGCGCCCGTAAGCTCGTGGGTGCTCGGCATTCTGCTGCCGTCACCGCCCGCAATGGTGGACGCCCCGTAGGGGGAGCACCCCGTGACCTCGTGGATGTCCTTCTGCAGCTCAAAGGAGTACGGCAGGCCCACCACGATCATGCCCAGGTGGAGCAGGGTGATGTGGAAGCTCAGGATGGTGGACTCCTGGCCGCCGTGCTGGGTAGCGCTGCACGTGAACACGCTGCCCACCTTTCCCACCAGCGCGTCCTTGGCCCAGAGCTGGCCCGTGGCGTCGAGGAACTGCCGCATCTGGCCGCACATGTTGCCGAAGCGCGTGGGTGCACCGAAGATGATGGCGTCGTAGTCCGCGAGTTCCCCCACCTCGCAGACAGGCACATGTGCGAAGGCCTTGCGGGCCTCGAGCGCCCCCATCTTCGCAAGGACGGCATCACTCAGCGTCTCCGGGACCTGCTTGAGGTCCACCTCTGCGCCCTTGACCTCGTGCACGCCCTTGGCCGCCGCCTGGGCCATCTGGTAGATGTGTCCGTACATGGAGTAGAACAACACAAGAGCCTTCATCCAGAGATACCTCCTTTGCGCGTAGGGTTTTTCATGCGTCGTGAAGAGAAAGCAGCGTCACTGTGAATAGTACTGTTCAGTACGGGAAAGACAAGGCGTGTCCAGAGGGAGGACTTCCCGAACGCGGCACGGTCCGTTCACAGGAGAGCCGTTCTTCGCGCTGGAATTGGCCGTGATTCTGTGCTAGACACAGAAAGCCTTGCCAAGACAGGCGGATATGTGCTTTTACACCCGTTACGGAACAAGTGAAGAGTCGAAAGGAGCAGCAATGGCGTCCAAGTTGAAATCGTCCAGGGAATCCCAGAAGGCATACTGGGACAAGAAGCTCGAGGCGCGCCTGGCGGTCCTGAAGGGGGCCGGGCTCGGTGAGAAGGAGATCGCGAAAGACACCGTGGTCCGCAAGATCAAGGCCAAGGTAAAGGATACGACAGCACGGCTGAAAGCCATCACGGAAAAGGAAGAGAAGATCAGGGAGATGGCCCGCGTCAGGGAAGAGAAGAAGGCCGCGCCGGTGGTGAAGGAAAAGGGCAAGAAGGCCCCCGCAGAGGCGCCTGCCCCGAAGAAGGAGAAAAAGGCCAAGGCCGAGAAGTCACCCAAGGAGGCGAAGGAGCCCAAGGCCGAGAAGGCTCCCAAGGAGCCCAAGGCGCCCAAAGAACCCAGGGAGCCAAAGGCCAAGCCCGAGGCCGCACCTGCCGAGTCTCCCGCAGCCGGCACCGAGTCGTAAGCAATACCTGCAGAAAACCGCTCCCGACCCGCCCTGTACACAGGGGCGGGTCGATCTTCGTTTCCAGCCCGTCCCAGGGAATACCCATTCATCCCTGAACCCCGTCTTGAACCCCTCCTATATTTCCTGCCCTTGGCCCATGACCAGGGAGATGCATGCCACCAGGGGACATGTGTGTTGAAAATATTTATTGGTTATGATATATCCGAATCATCGGAGAAAAAATCATGGATGGTGAAAATAAAGAGCTATTAACCGTCAAAGAGGCATCGAAGCTCCTCAAGATCAATGAAAAGAAACTCTATGCCCTGCTCAATGAGGGGAAGCTTCCGGGCACCAAGGTGACGGGGAAATGGCTCTTCCCCCGCCTGGAGCTCGAGGAGTTCGTCAGGGGCAAGGCGCTGGGTGCGGTGAGGAAATCGTTCTGGGAGTCGCTGGTCAACAAGAAGGTGCTCCTCCTCTGCGGCTCCGACGACCCGGTCATCGCCATGGCCCAGGGCATGTTCCACCGTATGGAACCGGAGCTCCTCCTGTTCTCCACGAGTGTGGGGAGCAGGGAGGGTATCAGGCTTCTGCGGGACGGGTTCTGCACTGCCTCCATGAGCCACCTCTACGATCACGAGAACAGGGATTTCACCTTCCCCTTTCTGGGAGAGTATTTCCCTGACCATGAGGAGGTGGTGGTGATCAACCTGTTCTACCGGAACATCGGGTATGTCTCGAGGAATGTTTCCATCACCTCGTTGAAGGACTGCATGCACAAGGGCTTGCGGTTCGTGAACAGGCAGGAGGGCTCGGGTGTCAGGGCCCTGGTGGACCATCTGCTCCAAGTGGAAGGTCTGGGGCCGGGGCGCATCGCCGGGTATGATACCGAGGTGTTCACCCACTTCGATGTGGTACGCCACGTATCCGACGGCTCTGCGGACTTCGGGGTGGCCGCCGAGTCGGTGGCCACCCCGTCGAGGCTCGCTTTTTCCAGGATTTTCGAGGAGCGTTTCGACCTGATCGTGAAGCGCGACGACTTCTTTGAGAGACATGTCCAGGCCCTTGTGGAGTTCATCAGGTGTGAACGCTTCAAGGAGCTGCTTGGTGCGCTCAAGGGATACAGCAACCGGGATACCGGCCGGATCATGTATCCGCAGGGCGGCCAGGGGCGTGCGTAATCCGGCATGTGCCAGGGTGTGAGGTGAAGGGGTTCGGAGGGATGTCCCTCTTTATGAGGAGTTGTCGCAGACAGGCAGATTGAACAAAACATGGAGGAGGGATCATGAAGAAGGGGTATACAGCGGTACTTATCGGTCTGTTCATGTGTCTTCCCGTGCTCTCGCAGGCACAGGACGCAGGGTTCATCCTGATGTCCAGCACCATCGGCCCCATCGATGCCGGGATCGTGTCCGCCCTGGAGAACGCCTACGAGAAGGAGACGGGGGTGCGGGTGCGGCACGTGGGCGCTGGCACGGGCGCTGCGCTCAAGATCGGGGAGGGATGCAACGTGGACCTCGTCATGGTGCACGCCAAGGCCCTGGAGGAGAAGTTCGTGGCGGCGGGCTTCGGCACGGAGCGCATCCCTCTCATGTACAACGACTTCGTCATCGTGGGCCCGGCAGCCGACCCGGCCGGGATCAAGGGCATGAAGACCGCCGCCGAGGCCATGAAGGCCATAGCCGCCAAGGCCGCACCCTTCATCAGCCGCGGGGACAAGTCGGGAACCCACATGGCCGAGCTCGGTCTGTGGGACGGCGCGGGCATCAAGCCCTCGGGCCCGTGGTACACGGTCTACGAGAAGGGATCCGAGGGGAATGTCTCGACGCTGCTCTTTGCCGATCAGAAGACCTCGTATACGGTCATCGACCGGGCCACCTTCCTCACCCTCAAGGGCAAGATCAAGCTCGAGGTGCTCGTGGAAGGCGACGAGGCACTCCTGAATCACATCTCGCTCATCCCGGTGAACCCGGCCAAGTGCCCCAGGGTCTACCACAAGGAGGCCCTTGCCTTCGTGAAGTGGCTCACCGATCCGAAGAAGGGGCAGAAGATCATAGAGGACTTCGGCAAGGACACCTACGGCCAGCCGCTGTTCTTCCCGGAGTCCGACGCGTACAAGGCGCAGAAGAAGCAGTAGACCCTGCGAACACATGAGAGGAGAAGATCATGAAGATGCGTAACCTGTCACTGGTATGGATCCTGGCCCTGTGTCTGGCAGCCCTGGTCGCGGGTTCTCCCGCCGAGGCGGCCCAGAAGAACCTCATCCTGGCAACCACCACCAGCACCCAGGACACGGGTCTGCTGGACGTGCTCATCCCCATCTTCGAGAAGAAGACCGGGTACTTCGTGAAGACCATTGCCGTGGGCTCGGGCCAGGCCATGGCCATGGGCTCCAAGGGCGAGGCGGATGTCCTGCTCGTGCACTCCTCTGCCGCCGAGAAGAAGTTCATGGCCGAGGGCAACGGTGTGAGCCGGAAGCTCGTCATGCACAACGACTTCATCATCGTGGGCCCGAGGGCCGACCCGGCAGGGATCAGGGGCATGAAGTCCGCCGCCGAGGCTATGAAGCAGATCGCGGACAAGGGAGCGGTGTTCACTTCCCGGGGCGACAACTCGGGCACCCATGCCAAGGAGAAGGACCTGTGGAAGGCCTCCGGGCTCAACCCCGAGGGTCAGAAGTACTACCAGCAGACCGGGCTCGGCATGGGCCAGACCCTGAACGTTTCCGCTGAGAAGAAGACCTACACCCTCACGGACCGGGGCACCTACCTTGCACTCAAGAAGAACCTGGGCCTGGACATCCTGGTGGAGGGTGACGCCATTCTCCTGAACGTCTACCACGTCATCGACGTGAACCCCGCCAAGTTCCCCAAGGTGAACGCACCCGCAGGAAAGGCCTTTGCCGACTTCATGGTGAGCAAGGAGGCGCAGGCAATCATCACCACGTTCGGTGTGGACAAGTACGGCAGCCCGCTCTTCTTCCCGGATGCCGGCAAGCCGGAATACGAGTAGGTCACACAGGGGCGGGCGGGGATGATCCTGCCCGCCCGACTCCCTTCAGGACAGGCCCATGGAACTTATCATAGAAGGTATCAGGAAGGCGATATGGCTCCTGTTCACGCTGGACCCGGAGGTGCTCGGGATCACGTGGCTCTCGCTCAAGGTGTCCGGGACCGCCACCTTCATCAGCCTGTTCATCGGCATCTCGCTGGGGACCGTGGTGGCGCTCACCCGCTTCCCGGGCAGGAGGCTCGTGGTGAGCCTCATCAACACCGGCATGGGCGTGCCGCCCGTGGTGGTGGGACTGTTCGTGACCATCTTCCTGTGGCGCAACGGCCCTCTGGGCCTCTTCGAGCTCCTCTACACGCCCACGGCCATCATCATCGCCCAGGCGGTCATCGCCACGCCCATCGTTGCCGGCATCTCGCTCGCCTCCATCCAGAAGCTCCCCGAGGCCCTGCGGCTCCAGATCCTGGCGCTGGGAGCCACCCGGGCCCAGATGATCTGGATGCTCATCAAGGAGGCCAGGCTGCCGCTGCTGGCCGCGGTCATGGCGGGCTTCGGCGGGGTCATCTCCGAGGTGGGGGCGTCCATCATGGTGGGCGGCAACATCAAGGGGTACACCCGGGTGCTCACCACGGCCACGGTCATGGAGACGGGCAAGGGCAATTTCGACATCGCCATCGCTCTGGGCGTTATCCTGCTCATCTTCACCTTCTGCATCAACGCCATCCTCACCGGCATCCAGCAGCGGGAGCGGCCCAGATGAGCGTGCCCATCCTCGAGGTGAGGGGGCTGAAGGTGAGCCGGGGAGGGGTCCCTGTGCTCGACATATCGGAGCTGACCGTGCAGGCCGGCGAGTTCCTCTCGCTCATCGGCCCCAACGGCACGGGCAAGTCCACCCTGCTGTTGGGACTGGCAGGGCTGGTGAAGCGGAACGCAGGAGAGATACGGTTCCACGGCAGGGCGATCACGAACGGCTCAGACATGCTCGAGTACCGGAGGCACCTTGCCATGGTCTTCCAGGAGCCGCTCCTCTTCGACGCCACGGTGTATGACAACGTGGCCTCCGGACTCAAGATACGGGGAATGAGGCGCTCGCATATCCGCCCGCTGGTGGAGGAGCATCTCGAACTCTTCGGCGTAGCGCACCTTTCGTCGCGGTCCGCGCGGAAGATATCCGGCGGCGAGGCCCAGCGCACGAGCCTTGCGCGGGCCTTTGCCACCAACCCCGAGCTGGTTCTCCTGGACGAACCCTTCGTGTCCCTGGATCCCCCCACCAGGGAGGCCATCATCGATGACCTCGGCCGCGTCATGCAGACCAGACGCACCACCGTCGTCATGGCAACCCACGACCGCATGGACGCCCTGCGCATGTCGAACCGGATCGCATTCATGGAGGGGGGAGGCATCGTGCAGGTAGGCCCCCCGTCAGAGGTGATGCACCAGCCAGTCAATCAGACCGTCGCAGCCTTTGTGGGCATCGAAACCATGCTCGAGGGCGAGGTGAGAGACTCATCGGCTGGTGTGCTCGTGGTGGACATCAACGGCAGGTCCATCGCGGCAGCCGGGAGCTTCACGCCCGGAGAGCGTGTCATGTGCCTTGTACGCCCTGAGCATGTCATGATCTTCCCCGCCGGTTCCAGCACAGAATCCAGCGCACGAAACCGGTTCACGGGAACGGTGAGGAGCGTTCAGTCCTTTGGCCTGATCCACAGGCTCGAGATCGACTGCGGGTTCCTGCTCATTGCACACGTGACCTCGCTGGCCATGGAAGACCTCCATCTGAAGCAGGGGATGACGGTGAATGCGGCCTTTAAGGCCACCTCCGTGCACGTGATCAGGAGCTCCCATTCATGAGTCCCCACGAAGGCCAGGCGAGCCCTGCACAATCGAGGGGAAGGGATTTGCTCTTCACTTTGTGCCTCGCCGCACCATGCTGAACTCGCACCCGCAGTACCCCTGGCGGTAGAGCTCCAGGGTCCTGCTGAGCGCAATGCTCCGGGCATAGCCGTCTCGCTTCTTGAAATCCATGGCAATGAAGCCCGGAAGGGCGGCGGCCACGGCGAAGATGTCCCCGGACGACTTGTGGCGACTCACCGTGAGCGTGGTGGTGAAGCAATCGAGACCCAGGTGCTCCATGGTCGCGGCCGTGCGGCGCAGATTGTACTGGAAGCACTTCAGGCAGCGTCTGCCACGCTCCGGCTCGTTTTCCAGGCCTCGGACACACTCGAGCCACGCCTTATGGTCGTAGACATCCTCCACGAGCTCGAGCTCCATGGTGGATGCGAGGCTTCTCGCCTCGGCCAGCCGTTTGCAATACTCCTCCCCGGGGTGGATGTTGGAGTTGCTGAAGAACAGGACCACGCCCCAGCCCTCCTCCAGGAGCCGCTCCACGGCCACGGTGGAGCAGGGGGCGCAGCACACGTGGAGCAGGATGCGGCCTTTCAGGGGGGGTGTGCTCATGAGGGACGTCCCGACGTGACCCGGGAATGCAGGATCCTGATGAGCGGCAGGATCACCGCGTAGGACAGGAGCAGCACCAGCGGCGCGCACAGGGCCCAGGCAAGGGCGCCGTGCAGGATCATCTGCGAAACGGTCCTCACCGCGAGCATGATGTCTGCCCGCATGAGGTTAGCCACGTGGGCCGGCGACAGGTTCGAGGTGCTGCCGAAGAGCTTCTCTCCCAGGATGAGGAAGGGTACGATGAGCGCGAACTGCAGAGGGTATACGATCCAGTTCCCGAGCTGGATCACCAGGAGGTTCATGCGGAACGCGATGGCCGCCATGGTGCAGATGGCCGTGGTGGTGCCCACGATGGGGAAGATGCCGATGGTGACCCCGCTGGCCAGGCTCAGGGCGAGCCTGGACGGCGTGATGCCCTGAGCGAGGAGCGCGCCCAGGGGGTTGATGAGGTACTTGTGTATGTAGGCGTTCATGCGGACCTGAGCATCTCATACAACCGGTGCATGATCAAGCGGTGATGCGTGCAACAGCAGGGATGTGGGTACAGGGGAGTTGTATCCTCTGCATGGATGCTTACTATTATCTGCAGGTACCTGTCCTGGAGACTGATGCAGAGAAGGGGGAGAAGCAATGGCAAACCAGAGGATGATCGACGAGTGCCTGTCCATACGGGATGGCCGCCTCTTCATGGAGGAGTGCGACACCACCGCGCTGGTAAAGCGGTTCGGATCGCCCGTGTTCGTCATGTCGGAGAACCAGCTCCGGAGGAACTACCGGCGGTACCGGGAGGCTTTTGCCGGGCATTGGCCCGAGGGCAGGGTGGAGATCCTGCCCGCCATCAAGGCGAACTGGCTCCCTGCCGTACGCCGCATCCTCACCCTCGAGGGCGCGGGCTGCGACGTGTACTCGGCAGGGGAGCTCAGGAGCGCCCTGGACTCCGGGGTGGACCCGGATCTCGTCTCGGTGAACGGCGGCGGCAAGAGCGAGGGATACATCGGGACGTGCCTGAGGGCAGGGGTCAAGATCACCGTGGACGACCTGGACGAGCTCGACATCATAGAGAAGGTGGCGGCACAGCTCGGGGTGAGGGCGCGGGTCAGGCTGCGCCTGAGGCCCGATTTCCCGAACCTCTGGCAACCCACCGGCTTCGCAGCCGAGATGGTGCCCATAGACCTGGGCTTCCAGGTCTACAAGAACGGCATACCCACCGAGCACGTCATCCCCCTGGGCAAACGGGCCCTGGCATCAGCGCACATCGATCTTGCCGGGGTCCACATGCACCTGGGCCGCCACCATTACAGCCTGGCCGTGTGGAGGGAGACCATCAGGAGGTACGCGGGCCTCATCGCCCGGCTGAGAGACCTCTGGGGAGGGTGGACACCCCGGGAAATCGACGTGGGCGGCGGCATCCCCACCCCCCGCGACCCCTTCGGCAGGATGATGGCCTCGGCCGGCGAGACCCTGCTCTTCGCGGGGCTCTGGGCAGGTCTCATCGCGCTGAAGGTGCTCGGGGAACAGCGGCGCTACGGGGTCATCTCCCGGATCATGCCGCTGTTCCTGGGGAAGAAAGGGGTCCGCATGCGCCCCGCCATCGAGGACTATGCCCGGGACATCACGCAGACCCTGCGGGGGGCTCTGGCCGGAGAGGGCATCAGCACCAGGGGCGTCACCTTCCAGATCGAGCCCGGCAGGAGCCTGTACGGCAACGCGGGGATCCATCTGAGCACCGTGGTGAAAACCAAGCACCAGAGCAGGCCCATAGCCTGGAACTGGGTGCTCCTGGACACCACCTACTTCTTCTTCGCGGGCGGCGTGTACGAGGGGAACCGGCACGAGTTCGTCTGGGCCAACCGGGCGCTGGACGCACCGGTGAAGCTCGCGGACATCGTGGGCAGATCGTGCTATGCCGACCGGATCCTGCCCGAGGTGAAGATCCCCCACGTCGTGCCCGGGGACATCATCGCCATCTTCGACACCGGCGCCTACCAGGACGTGTCGGCGTGCAACTTCAACGCCATGCCCAGGCCAGCCACCATTCTGGTGAACGGGGCCGAGGCGGAGGTGATCCGACGGGCAGAGACGCAGGACGAGGTCTTCGCCCGGGACATGGTGCCGCAACGGTTCAAGGTGTGATGCGCAGGAGGACGCCTTCGGACAGAGGGGCCTGTCAGTCTTCCTTCAGGTACTGCTTGATGGTCCGCTTCACCGACTCGGGCACCTTGATGCCCAGGTCGTTGAGACGGGACTCGTACTTCTTCAGCGAGCGGACGTGCTCGGAGGTATGGGCGAAGATCTGGATATAGCTCTGTGTGCTCCCCTCCACCTCCTTCCGGAAGATCATGTCCGTGTTCAGCAGGTCCTCCACGGGCGCGATGACCCGGTAGTTGATGGGCCGGCAGATGGACCGGTATGCCACGAAGCGCTGGAGGATCTCGCACTCGAAGTTCTTCTCCTCGATGCTCTTTTCCACGTGGTTGAGGTCGATGCAGTCCATGAAGTGAGGCTCGAACCTGTCGCCCAGGAGCTCCCTGACCATGGCCTGGGTCTCCAAGGAGGTGTCGCACTCGTTGTGGCCGTCCGTGCAGTCGGTGCCGCACCGCAGGTACAGTACCAGGTCGATGTCGCTGCCCGCGTGTGAGGTGCCCATGTTCACCGAGCCCATGACGTCCATGGCTATCTCCCCCTGGAGCTTGTCCTCCAGCAGGTCCACGACCTCCTCCAGCTTGTCCACGCGCTCCTCGGTCTCAGGGGTCTGATACATGCGGAAAAACTGTCTGATCTCCTTGAAGAGCTGGATCTCGGGGATGTGGGAGTACTTCACGTCCTTCATGTCGTAGTTCCGTCGGTCTTTCAGGGCTTCGTAGCGTTCGCGGTCGATGATCTCTTCCACCCACTTCCCGCCGTGCGGGTAGTAGTCTGCCACGTCGAACACGCGGCCGTCGTGGAACTTCTTGAAGATCACGCTCTTGAGGTTCAGGTGGTCTATCTCGATCTGGTAGAAGAACCCGCCCTCGGTCACCTCTCCCGTGGGTCCCGTCACCTGGCCGAAGTTCGAGGGATTCAGGTAGAGTGTGCCCTCGTGGAGCTTCACCCCCCAGGAGTCGTGGGCGTGTCCCGTGAGACAGAGCATGACAGGGTTGTCGTCGCAATAGGTGCGAAGCAGCGGCGATCCGAAGGCGCCGCCTGCGCTCGTGTTGTCGTTGATCCCGTAGGCGGGCTGGTGTGCCACGATGATGTGGGGCTTGACCATGCGGAAGAAGGGGTACATCTCGTTGCGTTTCCTGTTCCTCCTGCCGTAGGCGTCCATGCCTGCCTGGTACTGCACGATATAGCGCTCCGGGATGCCGGGTGTCCAGACCTCCGCGCCACCGTACCCGCAGATGCGCAGGTCGTCGATCTTGTACCAGTGGAGATGCAGGTCGTGGTCGTGAAGGGAGGTGTACTTGAGGTCCATGTCGTAGTTGCCGGGCAGACAGAAAACCCTGGACTTCTTCTTCATGGAGATGATGTTCATGAGCACCTTGTACTTCTGCTGCATGACCCTCCTGGCCCGGATGGTGTACTGCTGGTACCGGGTGCCCTTTTCCTGGATCACGTCGGTGATGTCAGGGCTTTCCAGGAGGTCGTCAACGAAGTCCTCCAGGAGCTTGTCCTCCTCGTCCATCTTCATGCGAAGCCCGTGGAAGTACGACTGGAGCTCGTGGTAGCGGATGGAGGTCTCCATGTTGTAGAAGGGGATGTCGATGAGGTCCCCGGCGATGATGTACAGGTGGGCCACCGTCTCGGAGAGCAGGTTTTTGACCCGCTCGAAGTCACCGTGGATGTCTGTGAGATAAATGATCCTCATGGCATGACTTATCGAAACCTTGAACCGAGAGTATTAATATATTGATGCAGGAGGCAGGGGCCGGTTTCCGGGGAATCCGCCGGGCGTAAACGGAGCTGAACAATGAAGAACGGGCGGGAAACAGTCCCGCCCGTCTCTTGCATTCAGGGTTGAGGGGTCTATTTCGCCGAGGCCGGAGAGTTCTGAGCCCCGGTGGGTACCTCGGATGCGAACAGAGAGTCGAACAAGGACTTCTGACCCAGTGACGAGGCGACCCTGGCATCGGCTCCCTTGAACCACTTGCCCATGATCTGATCGTCCATGTCCTTGGACTTCACCGAAGCCAGGCCCTTGTTGATGAGGTCGAGGGTGTCGTCATTGCCCTTCTTCACCACGAAGCCGTAGTCCTCCCTGGCGGAATTGGCTGTGCACCCTTCATTGTCGTTGGACAGGCAGAACTTGCCTGCATACTTGCCCGTGGTGTACCCGAGGGCCACCGGGGTGTCGCAGAGGATGCCGTGCACGTTGCCGTTGGCAAGGTCCTTGAACGCCTGGGCGGTCTCCTCCACCGTGTAATAGGTGAGGTTGGCACCGGATCTCCTGACCTTGTCCGCTGTCTGTGAAAGCTTGAAAACGCCTATGTTCTTGCCGTTCACCGAGTCGTTCACCCTCGACTTGGGCACGACCAGGAGCTGTCCTGTGGTGAAGTACGGGTCAGACATGCCGTAGCGGCCCTGCTTGCCCGGGGTGATGCTCACCGAGGCGGCCACCGCATCGTACTTGCCCGCATTCAGGTCGTTGTAGAGGTTCTTCCAGGGCACCTCCACGATCTTGACATCCACCCCGGCCTCTTTCGCTATGGCCCGGATCATGTCGATCTCGTAGCCCGAGAGGGAGCCCTTGCCGTCTTTCATCTTCATGGTGGGGATGTCGCCGCCCACAGCCACCACGAGGGTCTTGCCGGCAAACGCGGAGCTGCTCATGAACACACCCAGGAACACTGCTGCCCCGATACATGTCATTAGTTTCAATGCCTGTTTCATGAACTAGTCCTCCTATGTCTGTTATGACCCCGAATGGTATGTATGCCTGGAGATCTTCTGTTCATGTCGGCGGGTTTCTTGAACCCTCAAGGGGATTACAATAATGAACTCAGCAGGGGTTTTTCAGGAAAAAAAGGAACAGTTTCTTAATGTTGGTAAAAACCCTGCCCCTGGTCTGAACGATCATGCAGGGTGTGTCGGGATCGGGGTCCGACGGATCACGCGATGTTGCGGGTATGCGCCGGTGTCCCCTTCTTCTGTGCGGCATGCCGGGGGGCTTGCCGGACCCGGGCCAGGGAGAATGAGAACACCGACCCTGCGCCGGGTTCGCTCTCCAGCCAGATGCGGCCGCCGTGCTCCTCCACGATCCGGCGAGCGATGAAGAGACCGAGGCCCGTGCTCGTCTCGCCGGTGGAGGGGCGGATGCTGGTGGTATGGAAGGGGTTGAAGAGCCCGGGCTGCTCGTCCTTGGGTATGCCCAACCCCTGGTCCCTGATGCTCACCACGACCCTCTCAGGGGCGGCATCGATGCTCACCGAGATGGCTGAGCCGGCAGGGGAGTACTTGAGGGCGTTGGAGATCAGGTTGTTGAGCACCTGCTCGATCTTTGCAGGGTCCACCCGCACCATGACCGGCTTCCCGGGGTCCCTGACGTGAATCCGGATGCCCCTGTCTTCGGCGAGGTGCTGGTTGTACTGGACGTTTTCTGCAACGATATCAATGAGATTCACCGTTTCGAGGTGAAGGGGCAGGTGCATGGTCTCGATCCGGGCGATGTCCATGAGCTCGTCCATGAGCTGGATGAGCGTGGAGCCGGATTTGTCGATGAGGTCCAGGTAGATGCGCTCCTTCTGGGACAGGCCGTCACCCCTGGGCAGCAGGTATCTGCTGCACCCCATGAAGACGTTCAGGGCGTTCCTCATGTCGTGGGCCGCGATGCCCATGAAGCGGTTCATCTCGTCGTTGAGGCGGTGCAGCTCCTCGTGGGCCCGTGAGATCTGCAGGGAAGACCAGATGACTCGCAGGTCGGACTCCACCAGGTGGGCGAACTTGTGCATGAGCCTGATGAGGTCCCCTGAATAGGCGTTCGACTTGGAATCCAGGACGCAGATGGTGCCGAACACCTCTCCCTCGGGCCAGGTGATGGGCATGCCCAGGTAGGATATCATGCCTGCGGAAAGGTCCGGGTTGTGGGCCCACCGGGGACTGCTCGGGGCATCGGGCACGAGCAGCGGCCGCCGGCCGCTCATGACCTCCTCGCAGTACCGGCCAGTGTCCAGCCGTTCCCGGAGACCCTGACGATAGGGATGGGCCGTATTGCGGTTGCAGACGAACACCTCGATGTCCCGGGCGTGGACGCGCATGATGAGCGCGGCTGGCACGCGGAAGATGTCCGCCATGAGGTCCACGATGTCCTGCCAGACTGCACGGGTGTCCCCGGGGACGTCGACACGTTCGAGGACAGGGTACTTCGTGCGATCGGGCTTTTCCCTGCTCATGCTGCTCCTGCACTGCAATGCATAAAGATCAATACATGGACATATCCATAGTATAATCAAAAAATCGTTCAGGAAAAGGGTGCGGTCATGATTTTCTCAGGATGTCATGTCCTGTCTGAAAGGGTATTGACGGGGGAACGGCAGGGATCGCCTGGAAGCCGGAGACAGGGCCGTGCCGGCCCTGCTAGAAGGACAGCACCGTTTCCATGAAGGGGCCGGAAAACGTGCCCTGGGCATCGATGTCGTCGATGTCCAGGTCCACGTACAGGTGGCGGTACCCTGCTGAAAGGTGCAAAGGGCCTCTGATGGGGTGCCTGATGCGGCCGATGATGTCGTAGGTGTAGTCGTCCCTGTAGCGCATGCCGCGGGCCTCGGCCTCCACGGCGAAACCGCCCCCGTGCACGAGCTGCGCGCCCAAGTAGAGCATGGGCAGGGGCACGGTGGAGGAGATGGACTCGCCAACGCCGGTGGCCGGCTGTGAAATGCTCGCGTGGAAATACACCATGCGCAGGTTGATGCCGGTCTCGGTGTGGAGGGACCATGCGCTTCCCAGTGAAATCTGGGGATAATCGGCGAACCAGGCCGCATCATAGTGGGAGAGCTTCAGGCGGGACGTGAAGGCGGTGTGGGGTTCGAACAGGGTGTCGAGGAAGGTGAAGGAGGTGCCGAGAGACCCGGTCCCTTCGAAACGCAACGGCGTTGCCATGAACGAGAAGTTTACCAGGGGGCTCATGAGGACCCTGATCCTTCCCGAGGGTCTGATCACCGGTTCGAAGGAACAGTCGTCCTCGAAGTCGAGCTTGTCCGTGCGGGTCAGGAGGCTGTCCACGACATCGTCTGGCGCAGTACCCGGAAAGAAGCGTTCGTACAGGTCGTGTGCCCTGCCAAAGGCCAGGTGCAGGAACGTGTCGTCCATGGGGAGCAGATCGCCTGTGGCGTCTTCGATCTCGTCCTGGAGGAGGTCGAGCACGTTGTAGGTATAGGCGATGCTGCCCCGCGGGTTCTGCTGCCAGGCGCCCGCGGAGATCTCCACACGGGTTGCCGCGGCCCGGCCCGATGTAAGGGCGAGTATCGTGACGGCGAGAACGGCGAAAAGACCCGGGCGGTTCATTCCTGATGGATGGTTCATGAGAGTTCTTCTACCTGCCGTCCAGGAGCTCCCGCACCTTCGCGGCCAGAGCCTGCAGGGAGAAGGGCTTCTGCATGAAGGCCACCCCGGAGTCCAGCACGCCGTGGTGGGTGATGACGTCCCTGGTGTATCCGGACATGTAGAGCACCCTGATGGAGGGGCACAGGGAGCTGAGGCTCTCGTAGAGTACCTTTCCGTTCATGCTGGGCAGCACGACGTCGGTGATGAGGAGGGCCAGTTCCCCAGGGTGCTCCTGGGCGATCCGCAGCGCTGCATCTCCGTCCTGAGCTGAAAGGATCGTGTACCCGTACCCCTTCAGGGTGGAGGTGATGAGCTCGCGGACCGAATCGTTGTCCTCCACCACCATGATCGTCTCGTCGCCGTGCACGGGCCCGGCCGCCTCCCGTTTGGTGGCAACCGGTGCCGGAAGGTCGCCGTGGCGGGGAAAGTACACCTTGAAGGTGGAGCCCATGCCCGGCTCGCTGTACACCGTGATGTGGCCGCCGTGCTGCTTGACGATGCCGTAGACCGTGGCCAGGCCCAGGCCGGTCCCCTTTCCCGGGGCCTTGGTGGTATAGAAGGGCTCGAAGAGGCGAGAGAGAGTCTCCCGGTCCATGCCCGCGCCCGTGTCGCTGATGCTCAGGAGCACGTACGGCCCAGGCTGCAGGTCCTCGTGCACCCGGATGTGGTTTTCTCCCAGGGTGACCTCTGCGGTGGCAATGGACAGGGTGCCTCCGCCGGGCATGGCATCCTGGGCGTTCACCGCGAGATTCAGGATGATCTGCTCCACCTGGCCCACGTCGGCCATGATGGCCCCGATGTCGGGCGAAAGGCTGGTCTGTATGGTCACATACTCGTGCAGGGCGCGGCGGAGCATCTTCTCGAAGTTCTCGATGACCCGGTTCAGGTCCAGTGGTTTCATCTCCAGGGTCTGCTTGCGTGCGAAGGCCAGGAGCTGGCGCACCAGGTCCCGGGAGCGCTCGGCCGAGGTCACGATCTGCTCCACGTATGCGCCCCGGGGGTCGTCCGGTGGCAGGTTGTCGCCCAGCAGCTCCGCATAGCCGATGATGGGCACGAGCATGTTGTTGAAGTCGTGGGCGATGCCTCCTGCCAGCTGGCCCACCGACTCCATCTTCCGGGCCTGCATGAGCTGGTCCCTGAGCCTCTCCTGTTCCGCCTGGGCCTGCATGCGCTCGGTGACGTCCCTGTCCATGCCCTGGAAACCCGTAAGCTCTCCGGATGCATTGAGGACAGGCACGGAGCTGCTCTCCAGGTATCTCCAGGAGCCGTCTTTGTGGCGGAAGCGGACGAGCAGGTTTTGCCAGCCGCGTTTTTCCTCGATCCACGCGGGCATGGAGGCTTTCATCATCTCCTGGTCGTCCGGGTGCATGAGGTCGAGACTCTTCCCGACGATCTCGACGGGTTCGTATCCCAGGACGGCCCTGACCGCCTGGTTGGAATAGGTATGTACTCCCTGTGTGTCCATGACCCAGATCCAGTCCCGGGAGGTCTCCACAAGCGCCTTGATCATGTTTTCCCGTTCACGGAGGGTTTCCTCTGCCTGTTTCCGATCGGTGATGTCACGGAACTCGGTGACGCGCACGGTCCGGCCGTGGTAGGGCACGTTCTTCCCGTGGATCTCCAGGGGGTAGGTGCTGCCGTCCTTGCGGAGCCCCCGGACCTCGTAGGTGCGCTCGTACCCGGTCACGATCTTTTCCATCACATGCTCCCGCCACTCGGGCGCGATGAGGTTCAGCCCGTTCATGCCGATGAGTTCGTCCGGGGAATAGCCGGTCATGTCCGCCAGGCCCTGGTTGCAGTCCAGGATGATGCCCCGCTCGTGGATGCCGATGCCGCCGAAGGAAGCGTTGTGCAAAGCACGGAAGCGCTCCTCGCTCTCCCTGAGCCCGATCTCCGCCCGCTTGCGGGCCGTGATGTCCACGAACTCAGCCACCATCCGGCCCGGGGTTGTCTGGAAGGCCCTCACCATAAAGGCCCCGTGGATGCTCTCGTCTTCGTAGAAGATCTGCTCGGTCTCCCAGGTGATGCCTGATGATGCGGCCTCGCGGTACCTGAGGGGCACCTCGGTGCCGGCGAGTTGGGGAAAGGCATCAAGGATGTCCTTGCCCAGCAGCGGATGGTGGTCGATGCCCAGGATATGGTCGGCGGCGGGGTTGGCGTCCTCCAGTACGAGCCTGCCATCCGGCTCGAGCCGGTAGAAGTGCATGCCCACGGGCGAGTTCACGACCATGTTCCGGTAGGTGGACTCGCTTTTCCTCAACGCCTCCTCTGACCTCCTGTGCTCGCTGAGGTCGCGCATGATGGTGGACAGGTAGAGGAGCTCGCCCTCATCCGAACGGTGGGCCATGATGACCTGGGAGACCGGGATCTCGCGGCCGTCCCTGTCCAGCACGGCGGTCTCGCCCTGCCACACGCCGCGCTCGATGGCGGTTGGTATGGCCTCGTCCCTGACGATCCGCCGGGCCCAGGCAGGGTGGGCCGAATACAGGACCTGCAAGTGGGTATCCACCGGTGCGCCCAGTCCCAGGACGCGCCTGGCCGCAGCGTTCAGGTACGTGATCGTCCCCTCGGGTGTGGCCGTGGCCACCAGGTCGCTGGTGGACTCGAGGATGGCGGTGAGCCGTTTCCCTTCCTGCTCGATCTGTTTCCGGGCAGTGATGTCCACGGTGACCGACAGGGTGCAGTCCTGGCCTGAAAGGGAGATGTTCCTGCTGGAGACGAGCAGATCATTGGCCGTTCCATCCGGCATTACCACCCGGACCTCTGCGTTGTCGATCATGCCCGTGCGCAGGCGCTCCCGGTTCAAGGATTCCAGCGCAGCAGGGTCGATGGAGACGCCGATCTCGTCCATGGTGCGGCCGATGACCTGATCGCGGTTCATGCCGATTTTCTCCAGGAATGCATCGTTGACCATGATGAAGCGTCCGTCCGAGTCGGTGACGGCACAGGTGAAGGGAGCCGTGCAGAACAGGGTCCGGAACCGTTCCTCGCTCTCGCACAGTGCCTCGTCGGCCCTCTTCCGCTCCGAGATGTCCCGGGTGACGCCGATGACGCCGATGGGGTCCGGGGAGTCACCCCACATGAAGCTGGCCTTCACCTCGCTCCAGAACGTCGATCCGTCCTTGCGGTACTGCTCCAGCTCCAGGGTCCTGAACCGGTTCCTGTCGGCCCCGGGCAGCTTCTGGATGGCGAGCTCCTCCGCCAGGGCGTGCATGGCCGTTCCAAGGGAGGACAGAGGGAGCGCGTCCTCCAGGGACATACTGAGCCACTCCTCGGGTTTCCTGCCGTGCATGCGCTCGGTGGAGGGGCTCATGTAGGTGAAATTGAGGTCCATGTCCATGATCCAGATGACGTCCGAGATCTTGTCGGTGACGAGGGTGTACTCCTCCCGGGTGGAACGCAGTGCCCCCATGAGCTCGTTCAGGGCGTGGCCGAGATGATCGATGTCCGCGTGTCCGGCCTCGGGTGTCGGGGCGGCCTGGGGGTGCCCCCGGGCGGCCCTAAGGGCCGCCTCGGCCATGGCATGCATGATCTCTTTTTCGCGCTTCGTCGCCATCGGTGCTCTCCTCATGTCCAGGTTTCGTCGGTGAGTTCCCGGGGTGGAGAACAAAGGGTGCGATCCTGGCAGTCCATAGGAAAAAAGTAATGGGACCGGACTTGTCTGTCAATGAGGACAGGGAAGGATCCGGGAATGTGGCTCGTGAGGTGAAGGGCCATACCGCTCAACCGTCAAGCACCGTGCGCACCTTGTGCGAGAACTCGTGCAGGGTGAATGGCTTCTGGATGAAGTGCGCCTCAGGGCCCAGCTGCCCGACATGGCTGATCACGTCGGGCGTGTATCCGGACATGTAGAGCACCTTCATGCCTGACCGTACGGCACCAAGCTGTTCGAAGAGGTCCGTGCCCGTGGCGTCGGGCAGGATCATGTCCGAGATGACCAGGTGGATCTGCCCGGAAAAGGTCCTGGCGAGGTCATGGGCGGTTTTCCCGTCGCGGGCTTCCAGCACCGTGTAACCGGAATCCTTCAGGATGCCTGTGACAAGCTCCCTGACAAGCTCCTCGTCCTCGATGACGAGCACGGTCTCGCACCCCCCGATGCCGTGGGGCTGTTCGAGGCGGCTGGCCGCCTTGTCCGACGGCGCTCCGGACAGGGGGAAGTAGATCCGGAACGTGGTGCCTTTTGCCGGCTCGCTGTAGGCCATGATGTATCCGCCGTGCTGCTTGACGATACCGTAGACGGTGGACAGGCCGAGTCCCGTGCCCTTGCCCGGAGCCTTGGTGGTGAAGAAGGGCTCGAACAGGTGGTCGAGCACGTCCTGGTCCATTCCCGTTCCGGTGTCGCTGACGGTGAGCAGGACATAGTCGCCCGTCATGCTCCCCTTGTGCATGGCTGCATAGGCCTCGTCCAGGTGAACCTGGGAGGTCTCGATGAACAGGATGCCGCCCATGGGCATGGCGTCCTGGGCGTTCACCGACAGGTTCATGAGGATCTGCTCGATCTGGCCCACGTCCGCCAGTATCGTGCCGAGGCCGGGGGCAAGGGTGGTCCTGATGGCGACGTTCTCGTGGAGGGTGCGGCGGAGTATCTTCTCGAAGCTCGTGATGGACGAGTTGAGGTCCAGTGGCTTCATCTCGAGGGTCTGCTGACGGGAGAAGGCCAGAAGCTGGCGCACCAGGTCCCGGGACCGCTCGGCCGAGTGGATGATGTTCTCCATGTTCGCCCGCCGGGGATCGTCCGATGGCAGGTGGTGCATGAGGAGTTCGGCATACCCCAGGATGGGAGTGAGCATGTTGTTGAAGTCGTGGGCGATGCCGCCGGTCATCCGGCCGATGGACTCCATCTTCTGTGCCTGGAAGAGCTGCTGCTGAAGGTGCTTCTGCTGGGTGACGTCACGGGAGATGCCCCGGAAGCCGATGGGGGTTCCACGGTCGTCGCGCATGAGGGACACCGAGGTCTCCATCACGCACCGGGTGCCGTCCTTGCGGATGAGTTCCCAGTCTAAGGCCTTGGCTGCCTGAGCGGTCCTGTACACCTGGTTGAAGGTGGCAAAGACCTTGCGCGCGTTCTCCTCGTCCATGAAGGCCCGGTTGTTCAGGCCAAGCATCTCCTCGGGCCACTGCTGTCCAAAACAACTCCAAGTCCTGATATGGGACAAGGAAAATCAATCCATTAGAGATCCGCTAAGCTGTTTTTCATGACCTGGTTGACCTGCTACCGATATTGCACACCTGCTGTCCAAGACCGGGAAGCGGCAA
>JAKPQL010000090.1 GCA_029547045.1 Deltaproteobacteria bacterium | reverse complement strand
TCAGGTCCGCGTTGTGCTGGATCGTCCCGTTCATCTCCTCGATGGACGCCGATATCTCCTCCACCGAGGCCGCCTGCTCCTGCGTCGCCTGCGACAGGTCCTGCGACCCCGCGCTCACGTCCTGGATGGACTGGTGCAGCTCCAGGGAGACCTCCCGCACATGCCTGACGATCTGCTCGATGTCGTCCATGAAGATGTTGAACCAGAAGGCCAGCTCACCCACCTCGTTCAGGCCCGTCACGTGCAGCCGCTTGGTCAGGTCGCCCTGACCCTTGGCCATGTCCTTGAACATGAAGGACATCCTGCCCACGGACAGGTTGAGGCTCTTCATGAGAAGAAACCCGTTGAAGAAGGTCATGACCACGGTCTGGAAGATGATGAGGAAGAAACTCACCTGGATGGTTGACAGGTCGAGCTTGGTGAAGATGGACAGGTAGATGAGGCCGAGCAGGTTGCCGATGGGGGAAATGGCAAGCAAGAGGATGGTCATGAGAAGCTTTGTGCTGAGGCTCATGCGGAAGAAACTCATGTTCCCGTCAATGACCCCCTTCAGGCTGCAGCGCTGATAGAATGGCATCAGGCTGTTCTCGGATGCCAGGTAGAAAAAGGGCGTCACGGACAGGGCCGTCATGGTGAGGGCGTTGATTCCGAATACTGCCTCGGCAGGGGTGATGTAGCCCCTGAAGTAGAACGGCACCACGCAGATGACGATGGCCAGGACCGACCACCGCAGGAAGACCGTGATGGATTCCGCCAGGGGAAGGATGGATACCGACCGGATCGCCTGCTGGATCTCGCCCGTTGTGTATGCCCCTTTGTCCATGACATCGATGGCGGGCCTCACCAGGAAATACTTCACCAGGAACCCGAGGAGAAAACCCACTGCGCCCGTGGTGGAGGCGAGCATCCCTGCCTCCAGGAGATGGTTCCTGAACTCGGGTATGGACTTCATGAACAGGAAGTACACGAGCGGTATGAGGACAACCGCGGACACAGCCTCCTGGTAGACGAACGGCCTGAAGAACAGGACTTCGGTGCTCTTTCTCATGAGATCCCCCCTCTCGGTTGCCTCCGGCTCACGTGATGTATGCTTCCCGCAGGAGTTCATACCCTCGTATCGGAAACGGGATGTCGAGACTTAACTGCCAAAAATAATAGAGATTATTCTACACTTACAGCACATGATGGGAAGCCGGCGGCCGTCCCCGGTCACGCCGGCTCAGGCCCTCTCCCCCGGTCAGGATACAGGCGTATCGACGGAGCTCGGCCCTCAGACAGCGCACGTCACCTGCCAGCCTGCCGAGACCGGCCCAGAAGGCCCTGCCGTGCCCCCTGATCCTGGTATGGAGGAGCTCGTGGAGGATCACGTAGTCCATGAGGTGACCGGGAAGTCGCACCAGGTTGATGTTCAGGCTTATGTCACCGCGCATGCTGCAGCTCCCCCAGCGGGTTTTCTGGTTGCGGACGGTCACCCTGCCGTAGGGAAGACCTGTCTTGCGGGAAAGCGCTTCGAGACGGTTCGCGATCTTCGCGCATGCTCCTGGGATATCGTCCAGGGGGGGGAGGGCCTGCTCCGTCATTCCGAGGGACTCCGCCAGGACCCTCATCCGCCGACAATGGCGCACGATCCAATCCTTCCTGGCATGGGCGAAGTCCATGCCCGCCGAGAGGGGGAACCCTGCGGGAACGGCAACCCGCACCCGGGAGGGGCTCACGGTCAGGATCACCCTCCTGGCCCGGTGGCTGTGCTCCACCAGCACGTCGCCGACTCCATGGAGAGTGATCTTCATGGACTGACTTCTACCAGTGCCAGGGGCGGCGCGCCAGTCGATTCTCGCATGCAGGGACGAACATTTCCGCACCGGTACCGGCCGTCACGTGGTATACTCCCGGCATGCCTTCACCGTATGCCCCCTGCCGCCCTGAGGAGGCGTCCTTCAGGATGACTGCCGCATTTCTGCTGGGAGTCATCGTCCTCCTGCCACTCTGCCCCCCGTGCGCCTTCACCGCCCATGCCCGGGAACTCGAGACCCTGAACACCGCAGAAGCGGCATTCTTCTCGGAGCCGGGCTTGAAAATGGAGGCCCGGGAGCTTGCCTCCCTCTACCCCGTGGTCAGGGCCGAGCTGGAGGCGACCCTGGGTCTGCGGGTGGACTTCAGACCCTCGGTCATCCTGGTGTCGGACAGGGAGGCCTTCGAGCAGGTGACGCAGAGCCGGATGATCGTGGCCTATGCGGTGCCGGAACGGATGCTCATGGTCATCGACTACCCCCGGTCCAGTACAGGCCCCTTCACGGCCAGGGCCATCCTGAAACACGAGCTCTGCCACCTCCTGCTCCACCGCCACATCGGCCCAATGCCCCGCTGGCTGGACGAAGGGGTGTGCCAGTGGGCGAGCGATGGGTATGGCGAGCTGTTCTCGGAGCACAGGGGGACCTCGCTGCAGTGGGCGTCCATCAGCGGGGGCCTCCTCCCTCTGAGCGGCATGGAGAGGAGCTTCCCCCAGGACGAGCGCGGCCTGGTGCTGGCGTATGAGCAGAGCAGGAGCATCATTGACTTCATCGCGGCCCGTTACGGCGCGAACGGCATCACCAACCTCCTCATGGCCTTGAAGCAGGAAAGGTCAGTCCAGGGGGCCACCATCCTGTCCCTGGGCATACCGGTTCAGGTGCTCGAAAGGGACTGGCGGCAGAGTCTCGGGACCTGGAAGGCCTTGCTGGTGTTCCTGGCGGCCAACATCTACTCGATCCTCTTCTTCCTGGCAGCCCTGTTGACCCTGGCAGGGTATGCCCGCTACCGGATCAGGAAGAAGCGGCTCTCGGACGGGGAAGGGGAGGCCCCTGCAGACAGCTAGCGAGTCCGCGCGACCGGGGGCTCAGGGGGTGTCCCTCCTCCTTTTAGGGAACCAGATGGTTTCCCCGTCCACGGCGAGGACAACGTCACTGTGGTGTTCCGAGGCCTCGCGCACGAAGCCCTCGAGATCGCTGTACCGCTGGGAATAGTGGGTGAGCACGAGCTTCTTCACCCCGGCTTCGTGCGCCATGCGCGCAGCCTGGGACGCCGTGAGGTGGCAGTATTCCCGCGCCGCCTCCTCCATGTCCGACAGGTAGGTGGACTCCATCACGCACAGGTCTGCCCCTCTGGCGAGCTCGTATGCCTGCACGCACTCCCGCGTGTCCATGATGAACGCGAAGCACTGCCCCCTGAGCACGCGCCCCACGTCCTCGAGGCGGACGGTCCTGCCGTTCACCTCCATCCACCCTGACGACTTCAGCCTGCCGGCGTCCCTGGGCCGGATGCCGGCATGGGCAAGCCTGGCCGGGTCGAGGGTGTAGGTGTCCTTCTCCTGCACGCGGTACCCGAAGCACTCAACGATGTGCTCCAGAGGCTGCGCCTCGATGACCATCCGCTCGTCCTCGAAGACGACCCCGCCCGAGCAGCCCACGGGGCACTCGCGCAGGCGGGCCGTGTTGTAGAACAGGCAGGAGTCCCGCAGGTGCTCATAGAAGACCTGCCCCGAGGCGGGATAGTAGATCTCGATCTCGTGTGGGACGCGATCCAGGGAGATCCTCTGGATGAGCCCGGCGAGCCCGAGGCAGTGGTCTCCGTGGAAGTGGGTGATGAAGATCCTGGTGACCTCGGAGACCGAGACGCCGGCCCTGATCATCTGGCGCTGGGTACCCTCGCCGGGATCGAAGAGGAGCCCCTCATGGTCGAAGCGCACCATGTACCCGTTCTGGTTCCTGGTGCGTCCGGGCACCTGGCTTGCCGTACCGAGGATGATGAGCTTCCTGTCGGACATGCGCGTCTCCGCATCCCTTATACCCATAGAACACGTTCTTGTTTCAATGAAATATCTCGTGCTCGAAGTTTTCAGGAAGTGCTGAGGATATGCGAAGGGATGGGTATCCGTTCAGCAGGACCGGCCCCTCATCAGGTCACCCTGCGTGAGCCCTGCCCGGAGCGCCTGACGTGTCCGGCGCTCCGGACCGCAGCACGGAGCGGTCCGTTAGTGCTCCATGTGCCGTGAATCGAACTCCTTCAAACCCGACAGGGGAAGAGATCCTGATCTCTCCCCCTTCACATGTACCTGTGCCGGATTATTCCTTGCCCTGGTACTTGAACGAGATGCTCAGCTTGGTCCGGTAGTTCATGACCTTGCCGTTTTCTATCTGCAGGTCGAGTTCCACCACCTCTGCGATCCGCAGGTCCTTGATGGACTTGGATGCCGTCTTGATGGCCGCTTCCGCCGCCTTTTCCCAGGAATCCGGGCTGGTCCCGATGATCTCGATCACCTTGTAGACGCTGCTTGCCATAATACTCTCCTTTCATGGAAATCCACATCCCGGTGGTTCAATCCCTTTTTCATATACCCGCGTCACCCCGCACATGCCGACCGGGCTACCAGTGCGTTGAGTTCTTGTGGAACTTCGGGGTCAGCGAGAAGATCATGTGGTACTTGAAGGATACCCGCAGCTTTGCCCGGTACACGGGACTCCTGCCATTGGCATTGTGCATGTCCAGCTCCACCACCTCGGCGATCCGTGCATCCCTGATGGTGGTCGACGCCTTGTCGATGGCTGCGGCTGCCGCCTTCTCCCATGATTCTGTACTGGTCCCCACGAGCTCGATCACGCTGTAGTCATGCTGGGCCATTCCACGCTCCTTTCCTTTCAGCCGCCCCCCGGGGCACGCAGGCCTGCCGGCATTACGCCCGAAGGGTCCTGACACGAGGTGTTGAAAGCCTGTCCTGCTATTGCATTCCCATTGCAACTGCCGAACCCAGGTGCGTCCTTTCTATTTAATAAATAATAAAGGACACCTTGCACGAGGCAATATTCGCCTACACATTTTTTAAAAGTTTTCCGGATTTCCGCCTGATTCCGGACAGTGGAGATACCGGGTCGTACCGGTCTTGCTACCGGCCTTTTACTGCTTATTATTACTGAAGATGCAGCTTCCCCACCATGTCGTGGGGGATACGGGGAGGAAATCATGCGTGTCTACGCTGGTACGTGCATGCTCCTGCTTGCCGCACTTCTGCGTGTATCGTCTGCCATGGGGGCCGAACCGGTAAACATCGCGGCAATCTTCGCAGAAACGGGGGAGGCGGTCCAGACATCCGAAGGGGTGCAGTATGAGCTTCTGGGCACCCGCCAGGCCGTGGACGATTTGAACCGGAAGGGAGGCCTTCTGGGCAGGCGGATACAGCTCCTGGAGTACGACAACAGGAGCACTGCGCTGGGATCGAGAGAGGCGGCTGCCCAGGCCGTCAAGGACGGCGTCATCGCCGTGATCGGATCCTCGTGGAGCTCGCTCTCCCTGGCCATGGCCCCTGTCTTCCAGTCTGCGCACATCCCCATGATCACCCCCATATCCACGAGCCCCGAGGTCACCCTGGTGGGAGACTACATCTTCCGGGTATGCTTCATCGACCCGTTCCAGGGCCAGGTGATGGCGGAATACGCCCGGCAAGACCTACATGCCCGCAGCGCAGTGGTCCTCACCAACACCGGCGAGTCCTACTGCATGGGCCTTGCCAGGTATTTCATCTTGCACTTCAAACGAAGCGGCGGGGAGATCCTCTGGGAGGGAAACTACCACGCAACGGCCACGGACTTCACCGCGCAGCTGAAAAAGACAAAAGGCCTGTCCCCGGATGTCATCTTCGTGCCGGGCATGACGAGGGATTCCAGCTACATCATCAAGCAGGCGAGGAAGATGGGGATAAAGACGGTCTTCCTCGGGGGAGACGGCTGGGGCACGCACATGTACACCTATGCGGGCAACGTGATCGAGGGCAACTACTTCTGCACCCACTGGCACCCCCAGAGCACCCGCGAAAAGAGCAGGAGGTTCCTGAAGGAGGCTCGGGAGGCTTTCGGCCCGGACATCAATCCGCCCTTTGTCCTTTCCTACGACGCAGTGATGCTTCTTGCAGACGCGGTGAAACGGGCCGACTCCCTCGAACCGGAACGGATCAGGGACGCCCTGGCTGCCACGAGGAACTTCCAGGGCATCACCGGCGACATCACCTTTGACAGGGACCGGAACCCCTCGGGCAAGGAGGCGGTCATCGTCAAGTTTCACAACGGTTCAGTTGTCTATGTGAAGACGATCAAACCTCGAGGTGAATGAGGGAAGTCATGGAGGTGTCATGAACTGGACACTGGTTCTCCTGGCATGGGCGGCAGGCTTTCTCCTGGCATTCCCCGCTCCGACAGTGCACGCCGCAGACACCGTGAGGGTGGCGGCCATCTTCGCCAAGACCGGAGATGCGGCTGCCCCGAACCTCATGTACTTCTACGGGGCCCGCATGGCCGTGGATGAGATCAACAGAGGGGGCGGCCTCCTGGGCAGCGCCGTGGAGCTCGTCGAGATTGACAGCCAGAGCACGGCCCTGGGCTCCAAGGCCGCGGCTGAGCAGGCGGTGAGGCAGAAGGTGACGGCCGTCATCGGCGGGGCGCGGAGTTCCGATGCCCTGGCCATGGCGCCGGTGCTCCAGGCGGCGCACATCCCCATGATATCACCCACCGCCACCATCCCGGAATTCACCCTCATCGGGGAATACATCTTCAGGGCCTGCTTCGTTGACGACTTCCAGGGCGCGGTCATGGCCGCCTTCGCACTGAGGGACCTCAGGGCGAGAACCGCCGTGGTCCTCACCAACACGGGCAACAAGTACAGCATGGCCCTGGCGCGGACGTTCATCGAGAAATACTCGGGGGGCGGCGGCAAGGTTCTCATGGAGGGCGAGTATCTCGAGGGTGTCACCGATTTCAAGGCCCTGCTGGAACGGGTGCGGCGGCTTTATCCCGAGGTGGTGTTCATCCCCGGCTACTGCAAGGATGCCGGCTTCATCATGAAGACCGCGGCCGAGATGGGCATGAAGCTGCACTACCTGGGCGGGGACGGATGGAATGGAGACATGATCTCCCAGTATGCCGGCGATGCGGTGGAGGGGAGCTATTCCTGCTCCTACTGGCACAGGAACAGCCCGGACAGCCAGAGCAGCCGGTTCGCGAATGACTTTGAAGCGATCTATGGAAGGATCTTGTCTCCATCTCCCGCATTGACCTATGATGCATTCATGCTCCTGGCCCACGCGATACAACACGCGTACTCCTCTGATCCTAAAAAGATCCGGGACGCCCTGGCATCCACGAGGAACTTCCAGGGCATCACGGGCGAGATAACCTTCGACAGGGACCGCAACCCCGTGAACAAGGCCGTGGTGATCCTGCGACACCTGAAGGGCAGCACGGTCTATGTGAAGACATTCAGGCCCTGACAGGAATCGTGCGCATTGAAGAAGACCATGGGAAAGGCATCGAACACGCTCTGGACAGGGCATCGGTGCGCGGCGCCTTGGCCGCTATCAGAGGTTTCCAGGGGGTCATCGGTGACATCACCTTCGACGCCCACAGGAACCCCGTTGCCAAGCCCACGGTGATCATGCGGCTCGACAGGGGCGGCTCGGTGCAGGTGAAGACCCATTCCGGAGGATCATGCAAGCTATGAGATGGACCCTGCAACACAAGGCCAATGCGGCAATACTCATCGCCTTCCTCCTCATCGCGGCCATCTATGTGGCCATCCAGCTGCCCTTCCAGAGAGTGGTCATGGCATCGGCACTGAAGCAGACCGAGACGCTCCTGCACTCCCTGGTGGAGCGCGACCGCGAGCCGCTCGCCAACGAGATCTTCGAGGGCAGGAAGCGGGCCATCATGCTCCGGATCGGCCAGATGCGCACCGTCGAGGGCATCCTGAACATCGGCGTCTTTGATCACACGGGCAGGCTTCTGGTCACGGACGGACCGGGGCCCGCCGATCCTCTCCTTGCGCCCGGCGACATCCCCGACCCGGGCTCGGCCGTCCGCATCCGCAGGGGCAGGCTCGACGGAGATCCGATCCTGGTCTATGTCCAAGCCATCGAGGTCGTCAGCGAGCGCATCGGGTTCATCAGGATCAACTACTCCCTGGCCAAGATCACGCGGCAGCAGAGAACGTCCTACCTCATCTTCGGATGCCTTCTGGGATCCATTTTCTTCATCATGCTCGTGCTGCTCAACTACCTCCTGTCCAGGGTGGTCATCAACCCCGTCACCTCCCTGCGGGACGCCATGCAGCGCATGCACAGCGGTGCGTTGGGCGGCCAGGTAGAGGTGAAGAGCATGGACGAGATCGGCGACCTCACCAGAACCTTCAACCAGATGTCCGCGGACCTCGCCCTGTACTACCAGCACATCGAGGAACAGAACCGTGTCCTGAAGCAGAGCGAAAAGAGGCTCTCGGACGAGCGCGAACGCCTCGACGTGACGCTGCGCAGCATCGCGGACGGAGTCATCGCCACCGACATGCAGGGCAGGGTTGTGCTCATGAACCACTCCGCTGAAGCTTTGGTGGGATATAGGCTTGCCGATGCGCTGGGAAGCCCCATCACAGTGGTGTTCCGGGTCATAGACGAAGACGCCGGCGCCGCCATCGAGAACCCGGTGGAACGGGTGCTCAGGACGGGGAAGGTCACGGATCCAGCCGGCAACACCAGCCTCATCACCAAGGACGGAAGACACCGCTCCATATCCGCCAGCGGGGCTCCCATCATAGACAACGAGGGCGCCATCATCGGGGCCATCCTCGTCTTCCAGGACGTCACGCAGAAGCGCCTCATCGAGGAGGAGATGGCGCAGATGCGGGTCTACCTGAAGAACATCATCGACTCCATGCCCTCCATGCTCGTCTCGGTGAACGAAGAGGGCGTCATCGTGGAATGGAACGAGGCCGCGAGCAGGATCACCGGCATCACAGCCATGGAGGCCATCGGCAGGGAGGTCTGGCAGGTGGTGCCGTTCCTGGAAAAGTTCCGTGCTCCCATGCAGGAGGTCATCGCCACCCGGTCTCCCCGGGAGTTCCACCACGAGGTGCAGGGGTCCGGGGAGGACGAGGAGTTCCACAACGTATCCCTCTTCCCGCTCATCGCCAACTGCGTGCAGGGCGTCGTCATCCGGGTGGACAACATCACCGAGATGGAAAAGAAGGAACAGCAGCTCAGGCAGGCCCAGAAGATGGAAACCATCGGGACACTCGCCGGCGGCCTGGCCCATGACTTCAACAACATCCTCGGCGGCATCACCGGGTCGCTCTCGCTCATCAAGTTCAAACTGACCCAGGACCATGCCATGGACAGGGATTTCATGCTGAAATACCTGGGCATCATGGAGGAGGCGGGCAAACGGGCCGCCGACCTGGTGGCGCAGCTCCTGTCCATCTCCCGGAAGCAGGAACTGCACTTCGAGTCCGTGGACCTGAACTCCACCATCGACCATGTCATGCAGATCTGCAGCAACTCCTTCGACAAGAGCATCGACCTCGACGTGCGTCATTCCGCGGCAAAGGCACTGGTGAGCGCAAGCCCGACCCAGATGGAGCAGGTGCTCCTCAACCTGTGCGTGAACGCGGCCCATGCCATGACCACCATGCGCGGCGAGGACGAGCACCAGGGCGGGAGGCTCACCGTTTCCCTGAGAAAGATCTACGGTGACGCGGCCTTCCGCGCCACCCACCCCGAGGCGGGTGAGATACAGTACTGGGTCCTGTCCGTGCAGGACACGGGCGTGGGCATGGAGACCAAGACCGTGGCCAAGATCTTCGACCCCTTCTTCACCACCAAGGACAAGGACAAGGGGACCGGCCTCGGACTTGCCATGGTATACAACATCGTACGGCAGCACAGCGGGTTCATCGACGTCTACTCCGAACCCGGCGTCGGGTCGACCTTCAACGTGTATCTCCCGGTGTTCGAGGAAGAAGCCACTGCCGCCGGAACCGACCCGGACCAGGAGATCCCCCGCGGCGAGGGGCTCATCCTGGTGGCGGACGACGAGGACATGATCCGGGAGACCGCCCGGGCGATCCTGGAGGAGTGCGGCTACTCGGTGGTCCTGGCGGCCAACGGCGAGGAGGCCCTCCGGATCTTCCGTGAGCGCCACAAGGAGATCCGGGCGGTCCTGCTGGACATGATCATGCCCAGGATGTCCGGGAAGGAGACCTATCAGGAGATCAAGGCCATCGACCCGGAGGTGAAGGTCCTGTTCAGCTCGGGGTTCAAGCAGGACGAGCGGGTGGAGTCCGTGCTCGAGCTCGGGGTCCAGGGGTTCGTCCAGAAGCCCTACACCCTGCACGAGCTCTCCCGGGCCATGCACCGGGTGGTCGCCGCGTGAGGCGATCCGCACGTTTCCCCTCCAAGCCAGGGAGGCTGGGTCGCCCTTGCTATGACTGCACCTTTGCTGCATAGTGGATGACATGCCGAAACGGGCGGGGTTGCTGTTCCCATGAAGTATCTCACATCAATCCTCACCTCCATGAGCCAGAGCAGGGTGATGCAGGCCAACATCCGGCTGCTGGTCAAATACCTGGCCGTCCTCTTCCTGCTCATAGCCGCCTACAGCACGCTCTTCCACTACCTCATGGCCGCGGAAGGCCAGGAACACTCGTGGATCACGGGCCTGTACTGGACCCTTGTGGTCATGTCCACCCTGGGGTTCGGCGATATCACCTTCACCAGTGATCTCGGCAGAGCCTTTTCCATCCTGGTGCTGCTCTCAGGGGTGGTCTTCCTCCTCATCCTGCTGCCCTTCATCTTCATCAAGTTCTTCTTCGCACCCTGGATGGAGGCCGAGGTACGGAACCGCACCCCACGCGAGCTGCCCCCGGATACCCGGGATCACGTCATCATCACCGAGTATGACGCTGTAACCGCATCGCTCATAGAGAAACTCAAGGGCTACCGGCTCAATTACGTGGTCCTGGCCGACGACCAGCAACGCGCCCTCGAGCTCTACGATATTGGGGTGCGGGTTGCCGTCGGCATGCTGGACGACCCCGAGACGTACCGAAGGATGCGGGTCCACCAGGCGGCCCTGGTGGTGGCCACCAACACCGACCAGGTGAACACCAACATCGCCTTCACGGTCCGCGAGATCTCCGAAAACGTGCCCATCATCACCACCGCCGAATCCCCCTACTCGGTGGACATCCTGGAGATGGCCGGCAGCTCCCGGGTCCTCCAGATTCACGACCTTCTGGGGAGATCGCTGGCAGGCTGGACCATTGCCGGCGACTGCACGTCCAACGTCATCGGCCGCTACCAGGACCTTGTCATCGTCCAGGCCCCTGCCATCGGCACGCCGCTGGTGGGCAAGACCCTCCTCGAGAGCAGGCTCCGCGAGACATACGGACTGAGCGTGGTGGGCATATGGGAGCGGGGCACCTTCACCATCCCCACCCCGGACACTCTCATCGACCGGACCAGCGTGCTCGTGCTGGCCGGTTCCCAAAAATCCGTGGCGGACTACGACGAGGTGTACTCCTTCTACCACATCTACAAGATAGCGGGCGACCCGGTCATCATCATCGGCGGGGGCCGCATCGGCAATGCCATTGCTTCCCGGTTCCGGGAGCGGGAGATCCCCTTTCTCATTGTGGAAAAGACAAAGAGAAAGGGCATGGACGACGAACACTACGTGTTCGGCGATGCAGCGGACATCGACACCCTCCACAAGGCCTGGGTGGAAAAGGCCCCCGCGGCGCTCATCACCACCCGGGACGACGACACGAACATCTACCTCACCAAGTACCTCCGGAGCCTCCGCCAGGACCTGCAGATCCTTTCCCGGGCGAACCAGGACCGGAACGTCTCCACCCTGCACCGGGCGGGTGCGGACTTCGTGATGTCGTATGCATCGCTGGGCGCCAATGCCATCTTCAACTTCCTCCGGAAGGAGGACACCCTGCTGCTGGCCGAGGGGCTGAACATCTTCCACCTGAAGACCCCGCGGTCCCTGGCGGGCAAGACCCTGGCCGAGTCCCGCATCAGGCCGCGCACAGGCTGCACGGTCATCGCCCTGGAGCACGAAGGTGCAACCACCACCAATCCCGGACCGGGGAGCACCCTCGCCACCGGCGACGAGATCATCCTCATCGGCACCTACGAGGCGGAGCGCGCCTTCCTGCACGAATTCGTCACGTGAGCACCGCCCCTGTTCAGGCCCTCATTCGTCGTCCGCGCCACCGTGCCTCATGGTTTTCGTCTTAGCCCTGATATGCTTCGAGGAGAGCCTCTTCTCTCTCGCCGTTGCGCTGGGCCTGGTCTTTATCCTTCGCTTGGGCCTGACGAGGGCCTTCTCGATGAGCTCCGCCAGCCTCTGAAGCGCCTCCTGCCGGTTGCGCTCCTGGGAACGCTCGGTGCGCGCGATGATGACGATCTCACCCTGGTCTGTGGCCCTTTTCCCGGCCAATGCGATGAGACGTCGCCTTACGTCTTCCGGGAGGGCCCTGGAGGCGGCGTTGAACCTGAGCTGGACAGCGGTGGACACCTTGTTGACGTTCTGTCCCCCGGGGCCGCCGGAGCGCACGAAGGACCAGTGGAGGTCCTCCTCGTCAATGAAGATGTCCGCTGCGATCCGTATCATGGGGGACATGAGGCCGGGGCATGGGGCATCACCCCATGCCCCGGGATAATCACTTCATCATGGACAGGACGAACTCCAGGGCGCCCCGCACGTCCTTCTCGAAGAAGCAGTTCAGGCTGCCCTGCCAGTCCTCGGTGGCGATGCGCTGTCTGATCCTGTCCGCCACGGGCTTCTTGAGGCCCTCCTTGAGCTTGATGAAGGCCCGGCCCGGGTTGTCGATCCAGGCCCTGACGACCTCCTTGGCCCGGCCGATGAGCTGGTCCTCCTCCACGATCTCGTCCACGATGCCGTGCTCTTTGGCGGCGTTGATGTCGAGCATCCTGCCGAAGTACAGCATGTCGCGGAACTTCTTGTCGCTGTCGTAGCCGAAGCGCATGATGCCCGACTGGGCCATGGAGAGCGGCAGCCCGATCTTGATCTCGGACATGCCGATGGTGATCTTGGGGTGGTTCTTCACGATGCGGTAGTCCGTGGCCATGGCGAAGATGAGCCCGCCCGCCACGGCCGCGCCGTTCATGGCCGAGATCACGGGCTTCCTGCACAGGAACAGTTCCAGGAGGATCTCCTCCTCCTCGTGGAAGAACTCCACGATCTCGTCAACGTTCTTGAACCCCAGGAACATGGGGAGGTCGAACCCGCTGCAGAAGATCCTGCCCGCGCCGGTGAGGATGATGCCCTTGACGGAGTCGTCTTCATTGGCCTTCTTCACGATCTCCCTAAGCTTCCTGAGCACCTCCAGGGTGATGGTGTTGGTCTTCCCGTTGTTAAACGTGGCTATGATGATCCCCTCTTCAATCCGTTCATTCAACATGATACCCTCCTGCTCACAATTGATGGTGCGGACCACCCCTATAGCGCATTTTGCGTTCCGTGTCATGAAACAATCAGTGCCTTCAGGCCTGCCCGCTGACCAGGAGCCTCCGGAGATGGAACCTCGTGTACCCGTAGGTGAAGGCGGCCGCGCACCAGTTGATGCAGAATATGCCCCACCAGATGCCGGCAAGCCCGAGCCCGAGAGTCCTGGAGAACAGCGGGAACACGAGCAGCGGCAGGGCGATCTGGCGCAGCAGGCCGATGAACAGGCCGTAGCCGGGGCGCTTGACGCCCTGCAGGGCCGCCACGTTCACGTACAGGAGAACATAGGCGTACAGGAGGAACGCCGCGATGCGCAGGTACAGGGTCCCGATCTCCACCACGGCCGCATCCTTGGTGAAGATCCGCATGAGCGGCCCTGCCAGCACGAAGAGCATCACTCCGGCCGCCGCCATGAAGACGCCTCCGTAAGCCAGGGCGGCCCGGACCGTCTCGAAGACCCGTGCGAACATGCGTGCCCCGTTGTTCTGGGCCACGAGCGTCACCGTGGCCACGTTCAGCCCGATGGAGGGCAGCAGCATGATCTGCTCCACGCGGAGCGCCACCCCGTAGGCCGCCACTGCCTGGGCGCCGAAGGCGCTGATGAAGTAGGTGATGACGAATGCCCCCAGTCCCACGGTGATGAAGTTGAGGCCAGTGGGCAGGCCCTGCTTCACGATCTCCCCTATTGCCCGAGGATCCGGGATGATCTCCCTGATGCAGTCCCTGCACATGAGATCTGTGCGCGCCACGCAGGAGCCGAGGTACACGCACCCCGCCACCTGGCACGCCACGGTGGCCAGGGCAACGCCCCGCACCCCCATTGCCGGGAAACCCAGCCACCCGAACATGAACCAGGGGTCCAGGATGCAGTTGAGGAAGAAGGACATGATGAGGAAGTTCCTGAACGGCCGCGTGTCGCCCTGGGCATTCAGCACGGCATTGAGCATGTTGTTGAGCACGAAGAACACGGCACCTGCGAAGATCGTGTCCATGTACGCCACGCTCGTCTCCAGGTACTGCCCCGATGCGCCGAGCAGGGTAAAGAGCGCCGGGGATACGGTGAGCCCGAGGGCAGTGATGAGGACGGACAGCAGCAGGCCGAAGACCACGCCCTGAACTGCCATGGTGCGGGCGGTGCGCTCGTCCCCTGCGCCCAGCGAGGTGGCGATGAGTGCCGTGGTGCCGGTGGACACGCCCCCTGCCAGCGCAATGATGATGAAGAACACCGGGAACGAGAGCGAGAGGGCGGCCAGGGCCTGGGTGGAGATGAGCCCTGCATAGAAGGTGTCCACCACGTTGAACATGGTGTTGAAGAAGAATCCCACGCTCACCGGCACGGCAAGGTGCCTGATGAGGGAGGGGACCGGATCGGCGGTGAGGTTGGCCTTCCTGTTCACGCCAGTGGCCCGCTCAGCCGATCCTTTCCAGCAGCGCCTCGATCTGCTGCCTTCGCTTCAGGCCTTGCATCCATTCACCTGGGCATGCGCGCCGTGCCAGGTGAATGGATGCAAGGCGCGCATGCCCAGGTGCGCTCCCAGCACCATGCCCACGGCCATTCCCCGGGCGGCCGAGTCGCCGCCCGCCATGACGTTCGTGACGAGGGCATCCCGCAGATCGTCCTCATGGGAGCAGACGAGGTGGATCACCGCGGGCAGGGCGTGGGGGCTGTGGCAATCCTGGCCGAAGGCCTTGATGGCCGTGATGCTGTCCTGCGTGCAGGAGTCAAGGCCCCTGTGCACGGCATGCTCCACCGCGGTGCCCGTGAAATGGTCTCGGAGAACCTCCTGCACGGCTGCCGGCGGCGGCGCACCCCCGAGCACCCGCAGGGCCACCCGGGCAAGGAATTCCGCGGCATCCAGGGTGAGCCCGTCCGTGTGGGTCAGGCTGGCCTGGACACGAGCGGCCTTCACCAGCGCCTCTTCATCCCCGCGGAGCGCATACACCAGCGGCGCGATGCGCACCGCAGCCGAGAGGTCGTTGGAGCTTGAACCCGCTTCCCGGAAGGGTTTCCCCTGCGAGAGGTTCTCCAGGGTGGCCCTGGTGGCCTGGTCGCGGTATCCCGCATACCCGTCAAAAAGCCTTTGCCAGCGCCGGGAGAAATCTTCCGCATCGAATCTGCGGGAGGCTGCCAGCGACTCCAGCAGCACGAGGGCCTGGTCACCGTAGTGGGTGAATTCCCCCTTCTTCTTCGTGGGGTGGTACGAGTCCCCGGCCGGGTCGCGGTAGGTCTCCATGCGCCCGATGTCCCGGGCGATCCTGTCCGTGTCGTAGATCCAGTGCGCGCCGAGCGCCAGGGCATCGCCCGCGAAGGATGCCAGCACACAGGCCTGTGCCTTGTCTTTCATGCCTCACCTCCGTGAAATCGCTATACACGGTAGAATAGGACCCGTACTGCAGGAAAACAACCGCCCCCGCAAAGCATGCGCGTCACAGGGCAAGGGCCCTGATCACCCCGCTCCAGGCAAAGTAGCCCGCCAGCGCCAGCAGGAACACCGCGCACACCCCGATGACGGCGCGGTAATGCCGGTCGTCCAGGAACCGCCTCCCCTTGCCCACGGCGAACGAAATGGCGCTGTACCAGGTGAGGTCGCCCAGGATGTGGCCGACAAAGAAGAAGGCCACCCCTGCCACGCCGAACCGTGCGCTGTACAGGATGTAGGTCAGCCCGATGGTGGACCACCAGAGGGTCCAGTAGGGATTCGCAAGGCTGAGCAGGATTCCGGCGGACACCAGGCCGGCCCCGGGCACTGTCTGCTCGTCGAGGCGGATGTGGAGCTGCGGAATGGCCCGGAGCATGGACACGGCCATGCCGGCGAGCATGACCGACCCACCCACGGCGATTGTTGCAAAGACCCAGTCCTGCTTCAGGAACGGCGCCAGGCCCAGCATGAGCAGGGAGACAAGGCCCAGTTCCAGCAGGCTGTGCCCGACCATCATGACAGGCCCGGCAAGGGGTCCCCTGCGGGCGCTCTCGCTGATGGTGGCGGTCATGAGGGGACCGGGCATGGCGGCACCGGAAAAGGCGATGAGGAAGGAGGTGATGAAGATGGTGAGGAGGTCCATTCTTGCATCCTCTCCCTACGGCATGATCCGGGGCCTGACAAGGTCGATGGTGCCGGCGTCGCACAGGGGGTCATCGATGGCCCTCGCCCGGGAGATGTCGTGCAGCGCTCTTTCCATTCCCCCTATATGGCCCATGTGGATGCTTCATGCAAGCCGGCGCTGCAGACCATCAATCCACCCCGCACGCCCCCCACGCATCGAAGACCGTTGCATGGCGGAGGATGAACCTCCTGCCGTCGCTCCCTGCGACCTTGAAGTACGCGACCACGGGCCTGCCCGGGGTGCCGCCCTCGTACCAGCGGTCCAGCACCGAGATCACCTCCACGGTCATGCCATCCAGGGTGAACGATACAGGCAGCACCTGTCCGTGTTCGCCAGGGACCGTGGATACCGTGACCCTTCTGAAGTCCATGTCACGAAGGGCCCTGCCCTGCGAGCGTGGGGTCGAACCACTTGAGGATGGCGTGGTTCTCCTCGCGCGGGTATGCGTGGGAGAGGTCCGGGACCACCCGGAGCCTCACGTCCGCACCGGCCTTGGACAACTCCCTGCAGCCCTGCTCGGCCCTGAATAACGGGAACATCCAGTCCTGGGCGCCATGCACCCAGCAGATGCGCCGGTTCGGTGCCTGGTGGAGGTCCACGGGAGGCAGCACGCAGGACACCGGCGCGATGGCCGTGGCAGGGCTCTGCTCGGTCAGGCCGTATCCCAGGCTGTAGGTGCCGCCGTCGGACATGCCGGTGAGCAGGATCCGTCCGCAATCGATGGCGAACCGCGAGCAGACCTCCTCGATGTGTCCCGTCAGCGTTGCGGCATCGTCCATGATCCGGCCGATGGACCAGGTCCTGCCCGTGGAGGTGGGTGTCATGAGCACGAACCCGCGGCTGTGAGCCTCCCGCAGCCAGACCCACAGGAAATCCCTGCCATGACCGTACCCCCCGTGCAGGGCCACAACCAGGGGCCAGGCATGTCCCGGATCGTAGGTTTCCGGCACAAAGAGCGAATACCCGCCACGGCAGTAGGGGTCTTCCCCGGTTCCTGCATGGACGATCCCGGACAGGTCCGAAGGCCTGCCGGGATCCGCGGACCCCATGCCGGGTTCACGGAAGAACCCATCGATGGCTGGGATAGTGCGCCTGAGGGGGAACAGGGCCTCCTGGGCCCGGCCGAACTTCCTGAGGGACTTCAGGGCTGAAAGGAATGCCTGCTGCGGGTCCGGACCCTGGCCGAACATACCGATGGCCTCCAGGAGGAGGTCGCAGGCGTCGAGGAACCCCCGGCCGGATTCGTCGTGTCCCATGGAGTGGACTGCGTCAAGGGCTTCCCGGAGCTTTCCGGCGTTCGCCTCGAGCCCTTCCCTGAGCCGGGGCAGGACCAGGGGGTGGAGCCTGCGCGAGGCCTCCTCGAAGGCATGGAAGGCCTCCACAAGGACTTCGCTGCAGGAATCGACCGCATGGTCATTCACGGGGAACCCTCCCTGTCGGGCCGGGGCCGGATGGTCCCCTTGAGGACCACGGGGAAGTAGATGCCCATGTCGTCCATGATCCTGTGAGGGTCCAGGGTGTTCACCGCATAGGTAAAGGCAACCTGGCTGCCCGCAAAGGCCTTGTGGGCCTTGCCCGCATACAGGAGCAGGCCCTGAGAGGACCTCTCGGGAGGCTGGAAAAAGCACATGGATCCGCTCCAGGCAGACGAAACGGTGGCGGCAAACCGCAGGGCCAGGCACGGGTCGGCCAGCGACAGCGTCTGGACCTGGACGAGCCCCCCGAGCTCGGGCTCGTAGTGCACCGTAAATTCCACCTGGCAGCCCGTGAACACCGGTGCCGGCATCTTCCTGGGCACTCCAGAACCGGCCCATTGGAGCTCCGGCCCCATCCACCACTGGGGGTGCGCCAGATTCCCGGAGACCGCGTCCTCCAGTTTCCACCGGGCGGCATATGCCGCGTGCCCCCCCCGGTCGGACCCGTAGGCATAGAGGTAGCCGTCCAGGACAAAGGCGCTGGCAGACCCCACCAGGACGCCCCCTGTCCTCGGGACCGCCAGGTCCCTCATGCCCCAGAGCGTCGGGGAAACGTCCGGGTTGGGCACGAACACGGCCTTCCACCCTGAGGACTCGAAGCCCAGCGCATTGTCGGCCCTTCCCACCCGGACGAGGAACACGAGGAGCCCCCTCCCGATGCGGACCGCAGAGCCCGGCCAGAACCACTCGACCCCCTGCTCCCTGAAGAAGGACCGGGGGTGCGGCCCGAGCCGCTTCCAGGCAAAGGTCATCCGGGCCGTGGCGGGGTCATGCCCGTGCTGGATGGCCACGCTGTTCCTTACCATGGTGGCGTCGCGCCTGGATCCGGTGGTGGAGAGGTTGACGAAGCTGTCGCCGAAGAGCCACAGCACCCTGCCGTCTCCCAGGTCGGCCGACGACGCCCCGTCGCCGCCGAGCCAGTGCGGATCGCCCCGGAAAAGCCTCTGCGCCTCCTCCCAGGGATGGACCTCCACCTCGAGGGAACCCTCGCTGGCCTTCTCCTGAGCCAGGAGGGGACCCTGCAGGGAGAATACGAGAACGCCCAGCAGGGCGACGGTGAGGAAAGGGCATCGGAAGATCGTCCTCATGCGGGTCATGGGTTCATTGTGGTATGCTCTCACCCGCTCTGGGTGGTCTTCTCCACGTACTCTGCGATTGTGCCCATGATCTCGTTCAGGTTGTCCCTTGAAAGCCGCAGGAACTTCATGGCCTCCGGGTGGATGGTGTAGAGGAGACCGTCGAGACCGGCGCCGATGCCGCTCATCAGTGCCACGGCATCCGCCATGTGCACGATGAAGCAGAGCTGATCCCCGTCTGACGGCGTGGGATCGTGGTGATACCGGATGGCGCGGGCGATGAGGCTCGGGATGTGCCACCGCTCGCAGGCATCGGCCGCCATCTCCGCATGGTCGAACCCGAGGATGTGCTTCTCCGCGTTCAGGAACGTGTCGCTGCCGTCGGCCACGAAGGAGCGGAAGGCATCCTTGCGCTCCAAGATGTACGGGTCGAGGATGAGCTTGCCTGCATCGTGGATCAGTCCCGCTGAAAAGGCATCCTGCTCCAGGGAGGGGTTCACCCTCCGGGCTATGATCTGCGAGGCCGACGCCACGGCCAGGGAGTGCTTCCAGAGCTCCCCCGCGTCGAGGTCGTACCCGGCCAGGGTCTGGCCGAGGATGTCGGAGGAGCAGGCGAGGTTGAGCACCTCCATGAGGGTCTTGGACCCGAGCACCACAGATGCGTGCTGCACCGAGGAGACCTTTCCCGAAAGACCGTAGTAGGGCGAGTTGGCGATCTTGAGGATGCGCGTGACTATGGCCTGGTCGGTCTCTATGACCTTTGCCAGGTCCTTGAAGCTCGACGCCGGGTTGTTGATGACCTCCCGGGCCTTCTGGGCCACCTGGGGCATGGGCGGCAAATCGTGCAGGGACTTGAGAATGCGCTCCTTCAGCGCGGTCCCGTTGTCTGTGGCGGAAGTCTGTTCAGCCTTACCCTGCCCTGACTGGCGGTCCGCACCCGGTCCATCCTTCCCCTTCGGTGATGAGGGGGTCTGCACCACGATGGCCCCCTTGCAGCTGGGGCAGGGGATGGTGATGTTCCCCGTGAACGCCTGGAGCCGTTCGTCCGGGATCGAGTACTCCTTCCGGCAATGCGGACATCGGATATTCATCTGATGCTTCCTCCCCGGGCTCGTATTCCGTCCTCGCGCACTCCACTACAGCACACTCCAGCCCTGCGACCGTGCATGGCCACGTCATGGAAACAGGTGCTCACATGCCTCATGGTTCGGCCCCTGCGCAGGATGGATCACGATATCTTGATCTTCCCCTCGTCCACGTTCAGGATCATGGTGCGCAGCCGTGTCCCACCGATGTTCTCCAGCTTCACCTCGAGCTTTCTGCCCGCGAGGATCTCCTTGATCTGGCTCACCAGGGCCGAACCCACGTCGCCCTGGTTCTCGCTGGACAGGAGCGAGGCGCCGCCCGCGATGGCGACGGACACCTGCAGCGGGATGCCCCGGTTCGCGAACTCCGAGATGGCGTAGTCCAGGGCGGTGTCCGCGAAATACCCGGGGCTTTCCGGCCGCTGTCCCTTGGAAAACCCGCGGAGCACATGGAACCCGGCGGCGAACTTGTGCTGGGGATTGTACAGGATGACCCCCACGCCCGTGGCGATCTTGTCGATCCAGAGGATCCCCTCTTCGGCGAATTCGCATTTCATTGGTTTGACTGCGGTTGTCTTCATCCCGTCGCCTGTTCAGCCCGGTTTTTCAACTGCTCACACCCTGCCCGGTCCCCTTGACCTAGCACACATCGCCGGGTACTGACAAAATGAAATTTACCCCCCCCCCTCACGGCAGCAGCAGCGGCGGCTTGTGCGCCCGCGCCCGCATCCAGTTGAGCGCCCTGAGCACGGACGGCTTCCGGACGAGCCTGAGCTCGAGGACCCTCTTCCTGGGGAAGCTCACCAGCGTGATGCCGATGAGGATGGTGAGAACTCCCTGCCCGGGCAGAAAGAGCATGATGATGCCCGCCAGGATGAACACCGCGCCGAGGATGTTCTTCAGGACCACGGAGAACAGGCGGAACACGGGGTGCTGCCTGCGGTACTCCCTGAGGTGGGCCCGGTCGTAGAGGAAGTAGTCCTCCGGCATCCTCACCACCATCATGGGTATGGCCAAGAGGGTTCCGAAGAAGGAGACCACCGAGAGGGCCGACAGCCCCGTGATGAGCCCCGGGTTCGCCCGGGCCCAGGCGAGCAGCGCATGGAATGCGGTGGGCAGAAGGGATGGATCGGACACGGTCCGTCAGGCCTCTCCCCGCTGCCTCAGGGGTGCATGAGCAGCCCGTTCAGGATGAGGTCAATGCCCTGCTCGAAGAGCTTGCCCGACGACTTCCCCTCCGACTTGATGTAGGTCTTGATGATGAACATCACGTATATGGAGAAGAGCAGGTCCGTGGTGTACTTCACGTCCACGTTCCGGAACCGCTTCTGATCGATCCCCCGCATGAGCACGGCCTTCATCATGTCCATGGATGCCTTGTTGATCCTGGCGAACCTGTCCTCTTTGGGGGAGAGCGGGAAGATGGACGGATCGTTCATGAGGATGGTGCGCAGGGGCACGTCCCGGGAAAGATAGGTGAAACTCTTCCTGCACATGATGAGGAGCTGCTCCACCACGTCGTCAGTGCCGGCGATGGCCTCCCTCACCCTGGCCTGCCAGCGCAGCAGGCCGTGGGAAACCGACTTCTCGTACAGGTCCTTCTTGTCCTTCACGTACAGGTAGAGGTTGCCCTTGGTCATGCCGAGCTCCTGGGCGATGTCCTCCACCCGTGTCCTCTTGTAGCCGTACTGCGCGAACACCTTCAGCGCCGCGTCAAAGATGCGGTTCAGCTTTTCCTGCCTGCTCATAGCCCTCCTCGGCGGCCCTGCAGGGAGTACGGCCCGCAGCATCATTTCCAGTCTCCTGGAGCGCGGCCTCCCCAAGCGATTAGTGCCTGAAGTGCCGCATCCCGGTGAAGATCATGGCCATGTCGTGCTCGTCCGCGGCCTCGATCACCTCGGCGTCCCGCACCGACCCGCCGGGCTGGACGATGGCCGTGGCGCCTGCCCTGGCCGCCTCGTCCACGCCGTCCCGGAAGGGGAAGAAGGCATCGGACGCCACCACGGTCCCCCTGGTGGACAGGCCCGCGTTGCCGGCCTTGATGATGGCAAGCCTCGAGGAGTCCACCCGGCTCATCTGCCCTGCCCCCACGCCGATGAGCTGGTCCGCCGTGGCGTAGACGACCGCATTGGACTTCACGTACTTGACGATCCTCCAGGCGAACTTCAGGGCCTCCAGCTCGTCAGGGGTGGGCCGTCTCTTGGTCACCACCCTGGCCTGGGCCAGGTCCACGGAGCCGAGGTCGCGCTCCTGCAGAAGCAGCCCGCCCGTGACCCTCCGGGACGAGAGCAGCTGCTTCTTTGCCTGAGGGCCCTGGACGATGGCCGGCACCTTGAGGATGCGCACGTTCTTCTTCTCCTCCAGAATGGCCAGTGCCTCGGGGGTGTAGTCCGGGGCCAGCACCACCTCGGTGAAGATCTCGCCGATGGCCCGCGCCGTCTCCGCGTCAACCACCCGGTTCAGCCCCACGATGCCGCCGAAGGCACTCGTGGTGTCCACGGCCAGGGCCTTGCGGTAGGCCTCGGCCAGCGAGGAGGTGGACTGGGCAGCGCCGCAGGGGTTCGAGTGCTTCAGGATCACGCAGGCGGGCCTGTCGAATTCCATGATGAGGTCCAGGGCCGCGTCCGCGTCCATGATGTTGTTGTAGGAGAGTTCCTTGCCCCAGAGCTGCTCGGCCGAGGCGATGGAAGGCTGATCGATGAAGGGCTCTGCGTAGAAGGCGGCCTTCTGGTGGGGGTTCTCGCCGTAGCGCATGATCTGGGACCGCCGGTACTGCACCGTATAGGTCAGCGGGAACTGGCCTTCCTCCACGCCGATGCCCTGGAGGTAGTTGGAAATGGCCGCGTCGTAGCGGGCCGTGAGCGAAAAGGCGTCCCGGGCGAGCTCGAAATTGGTCTTCTCGCTCACGGAGCCGCCGGATTCCCTCATCTCGGCGATGATCCGCGGGTACTGGGCCGGGTCGGTGACCACGCTCACGTATTTCATGTTCTTGGACGCCGCCCGGACCATGGCAGGACCGCCGATGTCGATGTTCTCTATGGCCTCCTCCAGCGATGCGCCTTTCGCGATGGTCTCCTCGAAACGGTAGAGGTTCACCACGAGCATGTCTATGGGCTTGATGCCGTGCTTCTTCATGGCCTCCACGTGCTCCGCGTTGTCGCGGATGGCGAGCATGCCGCCGTGCACCAGGGGATGCAGGGTCTTGAGCCTGCCGTCCATCATCTCGGGGAAGCCGGTGTAGTCGGATATGTCCACCACCTTCATGCCTGCGTCCTTCAGGGCCTTGGCCGTGCCGCCGGTGGAGATGATCTCCACGCCGAACGAGGCGAGTTCCCTGATGAAATCCGTAATGCCCGACTTGTCCGTAACGCTCACCAGTGCCCGTGTAATCTTCGGCATGTGAACTCCTTTCGCTGGGGAAATGATCGTATCTCAGGGAGGAGTGAAGCGTGTTAGTTGTTGTGTGCCCCTTTAGAACCCGCCCCTTGAATGTAGTACCAGGTCAGCAGGGGGACGATGCGCTCGTACAGGCCTGAGTCCAGGTACCCGATATGCTCCATGTGGTATCGCACCTCGTCGCCCGATATCTCGCCCGACATCATGCCGTTTCGCAGCCGGGTGATGCGGTTGTGCAGGCTGTTGCGCGCCATGGGGTCGCCCACGTAGGTGACCACGTACCGGTTCATCTCGGCGAACAGGCTCTCCATGTCCATGAGGCCCGGGGTGCAGTTGTGCTCGCTCTCCAGCTCGTCTATGAGGGAGATGAGGAACGACCGGGAGTCCTCCAGGCCGATCCGGAAGGTCTCTTCCTCGACAAACTCGTCGAAGTCGTCGAAGAAGGGCGTGCTGAACTCGATCCCCTCGAATTCCCTCACGTAGGTGTGCTCCTTACCGAGGATCTTGCCCAGGATGCTGGCGGCCCGGTCCTTCCACTGCAGGGATACATCCTGCTCCACGCGCTCGTCCAGGAGGTCGTCCACATCACTCACCAGATCCCTGATGAGCACGATGTAGTTCTTGATGGCTCCTCTGCTTCTCATGGCCGGTATAATATACAGCAAGACACCATGGGGTCAAGCCTGTTCATGGCAGGCCCTCTGTGCTATAACGGGGACTGCATGAAAGAGTCTGCAATCTGTAAGCTTCTTGATGATGCCCAGTCCCTGAAGCGCCACGTCCGCGACTGCCTGGCCAGCCGCAGGCGGCGGATCATCCCCCGGGAGAACCTCCGGGAGTCCGCCGTGCTGCTGCCCCTGTGCTGGAAGGAGGGCGACCCCAGCCTGGTGGTCACCATGCGGTCCATGGACGTGGAGCACCACAAGGGAGAGATCTGCTTTCCGGGAGGCCGGAGGGAACCCGATGACCGGGGGCTGGTCCAGACTGCCCTGCGGGAGGCCGAGGAGGAGATCGGCCTGAGACCGAACGACGTGGAGGTACTGGGCCTGCTGGACGATCACATCTCCATCGTGGGCTACCACATCACCCCGGTGGTGGGCGTCGTCCCGTACCCGTACGGGTTCCGCATCAACAACGAGTCCGAAACCCTGCTCCTGGTCTCCCTGAGGCAGGCCCTCAGGGAAGACACCTGGATGGCCGAACGGACCTTCTTCCGGGACAGGGGTATCAACATCTACTTCATGGAGATCGAGGGCGGCGTGGTCTGGGGTGCCACGGCGCGCATCCTCAAGCACTTCGTGGACCTGCTGGCAGGGTCCCCCCTCCCCTTCGGCACCGTGTCGGATTCCGCCAGGTCCTGGGTGGAAAACCTGCTGGCCGCCCAGGGACATGTTTACCCCCGATGACATCCCATACCACCGCCATGCACGCAACAGCACCAAAACCGTCAAGGGATCCCCGGTCCGTCCGATAGGTATGGGTAGGGAGACACGCTGGGGTACTTGACAGACCGGATCCCAGGGCGGACGAACCAGACAGAGAGAAGAGACATCTTCCGACAAAGAGCGATCCGCCGGGCTGTGTTATCGGTACTCCGGCATCTCCTTTCTTCATACAACCACCCGCTGACCGCTGTTCAGCCGAGATGCTTCTCTCGCCTCCGGAAGGCAAGTTCCCGCTGCGCGATCGTTCCCACCTTCACGGTGGTCTCGTAGGCGTCCCACGCGGCAATGGCGATGCCGAACCCGGCAGGCAGGAGCCTGGACTTTCTCCGAAAGGGCAGCAGCCTTTTGACGAAGGCCTTTGCCCACCTGCTCACCCCGATATTGACATACCTCCTGGGCAGGAGGCTCGTCATGATCTTCCTTGCCACCGTGCCCGAATCCCGCTCGGGACCCGGCGGATCCAGGCCGTAAGCCTCGCCGATGACGAGGATGGCGAGATCCTCCATCTGCTGGTGGTCATCCGGTTCGAGCCCGCTCAGGATGCTCAGGGCGAGGATGAGGGTGACGCCCTGATCCAGGGTGAAGAAGTCCGCCACGCTGATCAGCACCCAGGAGATGACCGTGCCGATACCCGGCACTGCGGAGGGGATGTTGATGAAGGCGTTCCGGAAGGCCTGGCCCTGGGCCATGTCCTCGATGAGGTTCTGCAGGGCGATGGGTTCGCCGAGGGTCTCCACCTGGTCCCTCATGCGTGCCGCCAGAGACCGCGCGCGCCTGATGTTGCCCCGGACCAGCGTCCTGATGAGCCCGCGGAATCTCTCGCCGACGGCATGGACGACAACGGAGTCATCTGGGGCTGTTCTTTCCACAGGCCTCCCGTAGCGGTTTTTTCGCCGTATGAGACATATACAAAATCAACCTGTTATGGTATGTAAGGGCATATACAATGGTTTGTAAAGGGGTCATTCTTGACATACGGCAGCATTTCCCATATGTGTTCAGTTCTCATTTCCTGCACTGAAGCATCCTCGCGATGCACGACATACCGTAGAAGGAGGAGTTGACCATGGGTATTCCATCCATCAAGGACCTGAACCTGAAACAAAAAAGGGTGTTGATCAGGGTCGACTTCAACGTGCCCCTTAACGAGAACGGCATCATCACCGATGATGCACGGATCAGGGCCGCCCTGCCCACCATCTCGCACGCCGTCGGCCAGGGGGGAAGGGTCATCCTCATGTCACACCTTGGCAGGCCGAAGAAGGCGGACAAGAAGCTCAGCCTGATCCCCGTTGCAAGGAGGCTCTCGGAGCTCCTGGGCACCAGCGTGAACATGGCGCCCGACTGCATCGGCCCCAAGGTTTCAGCCATGGTGGACGAGCTGAAGCCCGGCGAGGTCCTGATGCTGGAAAACCTGCGGTTCCACCCCGAGGAGGAGAAGAACGAGCCCGGATTCGTGAAGGAGCTGGCGTCCCTGGGCGACGTCTACATCAACGACGCCTTTGCCACGGCCCACCGGGCCCATGCATCCACCGCCGGCGTGTGCGAGCATATCAAGGCCAAGGGGGCCGGATTCCTCCTCATGAAGGAGGTGGAGTACATCAACAAGGCACTCGTGGAACCGGCGCGGCCCTTTGCCGCCGTGCTCGGAGGGGCGAAGGTCTCCGACAAGCTGGAGCTCGTGGAGAACCTCCTGGACAAGGCGGACAAGATCATCATCGGCGGCGGCATGGCCTTCACCTTCATCAAGGCACTGGGTCAGGGGATCGGGAAATCGCTCCTGGAGCAGGATCTCCTCGAAACGGCAAGGTCCATCCTGGAAAAGGCCCGGGCTCAGGGGGTGAAGCTCTACCTGCCTGTGGACTGCGTGTGCGCCTCCGGCCCCAAGGACACCCAGAGAGTTCTCACCAGGACGATCCAGGAGATCCCGGACGACCTCATGGGCCTGGACATCGGACCGGCCAGTGCCGAGCTGTTCACGGTGGCACTGAGCGACTGCAGGACCATCGTCTGGAACGGACCCATGGGTGTGTTCGAGACCAAGGAGTTCGCCTCCGGAACCATGTCCGTGGCAAAGGCCGTGGCGTCATCCCAGGGCTTGACCATCGTGGGCGGCGGTGATACAGATGCTGCACTCCACGCAAGCGGGCTCGAAGGCAAGGTGAGCTTCGTGTCCACGGCAGGGGGCGCCTTCCTGGAGATGCTGGGCGGCAGAACGCTCCCCGGCGTGAAGGCGCTGGAGAAGTAGACACCGACATGAAGAGAAAGCCCCTCATTGCAGGCAACTGGAAGATGTTCAAGGCCGAGGCTGAGGCGGTCCTCTTCGCCGAGGAGCTCGCGCTCAGGGTCGGCGACGTCCAGGACCGGGAGATCCTCGTCTGCCCGCCCTCGGTGTATATCTACCCGGTCCTGCACGCCCTGACGAACACCCCGGTCATGGTGGGGGCACAGAACGTGTTCTGGGAAGACCAGGGGGCCTTCACCGGCGAGGTGAGCGCGCCCATGATCAGGAGCCTGGGCGCACGCCATGCCATCATCGGCCACTCCGAGCGCAGGCAGTACTTCGCCGAGACCGACGAGACCGTGAACAGGCGCCTCATGGCCTGCCTCAGATCCGGGCTCACCCCCATCGTGTGCGTGGGCGAATCCCTTCAGGAGCGGGAGGCGGGAAGGACCCTGGACGTGGTGGGGAGCCAACTGAAGGCCGGGCTGGCACACGTGAAAGCCGACGACGCCCCCGGGCTCATCATCGCCTACGAGCCGGTGTGGGCCATCGGCACAGGCAGAACGGCAACCCCCGGCATCGCCCAGGAGGTGCACGCCTTTATCAGGTCCACGCTCACCGGGATCTTCGGGACCGGGGTTTCGGCCGCAGTCCGCATCCTCTACGGTGGGAGCGTTAAGCCCGACAACATCGACGAACTCATGGCGCAGGCAGACATCGACGGGGCCCTCGTGGGAGGCGCAAGCCTCGAGGTGGCGTCCTTCGAGAGAATAATTCGATACAAGGGATAAGGACAATGTACGTGTTCATCTTAACCATCCACATCGCGGTATGCATCGGGCTCATCATCTCCGTGCTCCTCCAGGCGGGCAAGGGCGCAGACATCGGCGCGGTCTTCGGAGGCTCTGGCAGCCAGGCACTGTTCGGTAGTGCAGGTCCGGTGGACTTCATCAAGAAGGCCACCCTGGTCATGGTGGTGGTGTTCATGTTAACCTCCCTGACGCTGGGCTTCTTCAACCTCGAGCGGCCCTCCAAGAGCATCATGTCCGGCAAGCCTGCCGCCACCCAGACCGCCCCGGCGGCACCAGGGGCACCCTCGGGCGCTGCCGTTCCCCAGGGCGCTCCGGCCCAGACAGCCCCGGCGGCACCAGGGAAGTAGCGCAGGAATCTTTCGCACCATTCCCCCGACGGCTGGAAAAGGGACCATGCCCATCACAGACATCCTTGAGCGCAACGCCGCCCTGTACGGCGAGGAGCCCTGTCTGGTAGAGATCAACCCGGAAATCAGGGCAGTGAAACCGAGCTGGAAGGATTCCGAACTGGTCGAACCCAATCCGGAAAAGAGATACCGGCGGGAGATGACGTGGCGCGAGTTCGATCACAAGGCCAACCGGCTGGCCAATTTCCTGCTGGAACGGGGCATGGAGAAAGGCATCAAGGTCGGAATCCTCCTCATGAACTGCCTGGAGTGGCTGCCCATATACTTCGGCGTCCTGAGGACCGGAGCCCTCGCGGTACCGCTCAACTACCGGTATTCTGCGGATGAGATCAAATACTGCCTCGATCTTGCCGAATGCGAGGTCCTCATCTTCGGTCCGGAATTCACGGAGCGAATCGATGCGATCCGCGCTCAGTTGCCGAACATCAAGATCCGGATGTTCGTGGGGCAGGACTGTCCCGCGTTCGCAGAGAACTACTATGCACTCACCGCGTGCTGTTCATCCGCTGCCCCGAGGATCACGCTCACTGACGATGACGATGCCGCCATCTATTTCTCATCCGGAACCACCGGGTTCCCCAAGGCCATACTTCATACGCACCGCGCCCTGATGCTCGCCTGCGAGGTGGAGATGAACCACCACAGGCAGACCCGCAATGACAACTTCCTCTGCATCCCCCCCCTGTACCACACCGGCGCGAAGATGCACTGGTTCGGCAGCTTTCTCGCCGGCAGCAGGGCCGTCCTGCTGCGCGGCGTAAAACCGGAATGGATCATGAAAGCGGTTTCCGACGAGGGGATCACCATCGTGTGGCTGCTGGTCCCGTGGGCGCAGGACATCCTGGATGCCATCGAACGCGGTGACATCCGGCTGGGAGACTACCGCCTCGATCAGTGGAGGCTGATGCACATCGGTGCACAGCCGGTTCCTCCGAGCCTGGTCAAGCGCTGGAAGACATACTTCCCCAACCATGAGTACGACACCAATTACGGCCTCTCCGAATCCATCGGCCCAGGCTGTGTCCACCTCGGCATCGAGAACATCCACAAGGTCGGCGCCATCGGCAAGGCCGGGTACAGGTGGCAGGTGCGGATCGTGGATGAAAACGGCAGCCCCGTAGAGCCTGGAGCGGTGGGAGAACTCTGCGTGAAGGGGGATGGTGTCATGAAATGCTACTACAACAACCCTGAAGCCACCGCAGAGATACTGAGGGACGGCTGGCTGTTCACGGGCGATATGGCGCGGACGGACGAAGACGGGTTCATCTATCTCGTGGACCGCAAAAAGGATGTCGTCATCTCCGGCGGGGAAAACATATACCCGGTACAGATCGAGGATTTCCTGCGCACCCATGAGGCTGTCAAGGATGTCGCGGTCATCGGACTCCCCGATCAGCGACTGGGCGAGATCGTGGCAGCGGTCATCGAGATAAAGCCCGGATTCTCCTGTTCAGAAGCCGAGATCACACGCTTCTGCACCGCACTGCCACGGTACAAGCGCCCGCGCAGGATCTTTTTCGAACAGGTGCCGCGCAACCCCACCGGCAAGATCGAAAAGCCGAAGCTCCGAGAGAAGTACTTCCGCGGAAGTCTCGTCGAGGCACAGACCGAGAGCAGCTAGTCCGAGAATCAGCGGCACCCTTCCCGTGTGCCGGCCTCATACCCCCGGAGAGCAGGCCGGGTTCCCCCGCTGCCTGACACATTGTATACACCTCTCATTTTTTCCCCCCGAAAAAACGATAGGGTATACGGAGCCGACAACGTTTTTTCATCCCGGCTGCCGATTCCGAAAATCCGAGGAGGGTTGTGTCCATGGCCCAGGGAAGAATCCGGTGGATCCCGCGCCCCCCCATGGTGCTGGGCCTAGTCGTTGCGGCACTCGTGAGCTGCGCTCTGCCGGGTGCAGGGAACGCGCACGCCCAGAACGTGGTGTTCCAGGAGAGGTTCCAGGCCGCCCAGGAGCAAATGCAGGCAGGCAATTTCCCCGTTGCCTACACCATCCTGTCGGACCTTTTCCGGGAAGATCCGGGCAATGTGGAGGTCAACTTCTCCCTCGGACGGGCGGCCTTCGAGACGGGCAGGGTCGAGGAGGCCGTCATGGCCTTCGAACGGGTGCTCATGATCAGACCGGACACCCCCAGGGCCAAGCTTGAGATCGCCCGGTGCTACTACCAGCTCGGTGCCTACGACATGGCGGAACGGTCTTTCCGGGAGGTCCTGGCAGGAGATCCCCCGGAGCAGGTGAGGAAGAACATCGAAAGCCACCTCCGGGCCATAACCGCATCCCGCAGGGAGCACTTCTTCCAGGGGATCGTCTCTGCAGGCGTGGACTGGGACGACAACGTCAACGTGGCCCCGACAAGCGGCCTCATCACCATCATCACGGACCTGGGCGACCTTCCGGTCCGGGTCGACAGGCCTGCGGGCGATTCCATCACCCACCTCACGGCGGACCTCAGGTACTCATACATGCCGTACGGGAGGACTCTCGCCTGGAAGGGTTCGCTGCTCGGGTACGGCGCGCACTACACCCACGAGAAAGACCTCGACCTGAACCTGGCGGAAGTCAAAGCCGGGCCAGCCCTGCAGAGTGGGAGGTTCACCTGGGACCTCTACGTGCTGGCCTCGCACATCACCCTCGACGACGACGATTACTCCAGGACCTATGGCGCAGGAACGGCCCTTAACACCGTGGTGGATGCGAACCTCATGGTCGATGCCGATCTGCGCTTTAGAAGGAAGAACTATTCCGAGGAGGACGCGAACGATGCGAAGAACACCTCCTTCATGGTCGCCCCCACATGGACCAGGGGATTGAACCGCATCCGGACATCGCTGGTCATCGAACGGGAGGACGCCCGGGTAGAGACCGAAACCTACTGGCGGGCAATGGGGTCGGTCTCGTATGAACGGATCCTCCCCCTTGCCTTCACGTTCCTTGCAGGCTACCGGTACCAGGGGAGCTGGTACAAGGAGAAGGCCGACCTGTTCGACGAGAAACGACAGGACGACGTGCATTCCTGCTCCGCCACACTCTCGAAGACGGTATTCCGCTCTCCCGGCCGGGGTTTCGAGGGCATCGTGAGCCTCGGGTATACCTACACCGATGCGAACTCCACCCTTCCCCTGTACACCTACACGAAGAACGCGACATCCCTGTCGCTGTCCTGCGCATTCTGATGCCATGAACGGATATGAAGGCACGCCAAGGCAACCATGCCCGGTGCACGGGCAAAGGAGTGAACCCATGACACGGAGAGAAACCGGCACCCTTATCGCGATCCTCGCCCTCGGATGCATGTTCCTGGCAGAAACACCTGGGCACGCCCAGGAGCCCGTCGGATCCGTGGTTGCCCTGAGGGGCGAAGTTTCCGCCATGGACGGATCAGGCACGGCCAGGAATCTCTCCATGAGGGACCCTGTGTATGTCGAGGACACCATCCGTACCGGGAAGACCGGGCGCATCCAGATCCTGTTCTCCGACAACACCATCATAAGCCTCGGCGGCTCGAGCAGCCTGGAGGTGTCCCGGTATCTCTGGGACCAGAAGAACAGGACCGGCGCCATGAAGACCACGGTGCACGAAGGGGTGTTCCGCGTCATGGGCGGTGCGCTCACCAGGCACAGCCCCTCCACCTTCAAGACCGACACCCCTGCGGGGACCATCGGGGTGAGGGGATCCATGTACTCCGGCATCCTCTCCGACCAGGGCCTCCTGGTTTCCTTCGAGGGGGGGCGGGGGATCGATGTCTCGAACGGTGCAGGGTCAGTGGCCATAACCGTCCCGGGATTCGGGACCCGGATCGCATCGGCGTCGGTCGCCCCGGAACCTCCCTCGCGCCTCAGCCGGGAAGATCTTGACCTCATCAACAGCGGGCTCGGGTCATACGGCCAGGAACCCGGGGCCAAGGACCCGGAGGAAGCACGGGGTGACTCGCCTGAAGGCCGGGATCCCGGCGCCACTGAGACAGACCAGGCTGCCGCACCGGCTGCCTCTCCCGACGAAGGCGCACCACAGAACGGCGGAGCGGTTCCGTCACCGGGCCTCGATGACGCCGCTCTTCCCGCCCTGGAATCCCCCCCGGAATCCAGCCTCTTTGTCCTGACGGCCGGTCTCGACCAGCATTTCGACGACATCACGGACACGACCGCCCAGGAAGCCTCGCAGCAGGACATGCAGGACGCCGTTCAGGACATGGGGACAACCATGTCCGGAGCTTACATGAGCACCCTCATCGAGGGGATCGAGGACCCCACAATCAACGGCACACGGTGGTACGGCGACACCCTGGCGACCTCCCAGGACACCACCCTTACTGGTTCGGTATCGACCCAGGACGGCACGCCCTTCGACTTCAGCTTCACGGTGAACGCCCATGACGATGGTGCCGCATACAGCAACCCCGATCCCCTTTCCACCCTCCAGGACCGCACCGTCACCCTCATGGGTTCCCCTCAGACCTTCGAGGCCGATGTATTCTCAGCCAGCACCGGCGCCTTCGCGGTTTTCGCCGTAAAGGAGTCCACATTCACGGACGGCGCCACCTACCGCTTCAGCGAGCTCGGCTTTGCCGGCGCGCCTTCCTCCTCAACCCCGTCGGACGGTGTGTACGGCTATTTCGGCCCTGCCCTGGGGTTCAAGGAGTCCGCCGATGAGAGGAGCGCCTCCCCGGCAAAGATGTTCCTGGAGGTGAACTGGCACAACGGGAAAGCCATAGGTATCGTGCACGGTGCCCGGACAACGGAACAGCCCGATGGCGGCGACTGGGAGACGATCTTCTTCGGTGACGTGCAGGGCACGTCCCTGACGAACGTCGCTGCCTTCGGCACAGAGGCCCCGGTGGGTGAGTTCCAGGACCACGAGATCGAGAGCGTGGCCGGGATCACCGCGTCAGGACGGTTCTACGGAACCCAGCTCGAAGGGTTCGGCATGACCGGCAGCGCTAACCTCTTTTCCATCCAGTCAGACCAGACAGGGCGTATCGGCGTAGGGCACATCATCGCCGCCGGCCTGCGGGAGTACGAACCGGGGGTGGATGAGACCGCACCTACGGGAACGGCCCGGTTCCAGGGGTTCGTCCTGGGCATGGCCGAGGACATGAGCCGGCCCGATGTCGACCGCAGGCTCTTCATGAACGGCTCCCTGCAGGATGTGTCCTTCACGGTGGACAGGGACACGGGAACACTCTCCGGGAGCATCAGCGCGGGCGACATCCTCATGAACGACAACGCCATCAACCAGCTCGCCGTCGGCGGGTCCTTCGGCTCGGCCTATGTGCTCGATGACAACTACGTGGCGATCCTGGGCGATTCCTCCGGCTCTTCCATCGTCACCGGCACCTCCACGGGGGGGCTGAAGCCGGTGGGGAATTTCCTCGTCACCGGGGACCTGGACAAGCAGTTCTCAGACCATGTCACGTGGGGGTACTGGGAGATCGCCTATGTGGACCCCGCGTCCTCGGCAGATTACCACCTGCACAGGCCCGGATCCCTGTGGGTCGCGGGGGAGCCGACACCGGCAGGCAGCATCGCCGACCTCGTGTCGAGCAGATTCACGGGCCGCTACCAGGGAGGAGCAGAGGGGATACGCATCGACGCCGGCGGCATTGTGTCGCAGCTGACAGGCGGCACCACGGACATAACGGTGAACTTCTCCCCCGGCGCCACGAGCCCCGTAAGCGGCTCCATCGCCTTCGACCAGATCAGCCTGGGGCTTTCAGGGGGCTTTGTCAGCGCATCCTCCGGGGTTTTCGGGGCCCAGGTCACCGGGGCGGAAACCAGCAGCGTGAACGGGGCATTCTTCGGCCGGAACGCAGATGCCATCGGCGGCAATTTCCGCGCCCGGATGAGTGATGCGGGCTACTACGGCATCTTCGGGGGAGACCGGTAGATGGGAGAGAGCGGATCCCCCCTGGACAGCTCAGGAGACTGAAGGATGCCGGTCCCCGCCATGAGAGGGCTTTCCCATTCCCTCAGACTCACCCCCTTCGCGGCGGGGTGCGTGGCCATCCTCGTATCGTGCCTGATCTTCCACGGCCTCGGGGATTCCAAGCCCGAACTCCTCACCTCCCTGGACAACCAGATCTCCAGCGCCATGTTCAGGTGGCGCGGCCCGATGCCGACCACGGGCGCAGTGGTCATCGTGGACATCGATGAGAAGAGCCTCGGCAGGATCGGGCAATGGCCGTGGCGACGTGACATCATGGCGAGCCTCGTCCGGAGGGTCAAGGACTCCGGTGCCCGGGTGATCGGATTCGACATCGTCTTTCCCGAGCCTGACCGGACCTCCCCGGGGCTGTATCTGGAGGACTTCCGGCACATGCTCGGGCACAGGCTCACCGCTAAAGACCTGAACTGGCTGTCCGGCAGAGAGGACCTCGACCACGACCGCATGCTCGGTGCCGCACTGTCCGAGGCCCCCACCGTGCTGGGGTATATCTTTCAGCTCAAGGACGATGGCCTGAAATCCATGCATGAAAGACCGTTCCCTGCGCTCGAGCTCGCCGTGCGGCCTGAAGCGGTGTCCATGGGCGACCTCTCCCTCGTGGGGGCCTACCGGCCGATCCTGAACGTTCCGGAGGTATCGCAGGGACGGAGCGAGGGGTTCCTCAACGTCTTTCCCGACCCCTCGGGGACCGTCCACCGGGTCCCTCTGTTCATGGCCCTCGACGGAATGCCTTATCCTTCCCTGGCCCTTGAGATAACCCGCATCGGTCTGGGTCTCGACACAGCGACCGTCCATGCGTCGCAGGACAACACCCCAGACAGGGCCTCCATCATTGGCGTGAGCCTGGCGGACAGGTTCATCCCCACTGATACCACCGGGCAGATCACCCTGAACTACAGGGGGCCGGCGGGCACCTTCCCCTCCGTTTCGGCGGTGGACATCCTCGAGGGCAGGAACGGGGGGGAACTCAGGGGCAAGTACGTGATCATCGGCACCTCAGCGGCAGGCATCCCGGACTTCCACGCCACCCCATTCTCAGCGATCTGTCCGGGCATCGAGGTGCAGGCAACGGCGGTGGACAACATGCTCGAGGGCGATCTCTACTCCTATGACGCCTACACCGAGATCGGCCTCACCTACACGGTGATCTTTGCAGGTGGACTCGCGCTGAGCGCCATCCTGGCCTTCGGCGGGGCGCTCGCAGGCGGGATCGCCGGCCTCGTCCTGCTGGGAGGGCTTCTCTACGCGGACTATTCCCTGTTCTTCCTCCACAACCGCCTCATGGGGGTCACGTACCCGTTCCTGACGCTCATCGGCGTGTACCTCGTCGTGACCCTGACGAACTACCTGAGCGAGCACCGCAAGAAGCAGTTCATCCACGATGCCTTCAGCCGCTACGTCTCCCCCGCCGTGGTGAGCCAGCTCATGAAGAGCCCCGAAAGCCTGAAGATTGAGGGGCAGCAGAAGAATCTCACCATGCTTTTCTCTGACATCAGGGACTTCACCAGCATCTCCGAGGGTCTGCACCCCGAGCAGCTCGCACAGTTCATGAACACTTATCTCACCGCCATGAGCGACATCATCATGAACAACTCGGGCACCGTGGACAAGTACATCGGCGACGCCATAGTGGCCCTCTGGGGCGCGCCGGTGGACGACCCGGACCATGCCGTCCATGCGGTGAGGGCCTCCCTGCAGATGCTCAAGGCCCTGGACGGACTCAACGAACGCTGGGCATCACAGGGGCTGCCCGCGATCTCCATGCGCATCGGCATCAACACGGGCGTGGTGCGTGTCGGCAACTTCGGGAGCGAGCGGCGCTTCGAGTACACAGCCATCGGAGACAACATGAACCTCGCCTCCCGGCTGGAGGGCCTCAACAAGGTCTACCACACCGCCGTCATCATCTCGGAGCACACGAAGAACGCCCTCGGGGACGCCGTCTTCTGCCGGATACTCGACCGCGTGCGCGTGAAGGGCAAGACCGTGCCCATCGACATCTACGAACCGATCATGGAAGGCGCGCCCGATCCCCGGCTCCTCCATGAGGTGGAGCGGTTCGAAGCGGCGTTCAGGCTCTCCCAGCGGGGCGATTTCGTGAGGGCCTGTGAGGAGATGCGGTCCCTGGCCTCCCTCAGCCCGTCCCCGGTCTACTCCCTCCACCTGTGCCGCATGGAGGCGTTTGTGAAGGCAGGGCCGCCGCCGGGGTGGGACGGTGCGGTTTCATTCGAGGAGAAATGAGGGTTCAGGAGCGGGCTTGAGAGGAAAAGGCGGAACGACGACCTGTTAGAGCGGGCGCCGTTATCTCAGGACGGCTTGTTCTCCTTGTTCTTGTCCTCGATGTCACCCTTGGGGCCCTTGTCCCCCGATTCGGTGACGGCAGACTTGAAATTCTTGATCCCTTTACCCAGTGCGCTTCCCACCTCGGGGAGCTTGCCCGCACCGAAGATAACCAGTACGATCACCAGGATGATGATCAGTTCCGTCATGCCGAGTCCGCCAAACATGTCAGTGTCCTCCTTGGTCCGAACAAGCTGTACCACACATGGAGGCCCCAAGGCAACTAGAGAGCCTCACTTGCGCATTGTGCCCGCCCGGAGAATCCATTACAGTATTCCCCTATGCCTTACCCCTTCAACCTGAGGTGCCTCCGTATCGATCTGGGGTCCAGGACGCACCGCCTGTACACCCTCGGTGAGGATTTGTCCCGATCCTTCCTCGGCGGCAGGGGCATCGGTGTGGCGTTCCTCAACGCCTCCCCCACCATCGACCCCCTCGACCCGGCAGCCCCGCTGGTCCTGGCCGTGGGACCGCTCACCGGGAGCCGCATCCCATCGGCGGGCAGGATGACCTTCACGGCCTTCTCCCCGCTCACCAGCACGGTGTGCAGCTCTTCGGCGGGGGGCTCTCTGGCCGTCCAGATGAGGAAGGCTGGAATCGACGTCATCCACATCACCGGCAGGGCGACCTCGAGGCTCTGCGTCCTCGTCAGCGACGCCGAGGTGCGTTTCGAAGACGCCTATCTGCCGGACGAAATGCCGCTGAGCGCCGTATTCGAACGCCTGGCGCCCTTCGGCGGGTCGGTGGCCGCTGCGGGGAGTGCGGCGTTCATGGGGTGCCTCTATGCCTCCATCGCCGTGGACTCGTCCTTCTCCTCGGGGAGGGGCGGACTGGGCCTGGTCATGGCGTCCAAGAACCTGCGGGCCCTGGCCGTCAGGGGGAGCGGCAGCGCACACCATAAGGCCTGCAATGCCCGGATCGAGGAGGAGGCGCGCACGGACATCATCCGCCTCTTCGACGCATCCCCGGTCATCAGGGGCCGTTCCGGCATAGCCGCCTACGGCACCTCGTCGCTCGTGGACCTCATCGCAACGCGGCGCATGATGCCCACGGCAAATTTCAGGAGGACCTTTTTCGAGGGGTACCGGGCCTTTTCCGGCCCTGCCATACGGGGGCGCCACCCGGCCGTGCACTATGCCTGCCATGGCTGCCCCATCGCCTGCAAGCAGAAGGCATCCCGCGAGATCCCCGAGTACGAGACACTGTCCCACTTCGGCGCCCTGAACGAGAACGACGACCTGGATTCCATCATCGAGGCCAACAGGGTATGCAACGAGACCGGGGTGGACACCATCTCCGCCGGTGCCACCATTGCCTGCCTGGCCGAGATCAGGGGCACGCGGTTCACCGGAGAGTCCCTGGTGGATGCGGTCCGCTCCATCACCGGGCATGGTCGCGAGGCGGAGCTGCTCCGCGCTGGCTCTGCGCGCCTCGCCCGCGAGCTGGGCATGCCCGGGGCATCCATGAGCGTCAAGTCCCTGGAACTGCCCGCCTACGACCCCCGGGGCGCCTACGGCATGGCGCTCGCCTACGGCACCTCCACCCGCGGCGGCTGTCACCTGCGGGCATACCCCATAGCCCACGAGATCCTGCGCAGGCCCGTGGCAACGGACCGCTTCTCCTTTTCCGGGAAGGCGCGCATCATCAAGCTCGCCGAGGACCTGAACGCGGTGGTTGACTCCATCGGTGCCTGCAGGTTCGCCTTTCTGGCCGCCTCCCTGGAGGAATATGCCAGGGGGTTCGCCGCCGTGACCGGCCTGGACATGGACACCCAGGACCTGCTCCGCGTCGGGGACGTCGTCTATACCCTCGAGCGCCACATCAACACCCTGCGCGGGTTCCGCCGCGCCGACGACATCCTGCCGGAGCGCTTCTACACCGAGCCCGGCTCCGGCGGCCCCGACGTGGAGACCCCCCCCATCGACCGGGGTGCCTACGAGGACGCCCTCGACCGTTACTACCGCATCCGCGGCTGCAATCCCGACGGCACGCTCCGTGCAGAGCGCGTGGAAGGCATGATCCCATGCACGACCAGGTGAGGAAGTACCTCCGCAAGCTCATGGCCCACGGGCTCATCGCCCATGAGGCCGATGCGCAGATCTACGGTCTGGACGACGAGATCGCCACCAACCGCGACCGGGTTCCTGCCGAGGTCGCTGCCCTGTTCAGGGGCCTGAACATCAACAGCCTCATCCTCGCCAGGCCCGAGCCGCGATTCTGGACCGTCATATCATCCCTGGCGCAGGAGCATGCCGATCTCATACGGCCGACAGACACCGAGAGCCTCACCTTCATCCATGACATCCCGGTCGTGGCATCGTTCAGCCGCGGGGAAATCATCCGTGCCCTGAGCAGGCGCAAGGCCTGCATCGTCAGGGATGTGGGCCTGGTGACCACGGGGTCGGTCTCACTGGAGCAGGCCTTCGTTGCATTCAGCTCGGTGTGCTTTGCCTGCTTCGTGAAATTCTTCACCGATATGCTCCTCGGCCTTTCAGGCATCGGCGGGGTACCCAGACCCACCACCGCCCGGATGGAGCAGTGCGCCGACCTCCTTTCGCAGCTTGAGCCCACAGCCCTACGCAACACCCTGTCCGGCCGGACCCCTGTGGGCGAGGCAGAGATCCTCTCCGCCATGGATGCCGCGGGCAAGGCCCTTTTGCAGGCCTCCCTGGTGGACTCCTTCTTCGGCAACATCTCCTTCAGGGACGCGAACCTCCTCTACATATCCCAGACCGGATCGTCACTGGACGAACTGCCCGGTCATATCGACCGCGCCACCATGGACGGGTCGTCCTGCTGCGAGATCACCTCGTCCTCGGAACTGAGCGCCCACGTGAAGATCTACGAGCGGACAGGCCACCGGGCCATCCTCCACGGCCACCCGCGGTTCTCGGTGATCATGTCCATGGCTCCGGGGCCACTGCAGTTCGGCCAGACCCGCTCCATGGGCGACATCCCCGTGGTGGCGGGCGAGGTGGGGGCGGGCAGCAGGGGGCTCGTCCACACTTTACCGGGAGCCATGCAGACGCACCATGCGGCCCTCGTATACGGCCACGGCACCTTCGTCAGCTCGGAGACTTCCTTCCGGGACGCCCTGGACCGGCTCGCACTCATCGAGAGGACCTGCTTCGATGAGTGCCGGGATGCGCTGCGCCCCCCCTGGTGAGACCGGAGGCGCCCCCTCCCCCACGGGGAAACCCCATGTTCCGATTGACATCACACTGAAAATACGGGACAAAAAGGACGGTTCAAGGGGGAATGAGGAATGAGAAAGATACTTGTTCTCTGTATGGGGGCCCTTCTCATCGGGACTGCCGCGCCTGCCAGGGATTATGCCATCATCAAGGACACCATGTTCGGCAGCCAGAAGATCGAGGTGTACAAGAGCCTCAAGGATGCCCTGGATAATTACACAGGGGAGGGCAGGATCTACGAGATAACCCTCAAGCCGGTCCCCCTCCGGCGCGTGGAGCGGAAGAAGACCGTGGAGGTATCGGAGTACACGTGGTCGGTTGACGAGAAGGACGAAAAGCCCCGCAAGGAGCCTCCAGCTCAGAAGGAGAAGAACCCGCAGAAAGAGGCATCATCGAAGAAGTAGCCCACGATCGTTGCCCGGAACGTTCTTCTGGCAGGCATCGGCCGGCACGCCCGTGAAACCCATTGACCTCAAGCCGCGGTTTGGCTACCCTAACAGCCTGTACATGAACACATCTCAGGAAAAGCATAAGGAGGGCGCCATGGATGAATTCGAAGCCCAGGCAAAAAAGGTCCTTGTCCAGAAGAAACACAGCATGCACGAAGAGACCCTGGCAAGGGTGATCCATGACCTTGAGCAGAACATCGCCCGCCACGACAAGTATTCCGGGCCCGAGAGCCTGTTCGCCCATGTGAAGACCATCTCCGAGGCCCTGCTCTTCCTCTGCCAGGAACGCAAGAGGGACCGCGACAAGCGCAAAGGAGACTACTCGAAGCCTGCCGGCGATATCCCCCCGTCCGGAAGCGACCTGTACTGACTGCGGAACCACCTGCGGGCCCGCTGCATCGATGCTCTCACTGAGCTGACATCACTGACAATTTTCTGAACTTGCGTTTTTTCCCCAGGCATAGTATAGGGCGTGCCAATGCAATCACTTCCTGATGTGACGCTTATCAGGGCATTCTGCGGGGAGGTTCCATCCCATGTCCAGAGGCAATACTCCGTACTCTGTGCGGTTCCTTATCCAATTCTCCACGGCAGTTCTCCTGGCGTTCCTCATCCTGCCGTCCAGCGGCATGTGCAGTATCGGGTCGAGCACCCATACGGCGGGCCCCCTCCTGGTCAAGGAACGGATTTCCATCCCGGAAGAACCTGAGGAGACTTCCCGGCCGATCCTGAGGGTGCACACCGTCAGGCCGGGGGATACCCTCTCAGGAATCCTGGAAAAATCGGGCATTTCCCGGAAGAATGCGCTGTACATCGCCAAAAAGGCCGACCGGGTCTACCGGCTCTCCAAGATCCGCCCGGGCGGAAGGCTGGAGCTGTATTTCACCCCGGACGGCAGGGGGCTCCAGGAGGTGGACTACAAGGTAAATGCACGCACGCGCAAGGTCCTGTACAACGGCAGGGTCGTTGCGTGCGCACAGGTCAAGGCCCCCTCGGCGCTCACCTCCCGGAATGTGAAGACCCGGGCGCCGGCCGTGATCGCCAGATCTCAGAAACCGGCAGAGCGCTCACTTCGCCCGAAGGCTTCCATCCGTCGGAAGCCCGAAGGCCCGCCGGCCCCACAGGAAGCCCTGACAGACCGTGCGACGTCACCGGCGTCCATGGACCCGAGCCCCATGAAGCTCATGGCGTCCTATGCCCCGGGCCTGCCATGGGATGTGGCCCACACCGGCCTGACCCCGTATGATTACCTGGCCGATGGCTACCTCATCTCCCCCATCGACGCGCCATGGGACGACACCCGCATCACAGGAAATTTCCCGAAACCGCTCAAGAAGAAATCAATCTCCAGTGCGAAAAAAGGCTCCTCCAGGGGCAAGAAACGAATCGCACAAGGCAAGAGCAGGAAAGACAACCGATACCGCCCCTTCCTCAATGCGCCCCTGGCCTACCGATACATCTCCTCGGGGTACACCAGCGCCCGGATCCACCCCGTCACCAACATCGAACAGCCCCACTACGGCATCGACTATGCCGCGCCCATGGGCACACCCGTGCGCTCCGTGGGGCCAGGCACGGTGGTCTATGTGGGGTGGGACGGGGGCTTCGGCAAGACCATCCGCATCAAGCACGCAGGGGGCATCACCACCCACTACGGCCACCTGTCCCTGTTCGCCAGGGGCGTCCGGCCGGGCAAGCGGGTGAAGCAGGGCGAGGTCATCGGCCGTGTGGGCATGTCGGGTCTCGCCACAGGGCCCCACCTGGACTTCAGGGTCACCTACCGGGGGGGGTTCGTCAACCCGGCAAAACTCTCCGCCTACGTGCGGAAGAACGTGGCAGGAGCAGGTCCCGGGGGTTGACGGGACGCCGGATATCGTTTACGCACCAGAACATGGTGCGTCTTGAACCATCGACACGCATCCGAAAGATCTGCATGGTCATCCTCTTCGTCACCGGGTGCGGGCCTACGCTCATGGCCGCGGAACCCGGCCCGGGTGTCCCGCAGAGGGCCGCCGGCACCCACAGCCTCCTCGCTGTGGGGGACATCATGCTCTCCGGAAGCGCTGAAAAGGTGTACAAGGCCAACGGCTACGGCCATGCCTTCCAGGACAGAGCCCTTGCCGATCTCATCGCACGCTCCGATGCCGCCTTCTGCAACCTGGAGCACCCCATCACCGGGTTCCATGACCACGCCCGAGACAAACGGTACACCTTCAAGGGGTCGACAGGTTCGCTGAGGGCCATCAGGGAGGCCGGCTTCGACCTGGTGTCCCTGGCGAACAACCACATCATGGACTACGGCGTCCAGGGGCTCGCGGACACCCTGCGGTTCTGCGGGAAGAACCGGCTTGTGTGCGCCGGAGCGGGTCTCGACCTCGCCTCGGCGGCCAGGCCGGGCATATTCACGCATAAAGGCGTCCGCTACGGTCTCCTGGCGTATTCCATGACCTTCCCCGAGTCTTCCTGGGCCACGCCAGAAAGGCCGGGTACTGCCCACCCGGACATCGCCCGGATGGAACTGGACATCAGGGGTGTCCGGGGCGATGTGGACATCCTCATCGTGAGCTTTCACTGGGGCGTGGAGCTCATGGCCGAACCCAAGCAGTACCAGACGGGCTTTGCCCGGCATGCCGTCCGGTGCGGGGCGGACGTGGTGATCGGCCATCACCCCCACGTCCCCCAGCCTATCGAGATATACCAGGGGAAACCGGTCTTCTACAGCCTGGGCAACTTCGCTTTCGGATCCCTGAGCGAATCGGCCACGCACGCCGTGGCGGCTGAAATCGTGTTCCAGGGGAAGAACCCTGTGCGGGTCAACCTCTACCCCCTCAACGTGAACAACCGCGAGACCGGATTCCAGACGTGCATCGCCAGGGGACGGCAGGCCCGGGAGATTGTGGATCTCCTCAGGAGGATGTCCATGCCCTTCGGCACGCATGTCGAATACGCCAAAGGCGCCGGGACAATCACGCTCGCTGCTGCACCAGGGAAAGACCCGGCCGCCCTTGCTCGGCTCGCAGGCCTTACCGCCCCGAAACCCTCGGCGAACGCTGGCCGGTGATAACCGCCGGGTGACGGGGCGCCCCGGAACGGTTGGTCTCTTGACCTGCCTGGGACACCTGTATATGGTACTCACGAGGTATCCACACCAGAGGACGGAGCTTGTCGATCAAGACTGATGTAATCATCATCGGAGGTGGGGCAACCGGCTGCGGGATCGCCCGGGACTTGGCGCTGCGGGGTGTAGCCCACTGCCTAGTGGAACGGGGCGACTTCGCCTCGGGGGCCACCGGCGCGTGCCACGGTCTGCTCCACAGCGGCGGGCGCTACGCGGTGAAGGACCCCGAGGCGGCCAGGGAATGCATCACCGAGAACCAGATCCTGCGCCGGATCGCCCGGAAGTGCGTGGAGACCACGGGTGGACTGTTCGTGAGGCTTCCCGGCGACTCCAAGCGCTACCGGGACGAATTCCTGAAGAGCTGTGACGATGCGGGCATCGCCACCGCGGTGCTTTCCCCCTCCAAGGCCCTGGACCTGGTGCCCGGGCTGAACCCGTCCCTGGAAGAGGCAATCACCGTGCCGGACTGCTCCATCGACCCCTTCCGGCTGTGCATGCTCAACACCTACACCTCCCGCCACCGGGGGGGCAGCATCCTCACCCACCACGAGGTCATCGAGGTCGTGAAGGAAAAGGGGGTCTGCGTCGGGGTGAAGGCCAGGGAACGGCTCACCTCGCAGGTCAAGGAGATCCGGGCACGCATCATCATCAACGCCACGGGCGCCTGGGGCGACCGTGTCGCCCGCATGGGGGGGGCAGTGGTGCCCATGTCCCTGTCCAAGGGCAGCCTCGTCATCACGAACCATCGCCTCACCAGCATGGTCATCAACCGCCTGAGGCCGCCGTCTGACGGGGACATCATCGTGCCCAACGAGGCCGTGTGCCTTGCCGGGACCACATCCATCCCGGTGAACGACCCTGATATCCTGGAGATCGATCCCGCCGAGGTGGACATCGTGACCACCCAGGCCGAGCAGATGGTTCCCGCCTTCGGCTCCACCCGCCTCATCCGCGCCTATACCGGCGTACGCCCGCTCCTGAAGGCGTCCACCCGGGGCGGAGACGGCAGGTCCATCTCCCGGGGATTCCAGATCATTGACCACGAGAACGGCATGTACAGCATCCTGGGCGGCAAGCTCACCACATACCGTCTCATGGCGGAGAAGATGGTGGATGTGGTCATGGGCCGCTTCGGCCTGAAGACCTCGTGCAGGACCGCGGAGCTCCCCCTGGAGGGGCAGGACGAGCTGAGCGGGTACCCCCTTACGAAACGCCTGGCCTCCCTGGACAGCATCGTGTGCGAGTGCGAGCTGGTAGGCCGGAGCACCGTGGAGCACGCCATCAACACCATGGGCACCCAGTACGTGGGCGACATACAGCATCGGACCCGGCTCGGCATGGGCCCCTGCCAGGGGGGGTTCTGCACCTACCGGGCGCTGGGGATCATGCAGGAACTCGGCAGGGTGAGCCCCGAGGTGTCCGTCTCCATCCTCAAGGAATTCCTCCAGAGGAGGTTCAAGGGCATCAGGCCGGCGCTGTGGGGTGACCAGCTCCGCGAGGAGCAGCTCATCGAGAGCATCTATTTGGGCATCCTGAGTATGGGGGGCAGGCCGTGAGTGAACGCATGCTCGACGTGGTGGTCATCGGCGGCGGGATGTCCGGGCTCACGGCGGCCATCCACCTGGCGGGCGCCGGTCTGAAGACCGCGATCATCTCCCGGGGCGACCCCGTGTGCTGCCTCTCAACGGGCTGCATCGACGTGCTCGACCTGGGCGGGCGTCCCATGGACGGATACGGCGCCCTGCCGGAGGGCCACCCCTACCGCCTGGTGGGGAAAAGGGGCATCGAGGACGGCCTGCGGATGCTCAAGGACATCATGGCCTCGAGCCCCATCCCATACACGGGAACCATCAGGGCCAACCGCGAGATCCTCACCCCCATCGGCACCTTCAAGACCACCTGCCTCGTGCCGCGGACCATGGAGGCATCCCAGGGGTGCAGGGACGAGTACCTGCACGTGATCTCCTTTGCGGGACTGAAGGACTTCTACCCCTCCTACATCACCTCCAGGCTCCCGGACACCGGGTTCTCCCTCTTCGATGCGGGCTGCTCATCCACCCTGGCCCTGGCCGCCAGGTTCGAGGAACAGGGCTTTTTGGACGAGTTCTGCTCCTGGCTGTCCTCCATCGAGATCCCGCCGGGCAGGGTTGCGATCCCGGCGGTGCTGGGGCTGAAGAACCCCGTGGCAGTGATGGAGGAGATCTCCTCGCGGATCGGCCGTACGCTCTTCGAGATCCCCACCCTGCCGCCGTCCCTGCCCGGGATGCGCCTGTTCCGGACGCTCAAGACGGCGTTCCAGGAAAGAGGCGGCGAGGTCTACTGGGGCAACCCCATCTCCAGCGTTGAGATCAGGGGGGCCACCGTGGAGGCCGTGACCCTGGCCGCGTCCGGCAGGCCCACCCGGGTCCAGGGCCGGGCCTTCATCCTTGCCACGGGCTCCTTCGTGAGCGGCGGGCTCTACGCCACCCGGGAGTCGGTGAGAGAACCCGTGTTCAACCTCGCCGTTCGGGTGCCCGGCGCCCGCAAGGACTGGTTCCTGCACGACTTCTTCATGCCCGGCCATCCCATCGAGGGAGCCGGGATCGAGGTGGACGCATCCTTCCGGCCCGCCGGCAGCAGCCTGGAAAACCTTTTCGTGTGCGGCAGCATCCTGGCGAACAGCGAGATCATGAAGAACCGCTGCGGCCACGGCATGGCGCTGGCAACCGGTCTGAAGGCGGCACGACAGTGCGAGAGGATGCTGGTATGACCTTCGAGCACTGCACCCGCTGCACCATCTGCGTGGAAAACTGTCCGGTGTACAAGGTGGAGCCGCGCTTCCCGGGGCCCAAGCAGGCAGGGCCCGATGCCCAACGATTCCGCCTCGACCCGGAAAAGTCGGTGGACGAGTGGGTGAAATACTGCTGCCAGTGCCGCAGGTGCCAGGTCTCCTGCCCCTACGGCGTGGACGTGGCGGACATCATCCTCAAAGCCCAGCTCAAGTACGGCAGGGAGCACCTGAGCCCGCTGGCCGCACACCTCTTCGCCAATGCCTACCATTTCAACAAGCTGGGCTCCACGCTTGCCCCCCTTGCCAACAGGGCCTCCGACTGGCCCCTGACCAAATCCGTTCTCGGCCTGTTCGGGGTGAGCAGGGAGCTCGACCTGCCCGAGTTCCGGTTTGTCAACCTTGAGCGCGGCAGGAGGAGGATGGGCAGGGGCAGGAAGGTGGTCTTCTTCACCGGATGCCACCTCGCCTTCAACCGCCCGGACATCGGCAGGAAGGTCAGGGACCTGCTGGCGTCCACGGGATGCAGGGTGGTCATGCCCGCCCAGACCTGCTGCGGCCTGCCTGCCCTGGGCAACGGCGATCTGGACATTGCCAGAAAGTTCGCCCTGAAGAACGCCGCCATGCTTACCAGGTACATCGACAAGGGGTTCGACGTGGTCTATGCCTGCACCTCCTGCGGGCTCACCCTCATGCACGACTACCCGGGGATCCTCGACGTACCGGGCGGCAGGAAGATCGCGGAAAACACATACAACGTCTATGCCTACCTCTTTCCCCTGCTCCAGGCAGAGGCCGAGGGCGGACCTTTGGGAACGCTCGAACTGAGCTTGGCCTACCACATACCCTGCCATCTGCGGGCCTTGGGCATCGGCTACCCTGCCGCGAGGATCTTCGAGATGATCGAGGGCCTGACCTGCTCCATCCTGGACGACAACTGCTGCGGCCTGGCAGGCACCTACGGGTTCAAGAAGCGCAATCAGGAGACGTCGCGCAGGCTCGGCCTGATCGCTGCCCAGGCCGTCCGCGACACCGGGGCCGACACCGTCGTGGCCGACTGCGGCGCCTGCCGCATGCAGCTCAGTCACTATGCGCTCATGCCCGCCCTGGACCCGGCGGAGATCATCACCCAGGCCATGGCGAACACCCCGAAACGATCACGTGCCGGTTCGGGCATAGCGCAGAAGATCCTCCAGACGATACAGATGAAAAGGAGATCCGCATGAAGAAGATCGCTGTCATCCTAACGGTTTGCGTGGCCCTCCTCTGTCTGCCGCACCAGTCCTGCGCCGCGTCTTCCTCCTCCCTGGAGGTGGTCCTCATCGACGGCCTGTGGGGGGCGGGCATAGGGACGCTGCTGGGCGCGGCCACCCTGGCCTTCATGGACCACCCCAGCGACCACTATGACAGGATCTACCAGGGGGCGGCCATCGGGCTGTTCTGCGGGGTCGCCTTCGGAATCTATGAGATCTCCCCCATGTTCTACTCGTACACCACGCCCCGGGGTGAGAAGGAGACCGTGTACGGACTCTCCGTGAGGGTCCCCCTCAGGTAGGGCCCGATCCTCTCAGGGCGCAGGAGGGATTCCGTGCGCGGGAGCCATCCTTCAGGAGCGGCGCCTGCCTTACACCCCGATCCCCTTTTCCAGGACAATGGTCCTGGTGAGAGACTGGTTCATCTCGAAGCGCTTGAGGGCGAGCTCGATGAGCTTGGTGAGGAGTTCGCCGTAGGGCAGGCCCGTGGCCTCCCAGAGCTTGGGGTACATGGAGATGCTCGTGAACCCCGGGATGGGATTGATCTCGTTGAGGAAGAAGCTTTCCCTGTCGGCGGACACGAGGAAGTCGATGCGCGCCATGCCGGAACCGCCGATGGCCACGAAGGCGTCCACTGCGGCGAACTGCATCTCCTCGGCGATCACCTTGCCGATCCTTGCCGGGATGATGAGCTCGCTTGCATTGTCCACATACTTGGCGTTGAAGTCGTAGAACTCGCCGCTGGGGATGACCTGGCCGGGCACGGAGGCCTTCGGCTCGTTGTTGCCGAGCACAGCGATCTCCACCTCCAGCGCCCCTTCCACCGACTGCTCCACCACGGCCTTGGTGGAAAAGCCCAGGCCGTATTCCAGCCCCCTGGCCACGGCATCCATGTCCGCCGCCTTGGTCACACCGATGCTGGAACCCATGGTGGCGGGCTTGATGAACAGGGGCAGGGTCAGGGTGTCCGCGATCTCCCTGAGGACCTCGTCCCGGTCGGTGTCCCACATCCACCGGGTGACGCACGTGCCCTTGGCCACCGGGATGCCGTGCTGGGCAAGGACCCTCTTGGTCATGTCCTTGTCCATGGCGATGGCCGATGCCATGGTGTCGCACCCCACGTAGGCGATATTGGCGAGCTCGAAGAGCCCCTGGATGGTGCCGTCCTCCCCGCGGGGACCGTGGAGCACCGGGAAGATGACATCCACCGGGGTCAGGCGAGAGGATCCCAGGTGGAGGAAGCCCCGGGTCTGGGGATCCGTGGAGAGGATCACCGGTTCCACGGCCGAGGTTCTCCCGTTCTTCAGGGCGTCGAAGGCGCCGTCTCCCAGGAGCCACCTGCCGTCCTTGTCGATGCCCACGAGCACCGTCTCGAACCTGTCCGCATTGATGCTCCGCACGATGGACGAGGCTGAAACCACGGACACGTCGTGCTCGGTGGAGACGCCGACGAAGATGATGGCAACCCGGGTCTTCGCGCTCACCGTCTTCTCCCCCTCTCCCTAAGCGCCGTACTTGGTGAGCCTGTCCGCATGGGCCATGGCCAGCGGCATGAGGTCCACGTGCCGGATGTGCCCGAGGCCGCCCGCCATGCACGCCCGCTCGCCGAAGGAGGTCACCTGGTCCGTGCGGATGTTGTCCGCGTGGAAGAGCACCGGGAGCTCGTGCCAGGAGTGAGACTTCTGGAGTGCCGGTGTGGAGTGGTCGCCGGTGATGAGCAGGACGTTCGGCTTGAGCGCCAGGATCTCCGGGATGACGGCATCGGTCTCCTCGATGACCTTGACCTTGGCCGCGAAGTTGCCGTCCTCGCCCGCCGAGTCGGTCTTCTTCACGTGGAAGAAGAAGAAGTCGTAGCGGTCCCACGCCTCACGGAGCGTCTTCACCTCGCTCGCAATGGTATCGCCAGCCTCCAGCACGTCCATGCCCACCAGCCGGGCAAGGCCCTTGTACATGGGGTAGGTGGCGATGGCGCAGGCGTTCAGCCCGTAGACCTCCTTGTAGCCCGGCAGCCCCGGGTCCCTTGCGATGCCCCGCAGGGTGCACCCGTTGGCCGGGGACTCGCCCTTGAGCACCTCGAGGGCCTTGGCGATCCAGGCGTTCAGGAGCTCGGCGCTCTTCTTCGCCCCGGGCTGCAGGGGCTCCACCGGCAGGGGCCTGAGTCCGGTCTTCTGGGGGTCGGTCTCGCTGAGGCCTTCCTGGAGGCCCTCGCCTTCGAGGATCAGGGCGAACCGGTAGTCCTTCACCGGCTCCACCACCACCTTCACCCCGTCCAGGGTGATGGGTTTGAGCTTTTGCACGAGCTCTGCGCACTTGTGGGTGGGGATCCTTCCCGCCCTGCGGTCGGTGATCACGCCGCTCACCGGATCCAGGGTGCAGAAGTTGCCGCGGGCGGCCAGGCTTTGCGGGGTGAGGGTGAGCCCGATGCCCAGAGCCTCCAGCACGCCCCTGCCGATCTGGTATTCAAGCGGCTCGTAGCCGAAGAGCCCCAGGTGGCCGGGGCCGCTGCCCGGGGTGATGCCGGGCGCGATGGGCGTGGAGAGCCCGCAGATGGAATCCCTGGCGAGCCTGTCCAGGTTGGGGGTGAGGGCTGCCTCCAGTTCGGTCATGCCGCTCGCGTCAGGGAGCCCGCCCAGGCCGTCCATGACCAGCATGACGATCTTCTTGTCCGAAGGGGTGTGGAGCTCTTTCATCAGGTCGATCTGTTTCATGCATCACTCCTTGACTGAAAGGGGGGAGTCCGCACCGGCACAGGGCATGCGCCGTGCAGCCCCGTTATACATTCCTGGGTGAAAAATTCAAGGCCGATCAGGTGATGCCCCGCTCAAAGGCATCTGCAATGCAGGCCCGGGCCCCGTCCAGGGTCTTCTCCCTGCTTACGCCCTTGGCGAGGTGATGGCCGAAGGCCAGGTTCTGGGACAGCCAGACCATGGCCGTCTTGAAGCGCTTGAGGGCCACGTCGGGGGGGAAGTGCCCGCTGAGGAGGTCCAGCAGGTGGAGCATAACCCCCTTGAGGTCCGGTGGCGCGGGAGGCTCATGCCCGGCGAGCAGGGCCCTGATGTCCCGGAAGATCCACGGCTTCACGAGGGCCTGCCTGCCCACCATGACCCCGTCGCAGCCGGTCTTTTGAAACATGTCCAGGGCATCCGCCGGCGTCACCACGTCGCCGTTGCCCACCACCGGCACCTTCACATGCTCCTTCAGGGCGGCTATGTACTCCCACCGTGCCCTTCGGGACATGCCGTCCTGAACGGTCCGGGCGTGGAGCACCAGGAAATCGATTCCCGCATCCACGAGCATGTCCGCGAAGTCCAGCATGGCCCGCCTGTCCGGGGAGTACCCGATCCTCATCTTGACGGACAGGGGCCTGTTCACCACCTTCCTCACCGCCTCCACCACCGCCCCGGCCCGGGAGGGGTCCTTCATGAGGCCCGCCCCCCACCCGTGGCAGGTGACCTTCTTGAGCCAGCATCCCATGTTCACGTCTATCCCGAAGGGGGACAACGCATCCAGCCTGGCGGCGGAATCTCTCATCCTGGCCGGGTCATTGCCCGCGATCTGCACGATGAGGTCATCGAGCCTGGTCCACTTCAGGTACACCGAGGTCCTGGGGTTCTCGTCGGGTACGATGCGGGCGTTGAGCATCTCGGAGTACACCAGGTCGCAGCCCGTGAAGGAGCGCACGAGCTCCTGGTAGGCCACATGGCTCAGGTCCACCATGGGCGCCATGAAGAGCGCGTGCTCGGGGAGCAGGGGCATTGCGCTAGGAGGCTTTGGGGTTCCTCAACACCACCAGGGCGTCCACGGCGATGGGCATGTCCTCGTGGATGATCATGGGGTTGATGTCGATCTCCGCCACCTCTTCCACCTCGAGGCCTATCCTGCCGAGGTTCACCAGCGCCTTTGCGAGCACCTCCCGGTTCACGGCGGGCTTGCCCCGGAAGGCGTCCAGGAGTTTCCTGGCCTTGATCTCGTCCATCATCTCGAAGGCATCGCGCATCTCCAGCGGCGCGACCCGGAAGGTGACGTCCTTGAGTACCTCGGTGAAGATGCCGCCCAGGCCGAACATGACACAGGGCCCGAACTGGGGATCGCGGATGAGGCCCGCCACCAGCTCGCGCTCGCCTTTGACCATCTGCTGGACCAGGATGCCGTCGAGCTGTCCGTGTCCGCGCTCCTGGAGTGCCTGGTACGCCCTCTCCAGGGCCGCGTCGCTGTCGATGCCGAGCTCGATGAGGCGGTGCTCGGTCTTGTGGGTGAGCGTGCGGGAAGACCCCTTGAGCACCACGGGGTAGCCGATCTGGCGGGCGAACGAGAGGGCATCGGCGACACTGCCCGCCACGAATTCCTTGGTCACCGGGATGGAGTAGGCGCTCAGGAGCTGCTTGGACTCGTACTCGTTCAGGGCCTTGTCCCCCCGCTGCAATGCGTCTTGAATGATCTTCATGGGTCCCCCCTCTCCTGCATTGTATTATCGTAAGTACTCCTAGCAGAAAATACAACGTGTGTGAATGGTTATCTGGGAAACCCTGGAAGTCCCTGGAGTCGCGGCATTCTCATCAGGATCCCAGGCCTTGCACCGGCGACGGTCGGGGCGTGGATTTCCCGCCACCCCTGATGTATAATGCCTGGCCAGGAACCATCCTGTCATGAAGGAGCGTAGCAGCGGGTGCCATGAAGCTCGTGATCACTGAGATCTTCCATTCCCTGCAGGGCGAAGGGCCCATGCTGGGGACACCTTCGATCTTCATCCGCCTGGGCGGCTGCATCGAGCCCCTGTGCCCATGGTGCGACACCCCGTACGCCTGGCACGAGTTCAGGGAGATGGGCATCGACGAGATCCTCCTCGAGGTGGGGCGGTATCCCGGGAGGGACGTGGTCATCACCGGGGGCGAGCCGTTCCTGCAGTGGGAATCCGGCCTGAAGGGACTGCACGACGCCCTCGTGAACAGGGGGTACCGCCTATGCTACGAAACCAGCGGCAAGGCGGGGATCCCCGAGGTGCAGGGGGCCGCCATCGTCCTGAGCCCAAAGCACATCGACGGCTCCTGGCACTGCTCGGCACAGGCTCTCCAAAGGGCGGACTGCTACAAGTTCGTGGCGGATGACCTGCCGTCGCTGCGGGAGATCGACGCCTTCGTGCGGGTGCATGCCCTGGATGCCGAACGGGTTTTCATCATGCCCATGGGCGCCACCAGGGAGGAACAGCTGCAGCGGATGGAGACCGTCTTCGCCTTCTGCAGAGACCACGGGTACCACATGACGCCGAGGCTCCACGTGCTGGTCTTCGGCCAGAGGAGGGGTGTATGAATGACGCGGCGGTGATCCTGCTCTCCGGCGGTATGGATTCGGCGGTGCTCCTGGCCTGGGCGGTGAAGCGCCATGGCACTGTCCACACACTGAACTTCAACTACGGATCCAAGCACTCCCGGAAGGAGATCGCCATGGCACGACTGCTGGCCCAGAACTGCGGGGCGGTCTTCACCGAGGTGGACCTGCCCTTCTTCGGCACGCTCTTCACCTCGAGCCTGCTGCTCTCCGGGGAGGAGATACCTGACGGCCCGTACCGGGCGGATTCCATCTCGTCCACGGTGGTGCCCTTCAGGAACGGGATCATGCTCTCCGTGGCAGCAGGCTATGCGGAGACCCACGCCATACCGCTAGTTCTCATTGCGTCCCACGCGGGAGACCACCCCGTGTATCCTGACTGCACGAACGATTTCATAGAGGCCATGTCCCGGGCTGCCACCCTGGGGACCTTTGCAGGGGTACGCATCGAGGCGCCCTTCGCAGGCCTCGACAAGCGAGCCATCGCCAGGATCGGCAGGGATATGGGAGTGGATTTCACCAGGACCTGGTCGTGCTACAAGGGCCTGGACCTGCACTGCGGGACCTGCGCCACCTGTCTGGAGAGGAAATATGCCCTGGAGCACGACAGCGGCCTTGACCCCACGAGGTACCTGGCATGAGCAGGATGCCGCTGGGCAGGAAGGTGAACCTGCCACCGGGCCGTGACCCCTCGGTGCTCTTCCCCATCAGGCGCAGGCCCTGCCCGGTGCCGGTCCACGGCTATGACCTCTGGCGATGCTACGAGCTCTCCTGGCTGAACCTCAGGGGCAGACCGGAGGCGGGCATCCTGGAGCTCGCATACCCGGTGACGAGCCAGTCCATTGTGGAGTCGAAATCGCTCAAGCTCTACCTGGGAGGCCTCGCCGGCGAGCGGTTCGGTTCGGCGCCGGAACTGGAGGGAGTGCTCCGGCATGACCTGGCCAACCTGCTCACCCCCGGGTGGATCGAGGTCAGGATCATCGGTCCGCGGGCGTTCTCCGACATGATGCCCGTGGAGCGCCTGGACGGGACGTGCCTGGACGATCTCGACCTCGCCATGGGGGATCTGGCAGGGCCGGACCCGGCCCTGCTCTCCATCGGCCAGAACCGGCAGGAGGAGACCCTCCATACGGAGCTCCTGCGGACCCTGTGCCCCATCACGGGGCAGCCGGACTGGGCGAGCGTGGTCATCGGCTATCGGGGAGCGGCCATGGACCATGGCGGCCTGCTGAGGTACCTGTGCTCGTACCGGAACCATCCTGGTTTCGCGGAAGAGGTGTGTGAGCGGATCTACTGCGACATCATGACCCGGTGCGCCCCGGAGCGCCTCCTGGTGACGTGCTTCTACACCCGCAGGGGGGGGATCGACATCACCCCGCACCGGCGCACGGACCCCGTGGGGCCTGAGGGGGTGGAGCGAAAAAGACTTGTACGGCAGTAGGCACTGCCGTACAGGTGGATCACGGTGATCTCCCGTCGACCCTCAGACGGGACATCGAGGAGGAATGGGGTAAAAGAGCAACGAGGTGCGTTCTAGCGCGCCGATATTGATACTGTTCCCATGATCTCTGCGTGCATATCGTATATGGACAGACTGCCGAGCTCCGGCCCGGTGGTGTTGTTCCCTACACGGATGGCGCCGATGGTGAACTGGTCGATGTCGATGGTCATGTCGATCACGTGAGTGCCGAGACCCATGGAGCCGAGGCCCATGAACCCGAGGCCCATCATGCCGAAGCCCGGCATGGCCATCTGGTTGATGAAGTTCTGGTCCATGGTGGAGGAGCCCCGTGAGTCTACGGAACCGATGATGGTGACATCGCTGTAGTTGAGGAGACCGCCCATGGCAGGCATGTTGTCGATGTGGGTGTTGAAGTCAATGCCTGCCTGACCAACGATTTCACGCAGCTCGTCGTCGGACATGGCCACCATCTGCGCGGACGCCGCGCAGGGGAGTATAAGCAGACCGACCATACACAGAGCGGCAAAGAGACTCTTGTTCTTCATTGGAAAATACTCCTTTCTGATGAGGTTCTCCAGGCAACCCGGCTGTCCACTGACGTGGACCCGTGGCTTTCCGGCCCAGGGTTACCCCTGGTGTGGCTGTGAGTGAGATTCTGTCGAAGCCTTCTCAGGCAGCCCGGCTGTCCGCACACTCGTTTCGGACCCGTGGCTTTCCGGCCCATGGTTACCCATGGTGTGGCTGTGAAGGAGGCGACCCGGCTGTCCGCCCGACGCGGCGGCGCGGACCCGTGGCTTTCCGTCCCACGGTTACCCGTGGTTTGGCTGTGAAGGAAGGAGACCCATCAGGGAAACCCTCGATCCATGAGGGTGTCCTTGCGGACCCTTTCTTCGGTGTTCCTACGGTGGTGAACGCTGCTCCTGTTACTCTTTTACCCATGTGTGATCTCTGCAGCCAAAGAGCACACATGGCACTTCCCGCAAGTTGTCAAAGAACGTATCGGGCATGTCCGCCCAGCCTTACTCTATCCTATCGAGCGGAACCCCCAAAACATTAGTGTGATCCTGCAGGGGGGAACCTGGGGGAGGCGGTTCCCCGGAGTGTCTGTGGAAACAGGCTGTGCGGGCTTGTGCACTTCCATGGGAGGGTCGTCCCCTTCAGGGTGTCCGGTTACAAAAGGGGAACCGGGTGCCGCGCCGGCCGGACCGGATGAGGCGAGACCGTGAACCGAGGGGCCACACTCAGGGATTGAGCAGGCGCTCCCGCTGGAGATCGGTCTTCTTCGCCATGGCGGCCAGGCCCATCTCCTTCCAGAGCCTGCGGGATCTTTCCAGGCACAGGACGGCCTTGTCCGGACGGCCGGCCCTGGCGAGGAGCCTGCCCCATGCGGCAAGGGATCCGGCCACGTGGGGCTTCATGCCCATGGTGCGGGCAAGGGCATGGGCGCGGGCAAGGGACCGGTTCGCCTCGGCCAGGGCGCCCCGGAGGATGTCCGCCTCAGCGGAGTTCCTCAGTGCCCAGACGAGCTGGTCCGCGTTGCCTGAGCGCTCGTTCCATTCGACGCACTCGCGGGCCGTCCGGCCTGCGGAATCATGATCGCCCATCATGAGGCTCGCCTCGGCCAGGGCGTTCATGGCATAGGGGACCCGGTTGGCGATACCCCGGCGCAGGCCGGGAATCGCGGACAGGATGAGTTCATGCGCGTCTCTCGCGTTTCCCTCCTCCAAGGCGATCCACGCTTGATAGAGGCCCTTGAGGGAATCGGCCCCAGCGATGTGGCTGCCGAGTTCCTCGAAGAGCTTCAGGTCGGAACGGGCGCCCTCGAGGTCCTTGAAATACCGGCACCGGAAGTAAATGGATCCCTGGATGCGCAGGTAGGTGAGCCCCCCCGACAGCCTCCCCAGTTTCCGTTCCCTGTCCACGACCCCCCGGTACACCCTGCGGGCCTTCCGGAAGCTCCCCTCCAGACAGCAGATGTACGCAAGCCAGATATCCGCCATGAGATCAATGTCCAGATACACAGCGCTGAGCTGCTTCAGCCTGCCATAGAAGGCATGGGCGCCTGCCAGGTCTGTCTTCCAGACGCTGGCCGCCAGGGTGGTGAGCAGGTTGACCGCGTGCAGGAAGGGATCTGACGCAGCGAGGACGGGTCGTGCCTCTTCCAGCAGCTCCAGGGCCACCAGGGGCCTGCCGAGGTAGGTGTGCGTGTATGCCAGGGCGGTATGTGCGGCTGCAACGAGCACGGCATCCTCCCGGCACAGGGAAAGGGCCTCTTCGTACGCGTGGACCGCCTTGTCAAAGAGGCCCTGCTGGGAATAGAGGTTGACCAGCCTGATGGCACAGAAGGCATCATCCCTCTTCCTGCCCGCGGCCCGGTACTGGAGGGCCACGGCCTCCAGGGCATCGGTGGCCTGGATGGGATTGAATACACGGGAGCACATCCAGACGCCCTCCCGGGCCGCCATGAGCGTCTCGTCCCTTCCGGTGACGTCCGTGGCGGCCATCAGGAGTTGCTCAGCCTCCCGGTAGTGGCCGGCAGCCTCCACCCACGCACCGGACGCCTGGGCACGCCGTGCAGCTTCCATGGAGTAATGGATCGCCCGTGCATGTTCTCCGGCCTGACGGAAGTGACGGGCCAGGTCTTCGGCGTGTTCCGAGGCACTGGGCCCCAGGGTCTCCTCCATGGTGAGGGCGATCTTCCTGTGAAGCATCGCCCGCTCCCCCTTGAGCAGGGTCCGTGCCGCCACTTCCCGGGTTATCTCGTGCCTGAAGGCAAACTCCGCCTCGCCTGCGGCGTAGATGAATCCATGCCTGAGGGCGCTCCGCACGGCCTCTTCCAGAACCCCGGCCCCCCCACAGAAGGGGCGGAGAATGTCCAGGGAAAAGGTCCTCCCCATGAGCGCCGCCACCTGGAGCATGCCTCTGGCATCCTGTCCCAGGTGATCGAGCCGTGAGGAGACGAGACCGTACAGGGTGGCAGGCACATGCTCCAGGGCGCTGTCTCTGCCGTATGAACAGGGATCGACGCCCTGTTCCAGGAGGAAGTTCACCACCTCTTCGAGGTAAAAGGGATTGCCGCCCGTGGCCCTGACCAGGAAGCCCAGCAGGGCGTCCGGAACCGTGTCGGCCTTCAGCATGAGCATGATCATGCGCCCGGTGTCGTCGTCTCCGAGCTCCTTGATCCGCAGGCACGTACCGGGAAGGGCACGGTCCATGTCCTGGCGCTGAGTGACGAGGAGCAGGCAGGGACAGCGGGTCTCCCATGCATGGGCAAGGTATCCCAGCAGATCCAGGGTGCTCTGATCCGCCCAGTGGATGTCCTCCATACAGAATGCGCTCGGCCGTGAGCGGGCCACCGCCTCGAGCAGGGAGAGGACCGCATCGCTGATGCTCTCCTTTACGCCACCCTGTACAGACGCCCCCTGATCGGTCCATGCCCGCTCCACGAAGCCGGCAAGAAAACCGGCATGCCGGGGATGTACACCGCATGCCTGGGCGCGACCGGCAATGCATCCGCCGGATCGCCCGGGTCCGGAAACGCCCAGCACCTCCATGACCAGCGGAAACAGGGGGGCATACGGGGTGGTCCTCGTGTGGTCGTAGCAGGAGGCACTGTAGAAGGCCATCTCCTGGCTGGATGCGGCCCTGAACTCCTGGAGGAGCCTGCTCTTGCCAACGCCGGCGTCGCCCACCAGGCTGAGCACCCCGCCGTGGCCCCTGAGCAGCTCCCCCTTCTTCGCCATGAGCACGGACAGCTCGTGATCGCGCCCCACCAGAGGCGAGGTGAGACCGCCCTGGCGGTGGACAGACACCGGGACGTCCCGTTCTCCCATGACCCGGTACACGTGCATGGGGTTCCGGAATCCCTTGAGCACTTTCCTGCCCATCCACTCCAGGTGAAAATACCGCATGGCATCAATGACCAGGGATTCACCGATGAAGATCTCCCCTGCGCCTGCCATGTCGCACAGCCGCGACGCGGTGTTGATGGGCCTGCCCAGGGCCCCGTGGGGGGACGCCGCGACCTGCCGGGAATCCACGATCACCTCGCCGGTGCTGATGCCCGAGTGCATCTTGAGCACAAGGCCCTCTCTGCCTGGCACCGGCTTCTCCGCCTCCTCCACCACCCGGTGGATCGATCGGGCGGCCAGGATGGCCCGGACCGGATCATCCTCGCAGGCGAGGCGGCCGCCGAAGATGGCAACCACCGCATCACCGATGTACTTCTCCACCGCGCCGCCGTAGTGGAGGATGACCCGGGTGATCTCTCCCATGATCCGGTCCATGCAGGACCTCAGGTCTTCCGGATCGAGCCGCTCGGCGAGCCTACTGTATCCGCTCAGGTCGGTGCACAGGACCGTGACGTGCCGGTAACGGGCCTCGCCCGGGCCGCCAGAAAGGCAAGCCCCGCAGTGCCGGCAGAACCGGTCGTCCATGGCAGCGGGGCAGGAGCATCTCGGACATGTGACCATCCGTCACCTCCTCATTCCGGGGCCGTACCGGGCCACGGAGATCTTTCTGCATGGACAAGGAGGTATTCCAAGCGAACTGCATTACAACCGCATGAGTATCTTCCCCGGGTGCACGTTGACTTTGTGTTTGCGTTGAGATGTCAGCGGGAAGTCACGGTCCACCCAGGGAACCCTGATGCCCCGCAGGAGGTCACTCCCCTGCGGGCGACTCCCGGGCCGAGTGAGTATCTCCCGGAAAAGCTGCTCAGTCCGAGATCTTCATGCGCCAGCCGAAGGGATCCGGCTTGTCTCCGTACTGGATCTGCAGGATCTCGTTGTACAGGCGCTCCGTCAGGGTTCCCGTCTTGCCGCCATTTATGACGTGCTCTTTTCCCTGGTAGTAGATCTGACCGATCGGGGAGACGATGGCCGCAGTGCCTGAAGCGAACGCCTCTTTCAGCTTCCCATCGGCAATGCCGGAGATGATCTCCGTCATGGACGGGGCCCGCTCAGTCACCTTCACGCCCCAGCTCCGCGCGAGCTGTATCACGGAATCCCGGGTGATGCCGGGCAGGATGGATCCGGAGAGCGGCGGCGTGAAGAGCTCATCGCCGAACAGGAAGAAGGCATTGCTCGTCCCCACCTCTTCCACGTACTGCCGCTCGATGGCGTCCAGCCAGAGGACCTGCGTGTACCCCATGGCCTTTGCCTTCTGGCTGGCATAGAGGCTGGCGGCATAGTTCCCCGCATTCTTGCAGTTGCCCACGCCGCCTCGAACGGCCCGGACGTAATCCTCGCAGACGTAGATCTTGGTCGGGCTGAAGCCCTCGGGGTAGTACGCGCCCACAGGGCCCACGATGATGAAGAAGAGGTACTGGCTCGAGGGGTGGACCCCCAGGGCGGATTCCGTGGCGATCATGGTCGGCCGGATGTACAGGGAAGTCCCCTCTCCGCGGGGGATCCAGTCCCGTTCCAGGAGGACGAGCTTCTTCATGGCGTCCATGAACAGCTCCGGATCGATGGTGGCCATGCACAGGCGCTCGGCCGAGGCATTCATCCGCTTGATGTTTTCCATGGGCCGGAACAGGTAAATGCTCCCGTCCTTTCCGCGATAGGCCTTGAGCCCCTCGAAGATCTCCTGTCCGTAGTGGAGGCTCATGGCCGTGGGGTCGAGGGTGATGGGGCCGTACGGGCCGATGACGGGATCGTGCCAGCCCCTGCCCTCGGTGTAGTGGACCGTGAACATGTGGTCCGTGAAGATCTTGCCGAAGCCCAGCTTGGATTCATCCGCGGGTTTTGCCTTGAGCCTGTCCGGTGCGCATCGAATGATCTGAATGTCCATAACAACACTCCTCAATGAGGTGTCAACCGCCAATCCTGATATCCCTATCACTATATGATCTTCCGATCAAGGTTTCCATACAAAAAGTCCTCGGGGTTATCACACCCCCGGTTCGCAGCCGCTAAAAAGGCCGGGGAGATAGCTGCCCGGCCTTGTTTCTCATATCCACGTGCACCTGCCTCACCAGAACAGCTTGGACATGACGAGGAAGGTGATGACCAGCACCACGATGGCGGTCTGGTGCTCGGTGTTCTCGATGGCCTGGGCGAAGGACCAGAGGTGCTTGCTGCCCTCGGGATAGGGGTCGAGGCGGGGGATGAAGTACTTGACCTCCCGCTTGTAGCGGAGGAATTCCTCGCCGAAGCGCCTCTCCAGCCGTCCCCACTCCACCTCCTGCTTTCTCGGCACATAGTGGACAAAGAATATCAGCGACGCGATGATCCAGATGACCGGGTTCAGCGCCATGATGCACAGGCCCGTGCCGATCAGGTAGCTGCCCAGGTACAGCGGGGACTGCAGGTGAGCGTAGGGTCCGGACGTGGTGAGCTCCTCGTTCTTGCGCAGGTGCCCGGTGGCCCAGAACCGCAGCGTCTCCCCGGCGATGACCGGTATGATGCCGATGAGGCAGGACCACCACCTGGGGTTGGAGAACAGGACGAGCAGTGCAATGGTGCCGAAGAGCACCAGCGTCCTGGTGGTCACCTTTTCGAGTTTATGCTCTACATCCATGAGAATCACCTCCGCTCAGACGATCGACATCGCTTTGTATCCGTTCCCTGCCGCCGGAGTCAAGGCAAACCTGCCGCAGATGCTCCCGTGCTCCGGCACTGTCCAGGTACGCTGGAGGAATGCCGTCTCATCCTCCCAGGAGGGGCTTCTTCGCCTGCTTCCTGATCTCCTTCTCGTCGGCCCACTCGATGAGCCCGTTCTGGATGTTCACCAGGTTCAGGGTAAACTTGTAGTACACGTCCTTGACGCGGCCCGCAGACTTCCTGATGGAGGTGAGCTCGCCGTAGAGGAAGTATTCGGCCCCCACGAGCCTGCCCATGGACCGTGCCGTGGCCGGGTCCACCATGCCGGAGCTGGTCTGGAACTCGAGCTGGTTCACCAGCTCGTCCTTGACGTCGGCAACGGCCGTGAACCGCACCCTGCCCGATTTGAGCAGGGTGACCCGGATCTTGTCCGTCACGGCGGTCGTGTCGATGTGCTCGTCGGTCTTGTTCCGCACCTTCTGGACATAGAACACTGGTTTCGTCCCGGCGGCGATGACCGGGCTCGCGAGCAGGGAGTTCACCATCTTCTCGGCGATCATCTGCAAATCGGTGGAGCCGAAGTCCGTGGTAACCGTCTCCACCTGGTCCGCGCTGCCGTAGCTCACCTCCGGGGTGCTCGCGCAGCCCGAGGCCATGGCGACGAGCACGGCCGTCCCGAGGTACAGTATGGTTCTCATCATAGGGGGTTCACCTCCTGTTCTTCTCTTACGACCCGGTGGGGGTCACGGGCTTGGAGCTGCGCACCATGAGCTTGAACGAGGCAGCGCTCGCCGCAGGGCTCACGGACCGGAATCCTCTGGTCTCCTGAGCGCCGAGCACCGCGGGCAGCCACGAGGTGACGGTGCTCAGCTCGAATCCGCGCGCGTCGTACCACATGAACCGGTACTCGAAGGCGATATCGCGCTCGGTGAGGTTGGTCAAGGGCACCTGGACCTCATATGAGCCCCCTGCACCCAGCGCCTTGACGCTCACCTCGCCGAAGGCGACGGCACGCTCCAGGTACCGGTCATTGATCTCGATCTTCGTGGAGCCGGCACCCGCCGGGCCGGCCTGGACGTGCAGGACATTGGGGGCAGTGCCGGCACAGGCCGCCAAAGCCACTGCCAGAAGCGACAGAAAGAGGCTGTGTCTTTTCATATTCCCCTCCTTGTACCATTTAATACCATTTTGTGTGTATGCTCAAGCCCGCATCCGTGGACCTGCAGTATACGAGGAGATGCCGCGCCCCGGCCGGGATGGGCACCGTTGCCTGCGGCCCGCCCGGGACCGCCTGGAGGGTCACCGCCGGGGTGTGAGTCGGCACGAGGAGCCTGGCGGTCTGAATCTGTTTGGGGAGCATGGACCACGTCCGCAGGTCCGCCTGCTCGGTCACGGCGGAGAACAGCACTCCCAGCAATGCTCCGGCGGCTCCGTGCTGCCGTTCCATGGTGCTCACCGAGCGCGCCTTGAGATACGACCGGGCCACCTGCTTGGCGAAGAGGAGAGGAAACCGGTCAAGCAGGTTGCGTGCGGCAATGGCATCCACGTCGCATACGGTGGAGGTCTCCATTCGCGCATCCCCGGCGCTCACCACGGCCCCCGACACCCCCGACGGGATGAACCGGTACACGGGCAGGGACGCGAACACCATCCCGCCCCTGATGGGTATGGGCAGCGTAACGGGCTCCCTGACGGGGGCCTGTCCATGGCAGAAGACCACGAACACGTCCACCGCGTCCCTGGGCGGCAGGGCCTGGCGGCCGAATGTCCCTTCCCACCGCTGCGTATCTTCCCGAAGCCCCAGCGCCCTGCTCAGGCGCACCAGGTCGGCCCGGATGCCAAGGGCCTCGGGATAGGCATTGTAAGCATCCTTCACGTCGATGTATGCCTCGTCGAGCTCCCCATGCAGCTCATAGACCAGGGCCGAAAGGTATGACGCGAAGGCGTTCTGGTAGACGCTCCGGACGGTGGCGGCCCTCTCCCTCAGCCGGGCATACCCCTGGGAATCCCCGCTTTCCAGGGACCGCTCCCACCCGGCGGAATCCGGCTGCTGCGAGGCCTGCGCGAGCTCCTTTTCATGCTTCTCCCGCAGTGCCTTCTGGCGGCTGTAGGCCCTGCGGACCTCCACCCTGGCTCCCTCCAGGTCGCCGCGCATGAGGTAGTTCACGATGTTGAGCGTATGGAGCATGATGGTCTCGAAGTCCTCTCCCTCATAGGTCATGACCTGTTCGTTGATGAGCAGGGTCCCTGCCTGGGCGAGTGCCTGCGAGGCCGAAATCACGGCCTTCTCCTCGTGCTCCGTGATCCTGTCCGCCGCCAGCTCGAACTCGCGGGAGCTCTCTTCGAATCTGCCCATGTCCTGGAGGATCATGGCCCGCTCGAGACGGACCAGGATCTCGTTGGCCCCCCTGGCATCGCTCTCCGGGAAGACGCTCAGGGCTGTCTGATAATCACCGGACGCCGCTGATGCCCTGGCCGGGGCGGACCTGAGGGTGTAGTTCTGCAGGCTGGAGCATCCGCAGCACACGAGGATGAGGGCAAGACCCAGGAGGGCGGCCCGACAGGGTGTCTTCATGGCTGCGCCGTTATCCTCCACCGTTGCGAGGGAAACTGGGGCTCAGGTTCCGGGTGAAACCGGCGCCTCGAACCGGCGGGAGCCGGTCAGAAGGCCACCCCGATGCCGGCCATGACGCCCCGGCGGGAATGATAGCCCACGCCGATGTTGAACCACTCCACCACGTAGCGCGCCCCGAGCATCCAGGATGCGTTCCGGTCGGTGTCCGAATCGCCCCCGGGGTCGATACCGGGTTTCACGATGTCCTGGCTGGCATAGCCCACCCCCGCCACGCCGAAGAAGGCAGGCGTGATCTCCGCGCCCAGCACCAGCGATACCTCCTGCTCATTGCCGTCGTTGTACTTCCGGGTGGGGTTTGCGGGCGGGTCCTCGTCCGTGTCGGCGATGCTCACCCCGAGGCCCACGCTGAAGGCGCCTCCCCTGGGGTGGTGGGAGGAGAGGAAGATGCCCCCCAGTTCTATCCCGTAGCTCGATTCGTCCACCTCGCCCCCTGTTCCGTAGTTCAGCGCGACATACCCGGCACCCTCCGAGACCGAAGGGACAAGGATCACCAGAAGCATGGCCCAGAGAAATCTCTTCATGACTTGACCTCCGTCGAGATCGTTTCTATTGTAGCTATACCACAGGAGGGACGACCAGATGAACTCAAATCGCCGTGTCGCACCTCCCGCACAAGAACGGGAGACGGATTGGCATGCATGACGTGATCATCATCGGAGGGGGTCCTGCCGGTCTCACGGCAGGGATCTACGCCGCCAGGGCGAGCATGAAGGCACTCCTGGTGCGCAGCGCGTTCAACCCGAGCCTCATCACCACCACGGACCTCATCGAGAACTATCCCGGCTTCCCAGACGGGATCGGCGGGTTCGAACTGGTGGAGCTCTTCACCAGGCAGGCGCTCAGGTTCGGCCTCGAGATCACGGACGACGACACGAGCGCCGTCAGCCGCCACGACGAGGGAGGGCATGCGTGCTGGAAGGTGCAGGGATCCTCCGGCGCCCATACGGCCCTGTCCGTCATAGTGGCCACGGGTACCGAGTATGCGCACCTCGGCGTGCCGGGAGAAGCGGAGTTCACCGGCAGGGGCGTGTCCTACTGCGCCACCTGCGACGGCCCCTTCTACCGTGGCGGCAGGGTCGTGGTGGTGGGCGGCGGTGACACCGCGGTGCAGGAGGCCCTGTACCTGACGAACTTCGCCGCGAGCGTGACCATCGTGCACCGAAGGGACCGGCTCAGGGCTACGGCGGTGCTCCAGGAGCGGGCCAAGGCCAACGAGAAGATATCCTTCGCATGGAACGCCGTGGTGGAGGAGATCACGGGCGATGACGCGGTGCGGGCCGTCAGGCTGCAGGACGTGCGCGACCCGGCTGCGAAGAGGACCCTGGAGGCGGACGGCGTGTTCATCTTCACGGGCACCATCCCCAACACCGGCATGCTCAAGGGGGTGGCGGATCTGGACAACTCGGGATACATCACGGTGGACAGCCACATGCAGACCTCTGCACCCGGCATCTTCGCCTGCGGGGACTGCACGAGGAAACTGCTGCGGCAGGTGGTGACGGCCTGCGGAGACGGCGCCACCGCAGCCTTTGCGGCCTACGAGTACGTGAGCGGACTGAAAGGGACATCCTACGGGGGATACACACCGTAAGAACGAGCAGTGGAGGAGACCATGGCACAGGAGAAGTTACCGGACAATCCTGGAACCGTGCTGACCCTGACGGATCAGGACGTGGACCAGGCCATCGCCACGTACCCGTTCATCGTGGTGGACTGCTGGGCCGAGTGGTGCGGGCCGTGCAAGATGCTCACACCCATCGTGGAGAGCCTGGCCCAGAAGAACCAGGGAGAGATCGTGTTCGCCAAGCTGGACGTGGACAAGAACCCGGAGACGGCGAGGAAGTTCGGCATCCGCTCCATCCCGAACCTCCTGGTGTTCAAAAACGGCCAGAAGGTGGGCGACATCGTTGGCGCCATGCCCGAGGCAAAGCTCCTGGAGAGGATCAGGGCGCTCAAGGGCTGAAGCTTCCTGCGCCCTAGAACAGCTTCCTGCTGTCGAGAAGGATGGTCACCGGGCCGTGGTTGACCATGGCCACGTCCATGAGGGCCTGGAACACGCCCGTGGCAACCCTCCCCGGGAACAGTCCCTTCACCATCCCGACGAACCCCTCGAAGACGGCCCGGGCGGCTTCCACGTCCCCGGAACGCGAGTAAGACGGCCTCCTGCCCTTCCTGGCGTCGCCGAGCAGGGTGAACTGGGAGACGAGGAGGATATCTCCCCCCGCCTCGACCACGTCGCGGTTCATGACCCCGGATTCATCGTCGAAAATCCGCAAACCCACGATCTTCCGTGCGATGTACAGGCAGTCGTCCGCGCCATCATCCGCTTCAACTCCCACGAGACAGCAGAGCCCGCTGCCGATGCGGGACACCTCCACGCCGTCCACGTGGACGCCGGCCCCGCTCACCCGCTGGATCACCGCCCGCACGGACGCTCCCCCTGTCCCTGCCCCACCGTCACCGGGGGCATCACCTGATGATGGTCAGGGTCATCACCGCGCCCTGGCGGTACAGGCTGATGCTCATCTTCCTGCCCTTCAGGCCGTCCACGACCTTCTTGAGCTCCTGCAGGCTCCTGGTGGGGACATTGTTGATGGATACGATGATGTCCCCGGGCTTGAGGCCGGTCTTGGACGCCGCGGAGTTGTCCGCCACCTCGATGACCGCCACCCCCTTGACGTTGGCCGGGATCTCCAGGGTCTCCCGGGAGGCCGGGGTGAGGTCCGCCACCGTGGCCCCGGCCAGGAACCTGTCGTCCTGGATCAGCACCATGTGCTCGGGGATCTGGGCCTTGGAGAGGTCTCCCACCACCACCGGGATGACCCTTTCCCTGCCGTCCCGGACCACCTTCACCTTCATGGTGGCACCCGGCATGACCTCGGAGATGTGGAACCGCATGGAGGCCGTGTTGGTCACCGGCTGGTCGTCGATGGCCACGATGACGTCGCCCTGTTTCATGCCCGCCTTCTCGGCAGGGGATCCCTTGATGACCTCGTTGACCAGGGCGCCCCTGGCCGAGGTGAGTCCCAGCGACTGTGCCAGCTCCGGGGTGACCTCCTGGACAGTGACGCCGAACCAGCCCCTGACCACCTTGCCGTACCTGTCGATGCTCTTCTTGATGCCCATGGCCAGGTTCACCGGGATGGCGAAGCCGATGCCCACATTCCCGCCGGTGCGGGACAGAATGGCCGTATTGATGCCGATGAGCTCGCCCCGCATGTTCACCAGGGCCCCGCCCGAATTGCCCGGGTTGATGGCCGCGTCTGTCTGGATGAAGTTCTCGTAGTCCGTGATGCCGAGGCCCGAGCGTCCCAGGGCGCTGATGATGCCCATGGTCACGGTCTGCTCCAGGCCGAAGGGGTTGCCCACGGCCAGGACGAAGTCCCCGATGCGGAGCTTCGCGGAATCGCCGATCCTGATGGCGGGAAGCCCGGTCTTGTTGATCTTGATGATGGCCACGTCGCTCTTGGGGTCGGTGCCCACGATGGTGGCAGGAAACACCCGCGCGTCGGAGAGCCGCACCTCCACCTTGTCCGCGCCGCCCACCACGTGGTTGTTGGTCACGATGTACCCGTCGGGGGAGATGATGACGCCCGAACCCAGGGCCCGCTGGACCCGCTCGTGGGGGACGCCGCCGCCGAAGAACTCCCGGAAGAAGGGATCCGAGAACAGGGGGGAGACCTGGGCCACGGTCTTCATGGAGGATATGTTCACCACCGAGGGCAACACCTTTGCCGCCACATCGGCCACCCAGTCGCCCTCATAGGGATTGCGTGACTGGGCCGACGCCATGCCTGTCAAACAAAGCACCAGGGCTGCGCACATCATGAATGTCCTTGTCCTCACCATCGCTGTCCCTCCTTTCTCTGCGGGGCACATAGCACAGATTGCCGGGCGCTTCAATGGACGAACCCCTGTACTTGCCGGGGAAAATCCGCTATAGGACACCCCCATATGACGACCTGTTCCACCAGGGATTTCCACCGGAACTCCCCCGTCGACCTCATGAAGGAGCTCACCATCTGCGAGTCGCTGGGCGCCGGCCCAACGTCCTACACCCGGACGCTGGGCATGGATGGAACCTACGGCGGCGTGCTGGGAGGATTCCTCGTCGAGCAGGGCCTGCTGCCGGAGGCCGCCTTCGTGCTCGAGGCAGGCGGCGGGTACGGCACCCTCATGCTCGGGCTCCTGAAGGCTCACGGCCACAGGATCCGGAAGGCATGCATGGTGGACCTCTCCCGGCGTCTCCTGAGAAGACAGCAGGAGCGCCTCGCCGATTTCAGGGACAGGGTCTCGTTCGTCCAGGCCGACATCCACGACGTCATGGGGTCCATCAGGGGCTGCGACCTTGTCATCGTGAACGAGGTCATGGGCGACCTGGACGTGACAAAGGGCCTCCACGCCCGTGACCTGCGGGAAGAAGCCCGCAGCATCATCGAAGGCTACGGCCTCGCCGTCCCGGAACACGGGGAGTTCACCCTCAACACCGGCGCCATCCGCCTGGTGGAGTCCCTGTGCAGATCGGGAGTGCCCGCTTTCCTCAGCGAGCACTCCTGCGACCCCATCATACCGAGGGGCATGCCCTACCTCGCCCGGGGCCTCTCCCTGGACTCCTTCCCCCGGGAAATCAGGCTCCACGGCCACAGCGAGTACACCGTACGGTTCTCCCACCTCACGGCCGTGGCCCGGGCCCTGGGGAGGGAAACGCGGACCGGCTCCCTCCTGGAGCTGCTGGGCATCCCGGAGAAACCCTCCTGGAGGTTCATCTTCACCGCGCAGGCCGCTGCCACGGACGACCAGGCCATCGTCCTCGAGTTCCTGGAGCATGTGCGGGAGTACCGGTGGCTCACCATCTCCTGATGGAATGCAGAAGCGGCGGCACTGGACCGGAGATTCCGCTGTATTTTGGCATTTACTCCGCAGGCGTTTTCCACTATAGCATCCTCTTACCTGAAACCACCGAACACACTCGAGGTCGCACATGACAGACGACAACCACACCGACACCAGCGCACAGACCATGGCGGAGCTGCTCGATGCCTATGAGAAGGACCAGCGCAGCGCCATCCAGATCGGGGACCGGATCAAGGGCACCATCATCTCCATCGGCAGGGAGCACATCTTCGTGGACACAGGCCACAAGCTCGACGGGGTCATCGACCGCGCCGAATTCGCCGACGAGGAGGGCGCCCTGCAGCTGGAGGTGGGGGACACCATCGAGGCCTTCGTCATGTCCAAGAAAGGCGGCGAGATCAGGCTGTCCAAGGCCATCTCGGGCATCGGGGGCCTGACCATCCTGCAGGAGGCCCACGAGAAGGCCGTGCCCATCGAGGGCAAGGTCATCGAGCAGGTCAAGGGCGGGTACCGGGTGGAGGTGGTCAAGCGAAGGGCGTTCTGCCCGTTCAGCCAGATGGACCTGTTCCGTGCGGAGGATCAGGGCGTGCACATCGGCAAGACCTACCTCTTTCTCATCACCGAGCTCGAGGAGGACGGCAGGAACATCATCCTGTCCCGCAGGACCCTGCTGGAGAAGGAGCAGGCCGAGGCCAGGGCAGCCTTCTACGACCGCATGGAGGTGGGGGCCGTGCTCGAGGGAACGGTGAGCCGGATCATGCCGTACGGCGCCCTGGTGGAGCTCTCGGACAGGGTCGAGGGCATGGTGCACGTGTCCGAGATGAGCTGGTCGCGGGTCCTGTCCCCCGAGGACATCCTGCACATGGGCGAGCGGGTCACGGTGAAGGTGATCGGCGTGGAAGACGACGCCAAGACCGGCCGCAAGCGCATCTCGCTGTCCATGAAGCAGGCCCAGGAAGACCCCTGGAGCAGCGTGCTCAACCGGTTCAAGCCCGGCGACAGGCTGAAAGGGACCGTGAAGAGGATAGCGGAGTTCGGGGTGTTCGTGGAGATCGCCCCGGGCATCGAGGGACTGGTGCACATCTCTGAGATGAGTTACACCAGGCGGGTGAAGAAGCCCGAGGACATGGTGGCCGTGGGAGACGAGGTGGATGTCATGATCAAGGACATCTCGCCGGACAGCCGGAAGGTTTCGCTCTCCATGAAGGAGGCCGAGGGAGATCCGTGGATCGGCATCGCCCAGCGCTACCGGCCCGCCCAGGTATGCGAGGGAGTGGTGGAGAAAAAGGAGCGCTTCGGCTACTTCGTCCGTCTGGAACCCGGTGTCACGGGGCTCCTGCCCAAGTCCGTGATGGCCCAGCACCACGACGCGGCCGCCCTGGAGAAGCTCCGCGAAGGTGATCCCGTCACGGTGACCGTCGAACGGGTGGAGCCCGACCAGCGCAAGATATCGCTGGCCCCGGGCGACAAGGGTGCGGACGGCGACTGGACCCGGTTCACCCGGTCCAAGGACGCGGGCGGGTCCTTCAGCTCCCTGGGCGACAAGCTGCAGAAGGCCCTCGACAGGAAGAAGACCTGATCCCTGCGCGGGAACGCACCATATCCAGGAAATGCCCCGGGAAGGGACTCTGTTCCACCAGCTCTGGGTGGAACGTGGTGAGCAGGACAGCTTCCCACCTGAGGGCGGTGATGTCACCACCAGCCCGGCACAGGACCCGGGCACCTGCCGGGGCCTCGAGGATCCGGGGCGCCCTGATGAAGACCAGCTCCGTCTCGACTTCATGTAGCCCGGTCTCGGCCCGCACCACGGAACTGAATGGCTGGGGTCCGTAGGCGTTCCGCTCCACCTTCAGACCGGGGCACGGCCACACGCCGTCTTCGGCAAGGAGCACCACACCGGCGCAGGTCCCCCACACCGGCATGCCCTGCGCCAGGAGACCCCGGACGGGCTCTCTCAATCCCGCCGAGGCGATGAGCCTGCGCATGGCCGTGCTCTCGCCCCCGGGCAGGATGAGCCCGTCGATGCCGTCACAGTCCCGGGGCGTGCGTACCTCCCGTACCGCTCCGCCGAGGCGGGACATGCAGGCCGCATGCTCGGCCACATCCCCCTGGAGCGCCAGGATGCCGACCATCACCACCCCCGGCCCGCCAGGCGCTGGGCCTCCTGCAGGGTCCTCACCTCAAGGCCCGGCATGGCCTCGCCGAGATCCTCGGAGACCCTGGCGACCCACGCAGGGTCGTCGCAGTGCGCCACCGCCTCCACCACGGCCCTGGCCCGCCTGGCCGGGTCTGCGGACTTGAAGATGCCCGAGCCCACAAACACCCCGTCGGCGCCGAGCTGCATCATGAGGGCCGCATCCGCCGGGGTGGCAATGCCCCCTGCGGCGAAGTTCACCACGGGCAGGGCCCCGAGTTCGCGGATCTCCAGCAGGACATCGAGGGGCGCCCCGATCTGTCTGGCAAAGGCCGCGGCCTCGTCGGCCCTGAGGCTGCAGAGTTCGCGGATCTGCCGCATGAGGACACGCATGTGGCGCACGGCCTCCACCACGTTGCCCGTTCCCGCCTCGCCCTTGGTGCGGATCATGCTGGCGCCCTCTGCGATCCTGCGCGCCGCCTCGCCCAGGTCGCGGCACCCGCACACGAAGGGGACCCGGAACTGGCGCTTGTCGATGTGGTGCTCCTCGTCTGCAGGGGTGAGGACCTCGCTCTCGTCGATGTAGTCGACGTGCAGGGCCTCCAGCACCCGGGCCTCAACGAAGTGGCCGATCCTCACCTTGGCCATGACCGGTATGCTCACCGCCTGCTGGATGGCGCGGATCACGCCGGGGTCGCTCATCCGTGCGACACCGCCCAGCTGCCGGATGTCCGCGGGTATCCGCTCCAGGGCCATGACGGCCACGGCGCCTGATTCCTCGGCGATGCGGGCCTGCTCCGGCGTGGTCACATCCATGATCACCCCGCCCTTGAGCATCCGGGCGAGCCCCCTGTTCACCAGCCCCCGTTCCTTGTCCTTCACCTCGTGCATTGTCCACCTCGCGTTATTGTTATATAACACTTTAATCACTATACAAATAATGTTACACATATTATTCCCTGGGTCAAGGAGCACCTGCATGCGGTACCGCGCAGTGGCGGAGAGGATAGCCGGAGAGATCCTGAAGACAAAGCGGCCCGGGGAGCGTCTTCCCGGGATCCGGGAGCTCGCGCGGACCGAGCGTATCAGCATGCTCACCGCGAGGAACGTGTACAAGCACCTCGCGGACAAGGGGCTGGTCATCAGCCGGCAGGGCTCGGGCACCTTTGTCGCACACGGCCTGTCCGAGTCCATCACGGACATGGCCGCCATCAGGCCTCCCGACGAGCTGCTCCTGTGGGCGGCATCGCACCTGAGGGTGACCCTGGAGGGGCTCGAGGCCTACGACCCGCCCCGCGGCCACGCTCCGCTCCTGGAGCAGTCGGCCGCGTGGCTGCGGAAGCTGGGCGTGGACGGTCAGCCCATCATCACCTCGGGCTCCCAGCAGGCCCTGTTCCTGGTGGGGCTGGCCCTGCTGAAGCAGGGCGACGCGGTGGCCGTGGAGGACCCGGGGTACCGTGGCGCGGCGAGGATCTTCGAGTCGCTGGGCGCAACGGTGATCCCGGTCCCCTACCTGTCGAGCCTGGAGGACCTGGAGCGGATCCGCCCCTTGAGGATCCGCCTGTTCTACACCATGCCCCAGGGCCACATACCCACGGGAAGATCCATGCCGGACCCGGTACGCAACGCCCTGCTGGACATGGCCGCCGAGCAGGACTTCCTCATCGTGGAAGACGACCCGCTCTCCGAGGTGCTGGGCATGGTGCCGCTGAAATCCGCCGACCGCCACGAGCGGGTCGTGTACATCAAGAGCTTCTCCAACATCCTGGGGCCGGGACTGCGCCTGGGCCTGGCCGTGGTGCCCGAGGCGCTCAGCGGCAGCATCCTCCACCTCAAGGAGATCAACGACCTCTCCATCTCGGGCATCCTCCAGCGATGCCTGTGCTCCATGTTGTCGTCCTCGGAGCTGAAGGCCCATGTGCTGCGGCTCAGGATGGAGCTCAGGGCCCGCCAGGCGCACCTGGCCAAGGCCACGCCCTGGAAGACCGAGGGCGTCTGCCTGTGGCTCAGAGTGCCCGGGCCCAGCCGCATCCACCAGGAGAACCTCCTCTCCCTCGGATTAAAGGTCACACCCGGGGACATCTACGGCCCCCAGTGGTCGGAGTATCTCAGGCTGTCCATCCTGACGCCGGGAAGGACCGCCTTCGAACACGCCGTACAGGCGGTGCGGGACTACCTCGCCGGGCACACTGGCCATCGTCTCACCGAGTTCTGAGCCGGCCTCGGGGACGAGGCGTACAACGGATCAGGCCTCGGCAAGATCCGCTCCATCCTGGTGGTGCGCAAGGGGAACACGGTGACTTCGCTGTCCAGCTTCATGAGCATGGGCGCGGGCGGCAAGCCCTACTTCACCCAGGACCAGCTCAAGGAACTCGCCAGGAAGGCACTGGCACGCATGTAGCGGACACCGGGCCGGCTCACTGCTCCTGCGCTCCGCCCTCGCCGGGAACCGGGTGCCATACGCCACCGGGACCGCCGGGCCTGTCCGTCATGAAGATATACCAGGACACGTACCAGCACCGGGCCCACTCGTCCACGAACACGGCCAGGGGGTCACAGAGCAGGATGGGCGTCCCGTCACTGGTCTCCGACAGCCTTGCAGTGAAGCCCGGCCCCGTATGCCGGTTCTCCGCGCACTCCTCTTCGTCTTCGGTGAAGCCCTGTGCCCCGCAGCGGCACCTTACGGACCAGGTGTCGATGTCGTCCAGGGTGACAAGATGCCTTGTGAAGCAGAAGGCGCACTTGACTACCACGGAGTCCATATCCCCTGTATGGTGTCCTGCGGAGCTTGTGTCAACCCCGTTCGAGTGTCCCCATCTCACGGTTGTGTTCTGCCGGGAATGGGTGTTAGATGGACCTGTTTCACTGTGCATCAATGTCCCACATCCTGCTGAGGAGGCAAATGATGAGACGATTGGCACTGATCGTGGCCGGATTCCTCTGCACGGCCATGGCAACCGGCCTCACCTGCCGCGCGGACGATGCGCAGCTCACCGGCCGGACTGCCACTGAAAGCATCACCTCCGGCACCATGGAACGGACCTACCTGACCTATACGCCAGCAAACCTGCCGGAGTCTGCGGCGCTCCTCATCGTCCTGCACGGCTCCCTGGGAACCGGCCAGAAGGTGCGCGAGCAGAGCGGCGGCCAGTTCGACCGCCTTGCGGACCGGGTGAAGTGCATGGTGGTCTACCCGGACGGCCACGACAAGCATTGGAACGACTGCCGCACTGTGCCCAAGGACAAGGCCCACGAGCTCAACATGGACGACGTGGGATTCATCACGGCCCTCATTGACACCTGCAGGGAGAAAAACCACATCAGCCCGGACCGGGTCTACCTGGCGGGCCTCTCCAACGGCGGCCACATGTGCTTCCGCCTCGCCTCCGAAATGCCGGACAAGATCCGCGGCATCGCGGCCATGGGCGCCTGCATGCCGGTGCCCTCCCAGTCGAAGTGCCCTGCCGCAAGGACCGGGGTGAAGGTGATGATCGTAAACGGCACCGAAGACCCCATCAACCCCTTCGAGGGCGGCACGGTGAGGCTGCTCTGGGTCTTCTCCAAGGGGGAGGTGATGTCATCTCTGGAGTCTGCGCGGTCGTGGCTGAGGGCCGAAGACCGCGTCAGGCGGCCCGACATGGTGATGCTGCCGGATACGGACCCGGGAGACGGCTGCACCGTGGAGCGCCTCGAATGGGGTTCTTCCGGGGTGCGGCACTACATCGTCCACGGCGGGGGCCACACCATCCCGGGCGGGACCCAGTACCTGCCGCTGTTCATCGTGGGCAGGACCTGCAGGGATTTCGAGATCGCCCAGGAAATGTGGGCATTCTTCGAGGCCCCATCTCGCTAAGGAGGACACATGGCACGGGTACGGTTCGAGGATACGGCGCAGGGCATCGACAGGGCGGTGAACAGGGTGTTCGACGCCTTCGGCGGTGCAGGGGCGCTGCTGAAGTCATCGGGTGATGTGTTCCTCAAGGTGAACGGCATCGATTCCAAGCCGCACGTCTACACCTCTCCCGAGGTGGTCTCGGCCGCGGCGAGGTACTTCAAGGCCGGGGGGGCGCACAACGTCTACGTCATGGAGAACAGCACCCAGGGCAACTTCACCCGCCTCGTCTTCGAGGTCACGGGCATGCGTCGGATGTGCGAGGAGACCGGCGCCATCCCGGTCTACCTCGACGAGACCGCGGAGATGCCCCTGTACCTGGAGAAGCTCCAGTCCTTCATAGCCATACCGGACTTCATCCACGAGCACCTCGTCAGGAACCGGGATCGGAACCTGTACATCTCCGTGCCCAAGCTCAAGAGCCACTCCATGACCACGGTGACGCTGGGCATCAAGAACCAGTTCGGCCTGGTGCACCAGAAAAGCCGCATACCGGACCACAACTTCAGGCTGCACCAGAAGATCGCGGACATCTACGCAGCCATACGCCCGGACTTCACCCTCATCGACGGCCAGGAGGCCACCAACTACGGTCACTACCCGGCACTGGCCCAGGAAAGAACCTGCGTGGTGCCCCTGAACCTCATCATCGGCGGTGACGACCCCCTGGCCGTGGACGTGGCCTGTGCGAAACTCCTGGGCTTCGGCATCGATGAGGTTGAGCACCTGCGGTGCGCCGCCGCGTACGGATTCGGCGAACAGGACTTCGATCGCATTGAGATCGAAAACCGGGACCTCTTCGAGGCCAGAAAGCAGCACTTCTCCTGGGACCTGCTGGAGAAGTACCCCGAGGGAGTTCGCATCCTGCGGGGCAAGACCATGTGCTGCAGGGAGGGGTGCAGGCGCAACACCGAGGCGGTCCTGGAGGTGTTCGGCCAGGACTTTGCGGGCAGGGGCGGGTTCACGATTCTCATGGGCAAGGGGATCGACCCGGCAGAGGTGGCGGCTGTGACGGGCCGGGTGCACATCGCCGGAGACTGCGCCATGGCCGAGTGGTACCACGCGCTGCGGCAGCGGCTGGGCAGGCGCAACGTCACGGTCTCGCCCGGGTGCAACAACCTGGCAAAGACCATCGACGCTCTGGGAACGATGATGAAGATCCCCGCCATACGGCTCTCGCCCCTGAACCCGCTCAAGTCCCTGGCCCTGCTCCTTGAGGCGCACCTGCACGGCACCAGGGCCAATATCACGAACGTGTTCAGGGTATAGGGGCCTCACGCGATGCTGCCCCTGGCCATCATAGAACTGGTCACCGGCGCGGGGCTGCTCCTGTTCTGGGCAGGCTTTTTCACCATCGGACTGGCCCCCGCGAACCCGCCCGAGTGCTACCTCGCCTATGAGCACTCCTTCTGGCTGCCCGACACCATCCTGGCCGTCGCCCTCATCACGGCAGCGGTCCGGCTCCGGCAGGGCAAGACCACGGGCAGGAGCCTGTCCCTCGCCTGCGCCGGCGCGCTGGTCTTCCTGGGTGTGCTCGACTTCAGTTTCAACATCCAGAACGGGGTTTATACAAGTTCCACCCTCGACCTGATCCTGAATGCGTTCATCAACGCCTGGTGCGTGGCCGCAGGGGTGTATGTCTCCGTCAGCCTGGCATGAGGGAGGAAACATGAAAAAGACTGCAATGCTCCTGGTTCTCCTCCTGGCGGGATGCGTCGGCATCCCGGACGGGGTGAAGCCTGTGGAGAACTTCGCCCTGGAGAGGTACCTCGGCCAGTGGTACGAGATCGCCAGGCTCGACCATTCCTTCGAACGCGGCCTGAGCAGGGTGACGGCGCAGTACAGCCTGCTCGACGGCGGCGGGGTCAGGGTGGTGAACCGCGGCTACTCTGCAAGGGAAAAGGCCTGGAAGCAGGCCGAAGGCAGGGCGTTCTTGGTCGATCGGCCGGACCTGGGATACCTGAAGGTCTCCTTCTTCGGGCCATTCTACGGGTCCTACGTGGTCTTTGACCTCGATCACGAGGGCTACGAGCATGCCCTCGTGTGCGGGCCCGACAGGTCCTATCTCTGGATCCTGGCACGGCAGCCCCGCATGGACCGGCCATTGCGGGACCGCCTCATCGCGAAGGCTGCGGCGCTCGGGTTCGACACCGGCAAGCTGATCCTTGTGGATCATGGTCCGTCTTGCGACCAGCCGTGGTAAACTTGCAACACCGCTGTCCGTCATGTCTTTGATATTCCATTTGTTTTATCTGGCATATGTTGTGCAATCTCCCCCGTCAGACAGCGGAGACGATTTCTTGTTGCTGTTTTCTGCCGGCACACGGGTGAGCGCATCCAGGACAATGGGACCGGCATGATCGAGCATGAGACACCGGGCGTTGTGCGAGAGGATGAACCCATGACAAGCCATCTGGAAGCAAGGCGTTCCACCATCGAGCAGACACGGAAAAGGGTCCTGCACCTGCTCGTCCAGTGCATCAAGGACATCCAGGAGGTCGTGGAATCCACGGACATGCGCATGAAGGACATCGGCCTGCACATGGAGATCCTCCAGACTCCATCCGGTTCCTACTCCGTGGAGATCAAGCTGAGCCAGTGACGCTTTCATTGCTTCACGCCGGATATTCCCATATCATGCACCCCATGAGGCACCCTGCGTGAACAGGTCCCTGACCTGCGTGCTCCTACCCATTCTTGCCGCAGCGGTGGGCGGTTGTGCGCCCATGGACGTGTACCGCTCCCACCTCCTCCCCACAGGCAACCAGGCCGAACCGGGGGTGTTCGTCACCTGGCTCGGCACTGCCGGAGTCCTGGTATCGGACGGCACCACAGGCATCCTCATCGACCCCTACGTGAGCAGGTCCGGCCTGTGCAGGGTGATCTTCGGCATGAAGCTGCACCCGGACCGGGACCTCATCCGCCAGTGGGTGGCACGCACGGGCTCCGTCCCCATCCGGGCCGTGGTGGTGAGCCATTCCCACTTCGACCACGCCCTCGACGCACCCTTCTTCGCCAGGGAAACGGGCGCTCCTCTGGTGGGATCGCGGAGCACCCGCAACATCGGCCTTGGCGCAGGCCTGCCCGAGACGCAGCTCATGACCGTGCAACCCGGCCGGACCATGGCGCTCGGTGCCTTCACGCTGACCTTCCTGGAAAGCGCCCACGGGCCCGCCCTGTTCGGGAGGGTACCCTACCCCGGCACCATTTCGGAGCCCCTGATCCCGCCCCGGCCCGCCGGGGACTACAGGCTGGGCACCACCTTTTCCATTCTCATCACGCACCCCTGCGGCACGATCCTGCACCACGGGAGCGCGGGCTTTGTAACGGGCATGTATGCAGGGGTGCGCTCGGACGTGGTTCTTCTGGGCATCACCGGGCGGGGGGATACCGGGGAGTACCTCGCGCAGGTGCCGCTGCAGGTCAAGGCGCGCACCCTCATCCCCATCCACTTCGACGACTTCTTCCACCCCCTGGGAGAGGGGCTCTCGTTCCTGTATACCAGCCGCTTCGCGGAATTCTGCGCCACTGCAGGCGAATCGGGACTTGCCGTCAGGACCCTGCCCGTGGGGGAGCAGGTGAGGGTCCTTCCCGTGGAATGATGGAAAAAATCAGCGGGCCGCCTGGTCCAGCGGCCCGCCTTCGTGGAGTGTGCCCACAACGGGCTTTCTAGGCTCTGTTTACGACTGCGTGTCAGGCCTGGTACCTCATCCTCCTGCTGTTGTTCAGCTCGTCCCTGGCCCTGGTGTAGTCCGTGTACATGCGGGCGATGCACAGGGCGATGCCCAGTACGAACAGCCCCAGCATGAAGGTCGGTTCCGTGTTGAACCGCACGTCGATCCACCGGCCCGCGAACAGGAACAGGAACGAGGAGATGACCAGGGTGAAGCTCCATGCGCTCAGCAGGACGATCTGGTTCAGCGTCTTTGTCTTCAGCCTGTTTCTTCGTGTCCGTTTCATGACCTCTCCTCCTTTCTCTGCTCTGCCCACATCATGGACCGGGTCTGTCGGTGTATCCTCTCCTCAGCTCACAAGGCCTTTCACCATCTCGATGACCGGTGCGGTGAACAGGGCCACGAGCACCGCGTACATGGCAAAGGAGCCCACGGCCTCGGTGAGGTAGATCTTCGGGTACCGGTGCTTCAGGGAGACGATGGTGAGCCCGCCCACTACGAGGCAGCCGAGGTGGAAGAAGGGGAAGCTCCCGGTTGGGGTGGTTGCCGCCGCTGCGGCGGCAAAGGTACCGGTGATCATCACCACGAACATGGCCACGATTATGGTCTGCACTGTCCTTTTCATCTTCCCTGTCCTCCTTTGCGGTCCGTTGATGCCATATGGAACGCATACAGCGTGCCAACTCTTCGGGGGGATCGTTGAATGTCCCACAGCTCAATGAAATCATTGATTATTAAATGAATAGCGGCTCAGCTCCTGCCAGGTGCCGGAAGGCGGGAGGACAGGATCCGTTCAATGGAACGTTGAATGGGATTGAATGAAACGTGTGAAAGGGGGGATCAGATCCCGCGCAGTGCACGACCCGGGCATCCCGCCCCACCGGGATGCCTAAAACCCGTTCATGTGACATGGTGACTCAGGACGAGGCTGCAGGGCTCGCCTTGATCGAGGCAGGGGAACTGGAGAGATCGCCCTGCCGTTTGCGGCTGTCCTCCCGTTCGTCGGGGGACGCCGCATCGAGATCCGGAACCGCAAACACCTCCCGGCGTCCGTCGGATGACACCGTGAAGAGCTCTACCATCTCCGCAAGATCCTTCGCCTCGCTGTGGAGTTTGTCAGAGGTGCCTGCCAGCTCCTCCACCATGGACGAGTTCTGCTGTGTCGAGTCTTCGATCTGGGACAGGGACCTCGAGAGCTCGTCCACACCGGAGGCCTGCTCCTTGGTGCTGAGCGCGATCTCCTCCATGTCGCCTGTGAGCCGCAGCATCAGCTCCCTGCAGGTCTGGAGGGATTCCCCTGATCTCTTCACCAGTTCGTCACCCGAGGCGATCTTTGCAGCCGTATCGGTGATGAGCTCCTTGATCTCCCGGGAGGCGTGCGCTGTCCTCTCGGCGAGCGATCTCACCTCCTGGGCGACCACGGCGAATCCCTTCCCCTGCTCGCCGGCCCTGGCTGCCTCGATGGCCGCATTGAGGGCGAGGAGGTTCGTCTGGAACGCCACGTCGTTCACGGTGGAGATGATCTGCTCGATCCTGCTGGAAGCTTCCATGATCCGGGTCATGGCCGAGGCGAGGCTGTCCCCGATGGCAAGGTTCTCCTCCAGCGCGCTCAGGGTGTCCCTGGCCTTGGCGAGGCCGCCATCGGTGTTCCCGGCATTGAGCTTGATGGACGAGACCATCTCCTGCAGGGTGGCGGAGATCTGCTCGACGGCAGAGGCCTGTTCCTGGGTGGTCCTGGACAGGCTGTGGGACCCGGAAGCCACTTCCTGCATGGCTTCGTCGAGCTGTATGGCCATCTGCTTGATCCGGGTCACCTTGTCCTCGAGGGTGCCCGTGAAGAGGTTGAACTCATGGGACAGGTCTCCGATCTCGTCGGATCGGGTGACCGGGATCCTCATGGTCAGATCGCCCTGGGCGGCCTTCCGGAACCGCTCCTGAACACCGCCCAGGGGTTTGGTGATGAGGACCTTGATCATCCAGAACACCCCGGCGGCCACCAGTATGGCGATAGCCAGGATGATCAGGGTCACCCGGCGGACCAGCTTGTCGTACGATGAGAAGAACTCGCTCGCCTTCACCCCGGTATAGATCACCCCGATGGTTTCGCCCTTCCTGTTCCTGATGGGATCGTAGGCCGTGAAATAGGGGATGCCCAGGATGTCCGCCTTGCCGCGGTACGGCCTCCCCTCCTTGAAGATCGCTTCATACGCGGGCCCCTGCAGCTTGGTCCCCACCGCGCGGGACCCGTCGGCCTTGAGCACGTTCGTGGAAACCCGCGTGTCATGCATGAAAATGGTGGCAGTGCCTCCGCAGAGCTCCTTCACCCTGTCGGGCAGGGCATAGTTCCCATTGAGCCGGTATTCGCCCACCATGAGCGAGTCCCCTTCGATGCGGAACTCGCTGCCCTGCTCCGAGAGGAGGTCGTGGAACACCCTGATCCTCGTTTCCTGATTCTCGAACGCGATCCTCTCCAGCTCGTTGCTCATATGGTAAAAGGCAATGGCAATGGATACGAAGAGAACGCCCAGTAATGATCCGAAGGTAAGTACGGCGAGCACCGTATTGAGCCGTATTCTCATGCTGATCCTCCTTAGGAAAAGATATTCTTACAGGCGCGCGGAAGGCCGCAGGCGCGAAGCACCGGGGACAGGCAGCCTGAGGCCCTTCCGTTCACACGTCTGCCGTATCGGGGTGAGCAATGCGATATTTGACAGTGAATAACCTGCGAGACTTCAGTGGTGGCAAATCACTGGTGTGTATTGATAAGACATGAACCGGGGCTGCCCGTTCTGAGCGCCACCGATCCCCGGACCATGATCAGTCGAGGGTCCTGTTCAGTTTCCCGCTGGCATACCCCTCGAGGTCGAGGGTGACAAAGGCATATCCCAGCGAGCGCAGCTCCCTGGTGATCTCGCCCTTGTATCCCAGGGCTGCCGCGGGGTCCTCCACCTCGATGACGGCCGTGTCGTGGGGGAAGTGCCGGACGCGGACCTGTCTGAACCCGAGCCTTCTCAGGACCTCCTCGGCCGCCTCCACCCTCCGCAGCAGCCCCTCCTCGAGGGGGGACCCGTAGGGGAAGCGCGAGCACAGGCACACGGTGGAAGGCCTGTCCCACGCCGGCAGTCCCATCTCCCTGGCCATGGCGCGGATCTCGTCCTTGACGATGCCGAGTTCGGCAAAGGGCTGCCAGACGCCGTCCTCACGGGCTGCCAGCATGCCTGGCCTGTAGTCGCTCAGGTCCGAGGCGTTCAAACCGTCGGCCACCACCTCGAACCCGTTGTGGCGGGCCCATGCGATCCCCGCCGCGTCCCTCGCCTTGCGGCACAGGTAGCAGCGCTGCGGGGGGTTGGATGCAAAGCCCGGCACCGACAGCTCCTTTGTCTCCATGACCACGTGCCGGATGCCTATGAGGGCCGCCAGACGCACTGCCTCACCGAGATCTCCTGCAGGGATGATGGTCGAGTCGAAGGTGAGGGCGGCCGCGTCCTCCCCCAGGCAGTCATGGGCAGCCCAAGCCAGCACGGTGCTGTCCAGGCCTCCTGAGAAGAGCACCAGGAGCCTTTTTTTCCGGGATATGGCCTCCCTGAGTCTATCGAGGCTTTCCACAGATGCGCCTCTGGAAGGATTTCAGGATGCGCACCGCGGCGGCTGCCGCGCCCACGCTGTTGCCGATGTTCAGCACGAGCACCCCGGGCACGCAGCACTGGAGCATGGTGGAAAGGGCCGCTTCCCCCTGGCCGCCGTGTCCATACCCCACCGGGGTGGGCACTGCGATGAGAGGCAGGTCGGTGAGTGAGGCGATGAGGGTGGGCAGCACGCCGTCCATGCCGGCGAACACGATGAGCAGGTCCGCGTCCCTGGCCTTTTTCAGCCCGAGCAGGGGCCGGTGCATGCCCGAGGCCCCGATGTCGAAGGCGGTGATGAGGTCGAAGCCGAGCTCCTCGAGGATGAGCGCGGTCTCCTGGGCATAGGGCACGTCCGCGGTCCCTGCGGTGACGATGCCCACGCGGCCCTCCTCCCGGCCTCGCTCGGCCCCCGGTCTCCTCACCAGGAGCAGCCTGCCCGCCGCGCGCATCTCGGCGCCGGCAAACCGCTTCCTGACGAGGAGTTGCCGGTGTTCATCCACAACGGACACGAAGACGTTGCCGTTCCTCTCGTACAGGGCCCCCGTTATGGCAAGCACCTGCTCGTCGGTCTTGCCCTCGGCATAGACCACCTCCGGGAATCCGATGCGGTGCCCCCGGTGCAGGTCGAGGAGGAAGTCCTCCCCCTCCTCGTAGAGCATGCGCATGAGCCTGTCCTGTGCCTCGTCGGCGCCGATCTCGCCATTGCGGTAGGCCTCGAGCAGATCCTTCATGGCTTGTCCGTCCCTTCGTGCGCCTTCTGTACCAGGCAGCGCTCCACTTCGGCCCTGAGTGCCGCGAGCCCCATCCCTGCGCGCTTCGCCAGTTCCTGCAGGTCCCGGTACTCGGGCTTGGTCCTCGTGGACCCGTCGGGCAGCCTCACCTCCTTGATGCCCACCTCCCCGTAGGGGGTGGCGATGGAGTACTGCCTGCGCGGGAGCACCCGGCGCGCTACGGCGTGGTACCGCACGCCGATGGTGGTGGTGTGGACGAGGAAGGCATCCAGCACCGCCATGAGGTGCTCCTCCTCACAGATCGCGCCCAGGGTGTATCCGGGTCTGCCCAGCTTCATGATCCTGGGCGTGATGCCCGCGTCCAGGGCCCCTGCAATCGTGATCCTCTCCAGGGCCATGACCGCATCCTCGGGCATCATGTCGTCGATGTCAGCCTCCACGTGGAAGGTCCTTCGTGCAGTCTTCTCCCTGTCCTCCTCGCCGAGCACGACCCGGCAGAGGTTGGGCCAGTCGTCGAATCGCCTGGTTCCGCACCCGTAGCCTGACCCGGTGACCACCAGATCGGCGGGCGGATCTCCCTGCACGGCCAGGGCCCTGACGACCGCCGCGCCCGTGGGGGTGGCGAGCTCGCAGGGCGGGCCGGCAAACCGCACCGGGAACCCTTCCAGGAGCCTGAGCGTGGCAGGGGCAGGGACCGGGATGCGTCCGTGAAGCGATTCCGTGGTGCCATGGCCCAGCGGAACGCTCAAGGCATACACCGTCTCGACGCCCAGGTGATCCAGTGCCGCCGCGATGCCCACGATGTCCAGGATGGAGTCCACGGCGCCGATCTCGTGGAAGTGCACCTCCTCCACGTCCACGCCGTGGACATGGCCCTCGGCCCGGGCAAGGGCCTCGAAGATCCTCGTTGAGGTGCTGCGTACCGCCCCGGGCAGGTCTGCGAGGATACGGTCGCGGATGTGGGCCCAGGTCCTCTTGTCCCGGGACTCCGGGACGTCGAACCTGAGGTGTGCACACGCGATCCCACCGACCTCCTCCCGAGTCAGCTGCAGGGCGTAGGGCCCCACGTCGAGCCGGGCATAGGCCTCTTCGAGGACGCCCGTGGGGCAGCCCAGATCGACGAGGCCTGCCAGCAGCATGTCGCCGCTGATCCCGCCCACCGGGTCGATGACGAGTACCTTCATGGGACGCACCCTCCTGTGCCCGTATTCCCTGCCCGCATCCCGTGAACGGTATCCTTTTTCCTGTATTTCATCAAGGCCAATCACGGCGGCCATAGCGCCGCTTCCCGACGAAACCCTTGGAAAATGGATCGTTCAGCGTGTACAATCCCCCTGCGCATCACAGAGGATACGAAGGAGGAGTGTATGGAACTGGGAGAAGCCATCCTCAAGAGACGGAGCGTGAGGAAGTTCACCGACCACGTGGTGAGCGACGATGAGATCAGGCGGCTCCTGGAGGCCGCCAGGCTCGCCCAGTCCTGGGCCAATACCCAGCCGTGGGAGTTCGTGGTGGTGCGCGACCCCTCCATCATCGAACAGGTCACCGCCACCTATGTGCACATGAACCCGGCCACCAGGTGCTCGCTGGCCGCATCGGCCCTGCTCGTTGCCTGCGCGAAGACCGGGGTGTCCGGCTGCTACGGCGGCAAGGACGTGACCAAGTTCCCCAACTGGTTCATGTTCGACCTCGGCATCGCCGTGCAGAACCTCTGCCTCACGGCGCACGAGATGGGCCTGGGCACCGTGGTGGTGGGCTTCCTGGATCACGACGCCTGCGCAGCGGTCATCGGGCTTCCCCCGGGCTACGAGGTGGTGGCCGTGCTTCCGGTGGGCAGGCCCGCCACCGAACCGAAGCAGGGTCCCCCGCGCAAGGGGCTCAAGGATTTCGTGCACCTGGACCGCTTCGGGAACCCTTTTTGAGGAGAACGCTCCGCGGGCCGTGCATAGCGCCCGGCTGTGTCAGGTCCCTTAGGGCTTGACTGTCTTGGAATTAAGGGAGATAAAGCCCTCAGCAGGTGACTCATTTTTTTCTTCTGGGCATCATACAAACTCTTTGTGAGGGGGATGTGCATGAAGATTCTGAAAAGGGTCATTTTCTCTGGGTTCCTGGTACTTCTCGTCCTGTTCGTCTCCACTGAGATCAAGGCGCTGGACGTCGGCGTGGCATGGGAGGGCAAGTCCGGCATGGCCAACAATGTCATAAAGGGATTCGCCGAGGGCATCAAGGGCTCGGGCATCACCATTGAGTACCAGAAGGACCTCGCGTCGGTGGAGGAACTGGAGAAGGTCATCGCGCGCTTCCAGAAGGAGAAGGCGGGCATGGTGATCTTGCGGTCCACCGGCGCGGAGGTTCTCATGAAAAGCCCCCCCCTCTATCCCCACATTCATCGGGGCATGCAATAACCCCCAGAAGATCGGGGTGGTGAAGAACCTGAAAGCGCCTGAAGGGAACATCACCGGGGTCTCCTACTACATCCCTGCAAAGCTCCACCTGCAGGTTATGAAATCCATCATGCCGGGCATGAAATCGGTTCTGCTCCTCATGGAAAAAGGTCATCCCTCCGCCCCCATCGACGAGGAGGAGACAAGGGCCGGCTGTAAGGAACTCGGCATTGCCTATTACGGCCGAATGTGCTCATCCCTCGATGAGGTTCTCACCACGGTGAATGAAAACAAGGGCAAGGTCTCCGCATTCATCGTCGGATCCCAGGCCCTGCTCATCGACAACACGTCGAAGCTTGTGGATGCGGCAGGCAAGACACCGGTCTTTGCCTATTCGGAGAAGCCCATCAAGACAGGTGCACTGGGAGGGTATGTGGCGGACGATGAAAAGCTCGGACGGATTCTTGCTGCCTCCCTCATCGATGTGCTCATCAGGAAGAAGGCCATACGGGAAGTCCCAGTCAAGTTCGACTCCGAACCCATCTTCTACCTGAACGGCAAGACCTACACGAAGCTCGGCATGGAGATCCCGGCGAACGTGCTCGGCGCAGCCAAGATCATCCAGTAGGGCTCGTCGCATTTGCTCGCAATGAAGCCCCCTCTCACCGAGCGCGGGGGAGAGGGGGCTGGGTGTATTGCAGTTCCTTACCCTGATCCGGCGGGTATATGGCTACCCGGTCCTCATCCTTCCTTCTTCTCGAACCCGCGGCTCAGGAAATCAGGGGCCGTATAGGCAGGGTTGGGATATGAATAGAACCCCTTCTTCGTCTTCTGGCCCAGTTCCCCCCGGTCCACATATGCCTTCAGGAAGTCGGCGCTGGCCTGGGACTGTTCGTTCTTCGTCTTCTTGGCCCAGAAGTCGGTAATGGTCCACACGGTCCTGAGCCCTATCTGGTCCATGATGCCGAAGGGACCTACGGGCATGTACGTGACCCCCATCCACGCCCGGTCTATGTCCTGGACGCTTGCCACGCCGCGGGATGCAAGGTTGAGCGCGGTAAGAATGAGGTTGGAGATCATTGCGTTGAATACGTACCCGCCATTCTCTTGGTGGAGCATGACCACGATGCACCCGATGCTCCTTGCGAAGTCGTCCACGAGCTGCGTCACCGCAGGGTCCGTGCCAGGGTGCGGCATGACATCCACCACGGTGGTGGTGCGCACGTCGTGAAAGTGCAGGGCGCAGAGTTTCTCAGGCCTGCCGGTTGCATCGGCGAATTTCGAGGGCAGGAGGTACGAGGTGTTGGTGGTGAAGATGGTGCGCTCCGGGCAGAGCGCGTGGAACTGGGCGAAGACCCTTGCCTTTATGTCCGGGTCCTCGGGAACTGACTCGCTGACGATGTCCGTGTCTTCGGCCGCATCGGCCGGGTCCGTGGTGGCGCCGATGCGGCCCATGGTCTGGCGGAGCTGCTCGTGCGTCATGCGGCCCATGGGCACGAACCACGACGAGCCGAGCTTCTCCACGCTCCTGAGAGCCTTGTCCAGGATCTCCCGGGAGATATCGTACAGCATCACCCGGTAGCCGTGCCATGCGCACATGAACGCGATCTGCTGGCCCATGGTGCCGGCACCCAGGATGAGCACCTTCCTGATGTCGCTGAGCTTCATGGTCTTGTCCTCTCCTTCCTTCCCTCTACGCCAATGCCCCGCCGTCCACCACGAAGCTCGCCCCCGTCGTGAAGCTC
>JAKPQL010000089.1 GCA_029547045.1 Deltaproteobacteria bacterium | reverse complement strand
TCAGGTCCGCGTTGTGCTGGATCGTCCCGTTCATCTCCTCGATGGACGCCGATATCTCCTCCACCGAGGCCGCCTGCTCCTGCGTCGCCTGCGACAGGTCCTGCGACCCCGCGCTCACGTCCTGGATGGACTGGTGCAGCTGCAGGGAGATCTCCATGACATGCCGCACGATCTGCTCGATGTTCTCCATGAACTCGTTGAACCAGTAGGCCAGAGTCCCCACCTCGTTCAGGCCCGTCACGTGCAGCCGCTTGGTCAGGTCGCCCTGGCCCCGCGCCATGTCCTCCAGCATGAACGACATCTTGCCCACGGAGAGCGACAGGCTCTTGGTGATGAGGAACCCGTTGATGAAGGTCATGAGAGCGGTCTGCCCGAGGAGCACCACGAATCCGTACTTCATGGCCGCCAGCTGGAACCCGGTGGCGACGGAGAGGTAGATGGCGCCGAGGATGAGACCGATGGGCGGAATGGCGATGAGGAGGATGGTGCCGAGCAGCTTCTGGTTGAGGCTCATGCGGAACACCTGCACCCTGCCGTCGATGACCTCCTTCAGGTTGAACCGCTGGTAGAAGGGGACCAGGCTGTTCTCGGACGCCAGGTAGAAGAAGGGCATGGCCAGCAGGCCCGACATGACCAGGGTGTTCACCCCCATGACGCCCTCTATGGGCTGTATGTACCCCTTGACGACCATGTGCAGCACCGCGATGAGGTTGCCGAACAGGGCGAACCGCAGGAAGACGGTTATGGATTCCGCGAGCGGCAGGATGGAGATCGATCGCACCGCGCGCTGCACTTCATCAGGCGTGCACGTGTCCTTCTCCATGAGCACGAGCGCCGGCTTGACCAGGAAATACTTGACGAGGATACCAAGCACAAGACCTACATTCGCAGCATTCAGACCGCCCAGCGCCGCGCTCAGGAAGTGCTCCTTGATCCCCTCGGAGACGTTGAGGAAGAACAGCAGCAGCATGGGCACGATAACGGCAGCGGTGACGAGCTCCTGGAACAGGAGCGGGCGGAGGAACAATACCTTGGTGCTTTCTTTCATACAGGGCCCCCTGAGGATGACGGTACGTCCGTTTCCTGACACACTGATCGGAATTCACGCTTTCATTCTTTATTCCAATGCCACCCTTGTCATATCCCGGCATGCCACACCGGGCATTCCTGCTCTCTTCGCCTGAGGAAACCAAAGGGCCCGCGGATCCCGCGGGCCCTGCACCTGCCATGCTGCCTGGGTATGCTTCCGGAGGGCATTCACGCATCTGACTCTGACGTTCTGAACTTCTGTACATCATCGGCCAGGACCGTGGCCACGCTCCGCAGGTTGTCCAGGGTGCTCGCCAGCTCCTCCACCGTGGACGCGTTGTGCTGCGTCGTCCCGTCGATCTGTCCGATCGCCTTGCTCAGCTCACCAATGTTCTGGCTCTGCTCCGTGCTCGACGTGCTGATCACCTCCATCATC
>JAKPQL010000077.1 GCA_029547045.1 Deltaproteobacteria bacterium | reverse complement strand
AGACGCGTTCATTGGCGTTGCGAACGCAACCAAGATCGCAGAGTCTTAATCCCTTTTCTCAGGTCAGTGTTCCAGACTCCGGTGTTCCGCGGCCACATCAAGCGGCACATCCTGAATCTGTCTTAATCCCTTTTCTCAGGTCAGTGTTCCAGACGGTCAATCTTGGTGAGGATGGCAAGGAGAGTTCCACGTCTTAATCCCTTTTCTCAGGTCAGTGTTCCAGACCTCAGATCAGCCCCAGTCTAACGGTACAAATCAAGCAGTCTTAATCCCTTTTCTCAGGTCAGTGTTCCAGACCGGTGTGGGTCGAGGCCAGGCATGACGACTTCCGGAAGCTCGTCTTAATCCCTTTTCTCAGGTCAGTGTTCCAGACTGATCCTCGCTCTCTAAACAAACCTCTTTCACCCTGGTCTTAATCCCTTTTCTCAGGTCAGTGTTCCAGACAGGGCCCCCATGGTGAAATCCGCGGCAAGAAGATCCAGTCTTAATCCCTTTTCTCAGGTCAGTGTTCCAGACTGCGTGGTCAAAGCGGATGCTCAGAAGGGCGGTGTCATTGTCTTAATCCCTTTTCTCAGGTCAGTGTTCCAGACGGTGGCCACGATGCAGTCAAGGTCATCAAGCTTGAGTGTCTTAATCCCTTTTCTCAGGTCAGTGTTCCAGACCTGATGGAAAAGAAGCCCAAACTGCACATCGCCCGTGACCGTCTTAATCCCTTTTCTCAGGTCAGTGTTCCAGACACCTACAAGGTCACGGTGATCGAATGACCTTCCACAGTCTTAATCCCTTTTCTCAGGTCAGTGTTCCAGACGGGGGGCTGGGCGAGGGTTTCTCGGCAGTCAGAGTCGTCTTAATCCCTTTTCTCAGGTCAGTGTTCCAGACACTGCACCGAGGACGTCAAAATGGTGGCCGAGTGGAGATAGTCTTAATCCCTTTTCTCAGGTCAGTGTTCCAGACGGCATGGCAGGACCATGGAACCCCGTAGGTGGATATCGTCTTAATCCCTTTTCTCAGGTCAGTGTTCCAGACTCACGGACAAATTTCTCGTCAGTGAACCCCTGGAAAGTCTTAATCCCTTTTCTCAGGTCAGTGTTCCAGACCCCACTCAATTTTTTAACTTAATAATCTTTATGTTACAACCCATTTTTTGAGGACCTCCCGAATAAATGCCACTTGACCTCATCTATTACCATGTCTCAAATAATGGCGTGTATCTCAACAACCTGATATTAATAATCAATTTTCATTGCGAGGGCCTCTTTGTTATTCGTGCGTGCAAAAATAATCGTAACACGCTGATATCTCTGGCCATATGCCTATACGTTCCCCTGCGATTGAAATGCCCTCAGGAGTTCCTCGTACAGACCCTATTCAGTTGTCAATGAGCGCCGGTCCTGTGAGTGCCCGGGTCGTGATGCGTCCCCCGTGCCTGGCTCTCAACCTCTGTCTATCCTGATGTTTATGGCGATGGGGGTACCCTCTTTCACATCGAAAATCACCCGCTGGCCCGACCTGAAGCCAGCTTTGAAAAACTTGACATCCTTGGTTTTGTCATCGGGCTCGATGTACCCGAAATTTTTCTCCTTATCGAAGAATTTCACTCTTCCCCTCATGCCATGAATGGCTACCTTGGCATGTTCGGGTGAATCGCTGCGCGCGTGTTCCGTGCCGCCGGGCCGGGCAGGTGCATGCTCTATGCCTGGCTCTGCACGGCCCAAGCGTTTCGTATTCCTCCTTTTCCCATGAAAACCCCTGTCCTGCTGTCCGGCATGTTTGCCGCCCCCGGTATCGGTTTTCTCTTTGTAGCTGTACTGGTACGGATCGACAATGGAGGCGAGTTCCTGGTCGATGACATGAGCGGTCCCGGTGCCCTTTATGGTCTTGTTGGCCATGAACCACTTGTATGTCTCGGGTGCGTCCTCGTTGTGGGGATATTGAATAGGGCGCGGTGGATTCTTGTAGTCGGTGATGCGCATGAAGTTGCTGAGCGTTTCGGCGCTGCAGCCCAGGTCTCCTTCTGCCATGGTCCTGATCCCGTACTCTTCCGCCGATCTGGGGGTGAGGGTGTAGCGGATGGTGGCGTTTTCGGCATCTGCCATGATGTGCCGGGTGACGATGTCCGTGACGTCGATGCGCACACTCCCCAGGCCGACCGGCTTGCCCATGCCGAGCTTGTGGGCATGGTCCGGGCTCATGCCGATGGTGACCACCCAGAGGAGCCTTCGGAGCTCCGGTTCGCTGATGCGGTTGAAGAATATCCGTGACTTGAACCTGTTGCCGCTCTTTAGGGGGCGGATGAAGACGTTGCGTTCGCTTGCTTTCTCGGCCTGTATCTGTGGCGCCTGACTTCTCATCGAGTGCCAGTAGAACTTCCGCCCCCGGATGATGGCGCAATATCCAGGCACCGGCACCGGCTTGCCCTTTTCCCAGTTGACGGCATAGTCGTAGTTCCAGATCTGTGCGTTCAGTGGTCTCTTCAGGTAGAACTCGGTCGCCGAGGGCTTGGGAGAGGCAAGCTCCGGGAGGAACACAGGGGAGTCGTAGAGCTCTTTGGCATCGCGCGTCTCCAGGCACTGCGCGTCCGAGAACCGCACGCGGGATGCCGCACCCCCCTTGTCCGTTACCAGGCCAAAGAGTCTGCACGAGGGGCAGAGGGCGTCCAGCCTGTCACATGGCGAGTAGGTCTTGATGAGGGCCTTGAGCCTGTTTGAGAACACCTCCCGGCCTATGGCGGCCGGGGAGAGGTACACGAGGCGCTTCCCGTCCACCTGGATCACCCGGTAGTACACGAGTTGATCCTCCGGGTTTTCTCCCAGGCTGGGATACCCCTTGTGTTTTCCCTGGCGCTTGTGGATGTTGACCGAGTTGTCCCGGTAGAGCCTCAGGTTCTCCTTGAAATTCTCAACTTCGAGGTCGCTGACCGGAATGGGATCGCTGCCTATGTCCACGAATATGCTCTCGTGGTGCTTTTTGCGGCCGAAGGGCTCTCCGTGGTGAAACCATCCGGACATGTATCCATATTCCTTCTTCTTCCGTTCATCCGTGGTCGGGTCCTCGACAAAGGGGAAGGCCGTAACATTATTTTCTGTTTTGTAATCTCCTTTCTTCTTGAAATAGACAGTCTGCCCTTCCTTGAAGCCCCGGATGCGGGACGAATAGTCACTCGGGTCGTTCTTGGTCGTTGTTGTTGAAACCCCATATCGCTCGCACGGGATCACGTGCCATGTATCGTTCACCCTCTTCAGGCGGCCCGGCAGACCAGGCATGGTGGTCCGCTTGTATAGCACCTGGCGGTCGTCGGTGGTGGACATGCAGGAGTTGGTTACGGCCTCGAAGGCGCTGCGGATCATGCCACGGATCTCGCTGCCCGGGATTACCGGCCGCGCCGGTGCCGGGCCTGACCCGGCGTCCCGCATCCCTTCGCCCAAATCAGTGTGCGAAAAGAAATCATAGCTGTGGATCACCCTGTTCTTTTCGTCCATGGTCCGCTTGCGCCAGGTGTCTTTATTCGTGGTGTTGGGGATGAAGAGGGGGGTGAGGGTCTCCAGGGTGATGTCCACCCATCCGCTCAGGTCTCCCCGGCCGCGGGCCTCCCGGTACCCTGTTTCCCGCGCGCAGCCTTTCTCGAGGGGTATGAAGTTGTACGGATTGACGAACAGCTTATCTTCGAGCCTTTCGTATTTCGCCATGTGCCCTCCCTAGTATTCGAACGCCATGAGCCGGGCGTCCACGAACCGGGCTATGCCGTCGTCGTCGTATTCCACGTAGGTGCGTACTGTGTACCGTTCCGGCAGGTCGAAGTCGCGCCGGCGCTGATCGTCCCAGGTGAGGTGCGTCTGGTCGAAGCACTCGGCCGGCACGCCGCTGCCGTTCTCCGTGCGCAGGCGGTAGCAAAAGCCCTCTCCGTCACGCCAGAGCCTGAGCTCGCCTGCGGGGCTGAACAGGCGCAGCTCCTGGAGATTCCCGGCCGGCGGCAGCGAGCCGCTGAAGGAGCGCTCCACCGTGACTTCGTCATGCCGGTACGTGATGCCAGCAACGCCCTGGCCCAGCGAGGATATCCTTTCCCTGACCAGGGCTGCGGGGTCTGCCACGGTCCCGGTTTCCACGCGGCTCACCACTTCCTTGAACTCTATGGCTCTCATCGGGCACCTCCGTTCTGCATCGCACGGTACAGGGCTCTGAGGTAGTCACCCGAGGAAAGGGCCTCGTCCATGGTGGGGAAACGCTCACCGCCGATGGACACGGACACAAGGCGCAGGGTGCCCCGGCCGATGCCGGCCTCGCCGCCCAGGGGCTGTATGCCCTCACCCAGTTCCCGCAGCCCCAGCAGGACGAGGGCCGTCTCGTGGGGCTCCGGGGCATCCAGGGCGAGGTTCAGGGTCAGCCTTCCGCCGTATACTGGCCGCTCGTCGAAGAGCGCGCCCTCCACCACGCCGCCGGTGAAGCGGTCCACCTTTGTGCGTGTGCAGGTCAGCAGTTTGCCGCCCTCGACAGCGGTTTCGCCGATCCAGACCCTCGATGCCCTGGCCGTGCCACGTGTGCGCCTGCCCGCTCGACGCAGCTGCCTGGCGGCCTCTTCGTCCACGTCTCCGAAGAGACGCTTGAGCCATCCCTCGAACGTCCCTCTCCGATCCAGGGCCTCCCCCGCGCCCAGGATGGCGCTCCGCAGCGCCCCGGCCCAGGAGGTCCCCGGCACCACGGGCTGCCCTGCGCTGGTGACGTGGGTGGCATCCGGTGCATCGGGGTCCACGCTGTAGGAGCGTATGATGAGCGAGCCCGAAATATCGAACTCTGCCTCCACGCGCACCCTGCTTTCCGCCCCCAGGACCGTGCCGTTCACGTCCAGGCCTTCACGGTGGTTCAGGTCGTCCCAGGAAAAATCGATCCATCGGCGGACGTGCCCGGGGTCCGCAAGGTTCAGGACCATGGACCGCGTGTCCTCGAGTCTCATCTGTCCGAACCCCCGCCTGGTCTTTGCTCCCAGGGCGATCCCCTCCTCCAGGAGCTCGCATATGCCGGCCATGACCCGATGCACCGCGTCATGGCCTGCACCGTGCGAGGGACTCCGTCTCACCACGGCCTCACAGCAGAATGCAAAGCGATGCCCTGGTTCGAGCACCTCGAAGTCGTACTTGGCCTTGTCCAGGGCGGAACGTGTCTCGTGGTCGATCTTCACGCCGTCCCGGAGCGAGAACCGGCACCCATCTCCGGATGGACCCTCGACGAGGTGCGCGTCATGGAACGACACGGCGCTCTGGAACGGCCTGTCGCGTTCGCCGAAGACCAGCGCTACCAGGTGCTTGTCCTGTTGACCGAGCCGCCGCTCGAGGCCGTGGCGGACGATCCCTGCCAGGGTCGTGCCGGGCAGAAAGGGCAGCCCCGCGGCGTCGCGGATGAAGTCCATGTCGGTGCGTTCGTCCTCGCCGCTGCCGCAGATGAGGGGCGAGCGGTTGACGAGCGTTCCCTTGCAGTAGAGGCGCTCCCGTACGGGCTGGTACTTGTCCATGTTCAGCTCCTTCTCCTCAGTTTCAGGTGTGTCAGGAAGGCCCTGGCATAGACCTGGTAGAACGCGTACAGCTCGCCGGAGGCGTTCCGGCTGTCCCCGGCGTCGGGCAGGAGCACGTCCAGGTCGAGTCTCTGCCGGCACTGCGATACCGTGTCGGCGAATTTGACCTCCTGGAACCCTTTCCCGTCATTTCCGATGAAGAGCGGTGCGGCGAGCTTCTCGGCATGTCTCCCGGCGCGTTTGTCCGCAAAGGCGTCCAGGTCCTTCCCGAGTCCGTCAAAGGAGGTGTTCCGGTCGATGAGCTTGAGCATCCGCGCCAGGAACGACGGGGGGACGTCGGCAGGGGGCTTCCCCGCCTTCCTGACCGCCTCCACGGTGAGGGCGTCTTCCAGGGCGCGGCGTGCGATCTTCTCCTTGACCATGACGAAAGTGTCCGTGGACGGCGCGGGCTGCAGGGCTTCCGGGGCTGGCGTAACATCGCTCGTTGCGCAGTGTCCGTGGCGATTGACGACGATACGCCCGAATCCCTCTGGAGTGCGCTGCCCATAGGGCACTGCCTCGAGCATGCCGATGTCCACCGGGGACCAGCCGGCGTTCTTCACCCGCAGAACGGTCCCGGCCTTCAGGGCTGCCGTCTGTGGGCGGGGGAGCCGCCAGACGCCCATGAATCCGCCCAGCATGACGGACTTGGCGCACGTCCCCCACGAGTCCTCGATCTCCAGGGAGATGCCGTGCCTCCGGTTCATCTCTGCTGCAAGGTCGTTCGGATCGGCGCTTGGGTAGCCGCAGGCGTTGAGAACGACGGCATCCGAGACCAGGGTGATGACTGCATGCCCGCCGGGCTCGATCCTCCCTTCGGTGGCGGCGTACCGGTACGGGCCGTCCATGCTGACCGTACATCTGCCGTACTGAGCCGTGCGGGACTTGCCGAGATAGAGGGTCCTGTTCTCTGCGAGGAGCGGCGTCAGTTGCCTGAGCAGACCGTACGGCCCGGTGATGGATGCACCGAAGGACTGGCCGGGGCTGAGCACCTCGAACTGGAAGAAGGCGCCTTCGTCCTCCGCCCCTGGCATGGCCTCGCCCGCTCGTCCCTTGGCCTTGTCGTCCGGGCGGCGGTGGTGGTACTCGACCTCGAAAGCCACGGAGGCCCGGGACAGCGCTCCTTCTTCCAGGAACACCCATTCGGCAGGGCAGCCCTTGGTCTGCAGCGACCCGTCCCGGGCCAGCCTGTCGCGGTCTTCGTCCCGGGACAGGTCGTAGAGCTCGTCGCTGTTCTTCTCACGCACGATGGAGAGCGGGCACGGTATGGTCTGTCTGCCCTCGACGTCCAGGGGGAAGGCCGGCGAAAACTGCACGCGTCCGTCCAGGAAGATGGACCGGAAGTCCTTGTCCGTGTCCGGGGCTGCCAGGGAACGGGCCGCGATGTAACGGCCCGCCAGGGCGCCCAGGATGAGCCCGCCCGGGATATGGCCCTCGCTCGCCTGGGACCTCCCCACGCGGTTGCTTGCCAGTACCTGGGCCTCGGTCCTGATCGTGAGGCTGATCCTGCAGGCATCTTCTTCCCGCAGCCCTTCGTCCGCCGGTGCCATGGCCTCCAGGTCGTTCGATTCCTCGTCCACGAGTTCGAGCCTGATCTGCCCCAGGCCACGGGTGCGACCCGCGCCCATGGCGCGGGTGACCTTGCAGACTGTCTCAAGGGTGGGACGATGTGCCTCGGGGGCCTCCAGGGCGAAGAAGAACTCCTGACCGCGATTCAGCACGCGCATGCTCCTGAGCGACCGGTCCGCGTAGGTCCCCTCGGCGGTCATGGCGGTCTGGCTCCGGATGCGTGTGAAACAGCCCAGCACGGCATGGGGATGGAAGAGCCTGCCATACCGTTCGTTACCCTGCAGCCACTGGAGTGCCCGGTGTGTCTGCCCGTACTGCCGGATACAGCCGTTTGAGACCTTGAACTCTGCGCCTGTGGGCGCGTAGCCCGTGCCGAAGAGGGCCTGCACGGTTCCCTGCAAGACGGCGCCCAGGGTCTCGAGCTCCATGGCGCTCTCGCGGAGCAGCCCCTTGAGCCGCTTGGCCGGGATGAAGGGGAGGCCGACGTCGTCGTATGCGATATCCGTGTCCAGAACGCCTGCCAGGCCCTCGCCGCTGCCAGGAACGGTGTCGGACAGGAGGGTCATCTTAATCAGCATGAAGACCCCCCTTCATCGAGGTTCCGGGGTGGAAATCAAGTATCTCGATGGCGTCGAAGTACGGGGTGGTGCCAGCCAGTTCCGGGTGATTCTCGAAAAAGAGGTTATCGTGCTCCTTGCCCGGGAAGTCCGGCAGGGCATAGCCACGGCTCCTGATCTCCTCCATGAGCAGATCCCGCTCGGAGGGTATTCCGATGAGGCTGTTGCGCAGCTGCTTGATGCGGTTGGCCGGCCAGCTGTCGCGGAATATGTCTGCCGACCTCAGCAGCTCATTCCAGTCGTACTCGGCCGGGCCCGGGCCGCACACCCGCCATGGCCGCCCGAGCAGGTGGTACTGCCGATACTTCAGGGTGCCGTCTGCGGTGCTCATGTCCCGTGCGCCCGGCATGCCGCGCACCTGGTAGTGCTGTGAGCGAATGCGCCCGATGTCGGAGAGGATGCCGCCCTGGACGATATGGAAGTCGAGCCAGCTGCCCACGTCTGGCGCGCCGCTCCTTTCTGCATGCACCTTGGCCTTGCGTTTGGCCGACTGGCAGAGCTCCTCGGCCAGGCCGTACGCCCGGGAGAAGGGGAAATGCGACTTGACGATGGCCACCCCTGCGCAGGCGGAGAGCCTCAGGGCCTTGCCTGCAGCCTCGACGGTGCGATCTGATACGTCGCAGAGGAAGTCTGCGGCAAGCTTGAGCCCCAGATCGCCCCTGCTTACGAAGGTGACATCGTCGCCGCTCAGGATGATGGGCCGGATGGGGAGCGTCCGGCCCGACTGCCCCCTTTCGAGTTCCCGGACCAGGGACGTGAAGGCCCCGGTATAGGCCGCGTCGATGTCCGAGGAGAGCCGTTTCATCGCCCTGGCAGCCTCCTCGTACTGGGAGATGCCCGAGAGCGCCTCGTTGATGGCCCGGCCCATATTGTTGCCGTCGATGTGCACCACGGCGATGTAGTTCTGCTCTTCGCGTACCTGGCCCAGCTTGTCGAGCTCTGAGGGAAATTCGCAGCCCGATGCGGCCAGATCGTCGTCGAGCAGCCGTCTGGTTTCCCTGAAATACACGTCCGGGTCCTCCTGGCGCTTGCACCACGCCGGATAGGACAGTCCCGCGCCGCCTTCCATCGTCACCGCAGGCCAGCCGTCGTAAGGGCACTCGCGCGTGATGGCGATGCCCATGAGCGGCACGCTACCGCTCAAGCGGTTCTTCCGTGCGTTCAGCCCGTCCACGAGCCTTTTCCGCACATCCTGGAAACTCCCCCTCCGTTCCTCGGCATGCGCCGCGAAGCGCAAGGCCCCGCCGGTGCGGCGGACGAACTCGCGCGACAGCCCGCAGGTGGCTTCGCGGTACCTGTCCCGGTCGTCGTACTCCACCATGGCGTTGCCACCGCCGATGTACACGACGCGGGCCTCCGTGTGTTCGGAAAAGAAATCCGTGAAGATCCGCTGGACGATGATCGAGGCGCCCAGGTTCTCCCTGAGTTTGGTGGAAGAGAAGACATATTCCTGGATCCCGGTGATATCGTACATGGCCACGATCATACAGCAACCCCGCCGATGATTTCCGCGAGCTTACTTCTCAGGGTGCCCCTGCCCTCGACCTCTCCCCTGAGCTCTTCGATGCCTATGAGGTGGCAATTTCGCCGTGCATCGTACTGGGCCAGGTCCTTCTTGAGTTCAGACAGGTTGTTCTCCCTTGAAAAGGGAATGGTACGATCTGAAACGTTGCTCATGACGGATACCACCACCACCTGTGCATGTTCGCCGCCGAGCTGCTCGGCGCGGTACAGGGCCTCGAAGGCCTTGCGCTTGACATCCTTGATCTGTGAGGATCTGGTGCAGGAGACCAGATACATCTGGTAGCCCCTCATGGCGATGAGGTCTATCTCCGCCGGCCTGCGGTCGTATTCCACCTCCACACCCTTACGGTAGTCGCTCAGGGCGATCTGGCCCGAACCGGCAAGGTCCCTGAACGCCCGCAGGACCATGTCCTCCAGCCATCCGCCCTGGAACAGACGCAGGAGCCCGACAATGTCCACGTCCTGCGAGAGGCGCCCGTCACTGGTGAAATATGGGGCCATGGAGGGGAACACCTCGATGAACGGCCGGTAATCCATGACTTTCTCGAAACTCTCCAGCAGGGAATTCTTGCTTCTGCCCCTGTGCACCTTGATGCTGTTCAGATGTTCGAACCAGGTCTGGGAGTCTTTGCCGAGAGACTCGGCATAGAACTTCTCGGAATAGGGTTGTGAATGGAATTTAATTGGCGCACTGGAGCCGTTATCGACGATCTTGAACCTGGACTCGTGCAGCTGGAGGATGTCTTTCACCTGCAGGCCCAGCGCCGGAACGGAAAGGAGGGTGCCCCGTGGGGGCAGGTACGATTCCTGGACCTCTTCCTGACACCAGCTCGTCACCCGGATGATATGCCGCTGGGGGTCCAGGTCCGAGACCAGGAAGGGGCAGTCCTTGGGCAGGCTCAGGCCTGCCAGGGTGGCGAAGACCGCCATGGGCTTCGTGCCGCCGGTTATGTTGAGGTGCAGGGATGCGATGGAGGTCTTTGCCGAGATGCTGTCCACGGCCTTCCTGAGCGAATCTGAGATGGTATGCGGATCGCGCTGGCCCTCCATAAGTGTGCGATGAACATACTGCCCGACGGGAAGCCCCAGTTTTCTAATGATGGTCTCGCCGATGGGGACGGTCTCCTTCGAGCTCAGGAGCAGGATCACGTCCGGTACCGGCGCGATGCCTGTGTCGGTGCGAGAACGGTCCAGGAGATACCTGGCAGTGACGTAGTTGGGCAGCGGGTTGCTGCCGACGAGCAGGGCGAGTACATGTGCACTCATACACGCTCCTTCTTGATCAAGATCATTCATATTCCCTGAACCGCACATGCCTGAACAGGTGGCTGTTCCTCGCCGTCCCTTCCGGCATGGTTTCTCCCTCGAACACGCGCCGCGTGGTGGAGTAGTACGCCTTGAAGCCCCGTTCCCTCAGGTGGCTCACCAGGGAGAAGACCGCGCCGGAGTCGCCATGGACCAGGCATACATCCTCCGGGCCGCAGTTCTCGTCCACGTACCGTCGAAGCGCTTCCAGCTGCCCGTCGATCGTTCCGGCCCCGGGATCGAAAGCGGACCACGCTCCCTGGAGACCTGCCGGCAGGTACACGAACTCGTCCACCATGAGGGTCGCCCGGGCGTCCTCCTCCTGTTCCCGGGTGAGGGTGTGCGAAAAGAAAAGGAACATCCTCCTCATGACACCCGGTACCTCCCAAGGCCGAAGCTCGTGTTCTTGCCGATGCCGAGGATCTCGCCTGCGAACACTGCCGGTAGGCACTCTGGGGGCACACCCCGGAAAATCAGCCGTCCCGTGACGCCGCCGAGCTGGAGGGTGGTTTTCTGCCGGGATGAATAGTGGCCGTGCTCCTGCCAGCAGCTTTCACTGGTGAGCGACTCCACGTCCCCGTTGCTTTCCGGGCAGTTCCATTCTGCCCCGGCAGCCAGGGACACCATCTTGATGCGCCTGGTGCAGGCCCCGTAGAAAACATGGAAAGGCAGATCGTGTACAAGCCTGCCCTGGTGTTTGATGCGCAGCGGTGTCACGCAGCTCACCTCGAGGGAATCGCGGGCGAACCCCTTGAGCCGGGTGTCGACAAAGTCGCCAAGCGTGAACGTTCCGTGTGACCGGGGTGTAATCCCAGCGGCGACAGTCACCCGGGCGCCGTCGGGGAGCAGTTCTTCCATGTGCTCTATGGCGAACCGGTCACGCTTTCCTCCGAGGCCCATGTCCTGCATCAGGTTCAGGGCGGCAATGATCCAGGGCAGATACTTCAGCCCCGATGCCATGACGCACATTTCCATGATGATCATGTCATGGCCCGTGAACACGGGAGCCGACACAAAGGGATGCGGGATGCGGTTCACGCCCTGGATGACCGGGTTGTCCTTCCGGGCCGGGGTCTCGAAGACTGCCATCCACGGACAGCTGCCCGACCTGTGGCAGTCCCGACACTGCCCTTCTGGTTCCGTGCACGAAACCCTCCTCAGCGCGAGGCCGAAGGCTGATCTGAAGATGATGCCGGGGGCTGCGCCGATGGTATGAGCCTGGGGAAATTTCAGGACAACGGAAAACCTCCTCAGCTGCATACCAAAATAGTACATGACTTCGACCTCTCGTGCGTGTGTCGATTGCAGGGGACGCCTCGGCGCAAAGACCCTTCGTGCCCCAGAATCCGTATGTGCCATGCGGCTAGGCTCGTATCGTACCACAAGCACCCCCTTTTTTGGAAGTCCTTCCTGATACCTGTTTCCGGTTCCCTCTGGGTTCGGGTGTGAAAGGAGTTGTGTCGTGGTTTCGAAGCTCATGCGTCGTGCATATGATGTTCGCCGTGGCATGTCATCCACGGAAACGTTGCGGAAACAGTGCAGTGCTTGCGGGAAGAAACGGATTTCCAGGTGCGGGAACAGACTTCTCAGTACGGCCGTTCCCCGAAGATCATGGTGCCGATGCGCACCATGGTGGCGCCTTCCTCGACGGCGATGCGGAAGGAGTCGCTCATGCCCATGGAGAGGGTCTCCATGGACACGTTCGGGATGGAAAGGGACCGTAGCTCCTCGAACAGGGTCCTCGTCTCCCTGAAGTACGGCCTGAGCCCCGTATAGTCGTCCAGGAAGGGCCCCATGGTCATGAGTCCCTGCACGCGGAGGTTCGGCAGCGCACAGATCTGCCGGATGAGGGCCTCCACCGCCTCGGGCATGGCCCCGTGCTTGTTCTCCTCGCGGCCGCTGTTCACCTCGATGAGCACGGGCATTACCTTGCCGTTCCTGGCCGCGTGCTGGTCCACCATGACGGCGAGCTCCAGGGAGTCGATGGTCTGGATCATGTCGAAGAGCGGCACCACGTGCTTGACCTTGTTCTTCTGGACATGGCCGATGAAGTGCCAGACGGCCCGGCTGCCGATGGCCTCGATGACGGGCCTGGACTCCTGGAGGTAGCTTTCCCCGAAGATGGTGATGCCTGCATCCAGGGCCTCCTCGATCTCGAGGGCGTTCCTCGCCTTGGCCGCTGCCACCACCGTGACGCCCGCAGGGATCTCCGAGAGGATCTTTTGCACATTGTCCCTGATCCGGCCCATGGTCATTTCCCTAAGCCCTGGCAGGGTCGAAGTCAACAGGGGAATCGGTGCAGAGCCTTGTGCATTGACAGGGAAAGGGCTTGCATGTAAGCATCAGCGGAAATCGGTTTCCGATACCCTTCGAGGAGACGGCCATGTTCACCTACGACGAGATGGAACGGAAGAGCATCCTGATCCTGCGCATCCTCAACCAGGCCCAGGGTTCAGTGGGTGCGCGGATCATCGCGCGCAGGCTCAAGGACTACGGGGTGACCCTGTCCGAACGCGCAGTGCGCTACCACCTCCAGTTCATGGACCAGCGCGAACTCACCCGGTTCGTGGGCAGGCGCGACGGCAGGGTGATCACTGCCAAGGGCATCGAGGAGCTCCGCAATGCCAGGGTCCACGACAAGGTGGGCTACTGCATCTCCCGCATGGAGATCCTGGCCTACAAGACCACCTTCGACGCGAAGGCCGGCAGGGGCATGATACCCATCAACGTGTCCTTCTTCCCCAAAGAGGTCTTCAGGGACGCGCTCAAGGGCATGAAGAGCGCCTTCGACAAGGGCTGCTGCGTGAGCGAGCTGGTGGCTGCTGCGCCGGAGGGCGGCTTCCTCGGCGACATCCACGTCCCGGACGGCAGCATCGGCTTTGCCACCATCTGCAGCATCGTGCTCACGGGCATGCTCCTGAAGCGGGGCATCCCGGCCGAGTTCAAGTTCGGCGGCATCCTCCAGATGAGCGAGCACAAGCCCATACGGTTCGTGGAGCTCATCCACTACTCCGGCACCTCCCTGGACCCCTCCGAGGCCTTCATCAGCGCCCGCATGACCGCGGTGCGCGGTGTGATCCAGCACGGGGAGGGCAAGATCCTGGCGAACCTCTCCGAGATCGCCGGCGTGTGCCGGGACGGGGTGGAGGAAGTGATCCGCGATCTCAAGGACGTGGGCATGAACCCGGTTATCACCATGGGCAAGATGGGCGAGTCCGTCTGCCAGGCTCCGGTGGACGTGAACAAGATGGGGCTCGTCCTCATCGGCGGCCTGAACCCGGTGGCGGCCATCAAGGAGGCGGGCATCGAGGAGACCAACCTGCCCATGTCCACGGTCATGGACTACAAGGATCTCAGGCGCTTCTCCTCGGTGTGCCGGGAGTACCTGGGCTGACAGGTCCCAGCCCCGGGCCTCTTCCGCGTCACGTCAGGGCGATCCTGGTTCTGGCGATGATCTCGTCCTTCACGGTGAGCGGCAGGTCGTCGAAGTAGGCACAGTACCCTGCCACCCGCACCACGATGCCCGGGTGCCTTCCCGGGTGTTCCCTGGCATCCACGAGGACCTCGGGGTCGAGCACGTTGAGCTGCACCTCCATGCCGCCCGAGGCGAAGTACCCCTTCGTCAGGGCGGTCATGGTGTCCACGGCGCGCTCCCCCCTGAGTGACGGCACGTCGAAGCGCATGTTCAGGGCGTACCCGTTGGGGGAGAGCCTGGGGTCCACCTTTGCCACCGAGTTGAAGAGGGCCGTGGGCCCTTCCCGGTCGCACCCGTTGCAGCACCCAAGGCTCGCGGCAAAGGGCTGACCCGCCTTCCTGCCGCTGGGCAGCGCGCCGGTGCGCCTGCCGAAGCCCACGTGGGTGGAGGACGAGTAGAAGCCGGATATGTAGGGGCCTCCCCGGGTACTGGTGTGCCGTGCCAGGGCCTCGTGGAAGATGCGGGCCACGCGCCCGGCGTATGCGTCGGGAAGCGCCTGGTCGTTGCCGAACTTGGGGGCGGCCCTGAGCTCTGCCAGGAGCCTGTCCGCGCCCTGGAAATCCGAGTTCACGGCCTCGAGGACTTCGGACAGGCCGTGAGACCGCTTCCTGAACACCACCTCGTCCAGGGCGGCCAGCGAGTCCGCCACGTCCGCGAGGCCCACGCCCTGGATGCCGCTCGAGTTGTACAGCGCCCCGCCCGCAGTGAGGTCCCGTCCGCTCTCCAGACAGCCTTTCACGAGCATGGACGAAAAGGGTGTGGGGTGGAAGTCGGCGTTGGCCCGCTCGATGACGTGGATGTCCCTGACGAGGCGGTCCACCAGGAAGTCCACCTGTGCCCTGAAGGCCTCGACGATGTCGTCCATGGTCCTGAAGGAGGCCGGGTCTTTTGTCCGGGCGCCGGTCCTGAGCCTGCGGCCCGGCTCTCGCCCGCTGTTCAGGGCCAGGGACAGGCACAGGGGGAGATTGAAGAGCGCCGCGTCCGTGGAGCAGAAGCTCCTGCCGGGCATGGTGGGTTCCACGCAGCCCACCACGCCGTAGTCGCGGGCCTCCTCCACGGGGTATCCGTGGGCCACCAGAGATTGTATGACGGCCTCGTCGTTGAAAAGCCCCGGCACCGCCTTGCCCCTGCAGGCCACCTCCACGCAGCGCTTCACATAGGTCTCCGGCGAGGCCTCGCTGATGCGGGCCATGTAGTTGGGGTCGCGCAGCCCCGAGATCTCCATGACGTCGAGGAACACGTAGGTGAGTTCGTTCACCGCGTCGCGGCCCTGGCTGTCCACCCCGCCCACGGTGGCGGCCTGGGCCACCAGGTAGCCGCCGTGGTACTCGCTCACGCGGCTCGACAGGAGGAACACGTGCTCGGTGGTCTTGGCCGAGAAGCACAGGAGCAGCTCCAGCGCCTGGTCCCGGGTGAGTCGGCCTGCTTCGATGTCCTCCTGGTAGTAGGGGTACAGGTACTGGTCCACGCGGCCGAGCGAGACGGCCGAGTTCAGCCCCTCGAGGCAGACCGCCAGGTGGGTGAGCCACAGCGACTGGAGGGCCTCGTGCAGGGTTTCGGCAGGCTCCAGGGGCACCTTGGCGCAGATGCGGGACACCTCCTCGAGCTCGCGCCTGCGCACCGGGTCGGTCTCGGCGCCTGCCAGCCTCATCGCCTCCTCCGAAAGCCTGTGCGCGTAGTCGGCGAGACCCTCGCAGGCGATGAGCGCGGCGGCGTGGAGGTCGTTGCGCGTTTCGTGGAGGGTCTCCATGTATCCCCTGATGCCGAGCCGGATCATCCTCTCGTAGTCTGGCAGGAAGTGCCCGATGCCGCCGCTCTCGTTGATAAGGTAGCGCTTCGCGTCGAGCTGGTCTACGATGTAGCGGCCGAGCCGCGGGTTGTACCAGCCGAAGGCCCGCGAGACCATGTTCCGGGTGAGCCAGTACGGAACCACCTTCAGGAGCAGGGCCGCCTTGTCCCGGGCAGGCACCGTATAGGGGTTGGTCTTCCTCCTGCCCATCCACAGGAGCTCTTCGCACATGACCGCGCCTGCGAGTTCCGGCTGGATGATGCACGAGACGCGGTGGCTGCCCACGTTGCCGGCGATGAGCTCGTCATCGAAGATCTTCACTGACTTGTTCTGGAGCACGTACCGCAGGGCCTTGGCCTTGCGGATCACCATGGGCTCAAGAGGATCGTTGTGTTTCCGGAAGAACTCGGTGACGAGCAGGGCCCGCTCGGTGCACAGGCCCACCCCCCGTGAGCGCAGGGCGTCTCTGATGCGCGTGAATCGCCCGGGTGCCCGCGGGGCCTCGGCCGCCTGTCCGGAATGTGATGCGCGTGTCCTCATGCGTTTCTCCTCGTGCCTCTGAAGAGGTCGGCCGTGCCTACGTGATCCAGCCCTTTTCCGGGGTTTCGCTTCCGTGTTCCCTGCGCCTGATCCGGTATGTCCGGGAATGTTCGTCCTCGGGCGTCATGGAGAGTGCGGCCAGCGTCCGCACCCCCGGCATGCAGAAGAGATCCCGGTCAAAGGAGTCCCTCCTGGACTCGAAGGCCCCGCCCTTGGGCCTGAGCGACAGGGAATCGACGGTGGTAGCCCTGCCCAGTCTCATCTGTCACCTCCCTGGAAATGCACCACGGGCTGCATCCCGAGTTCCGGGTATATCTGCCCGTGCACGGGCGGCATGGAGTTGTACACCCAGTCGATGTCCATGCAGCCCAGCGTGATCCCCCGGAATTTCCCGAACCCCGCGAACACCCCCCGCACGAGCACGTCCTCCATCTGCAGGGTGAGCCCGAATACGGCCACCACCATGCCCTCCTGCAGGTATTCCAGTTCCTCCCGGTAGGCGAGCGGTGAAAAGGCGAGCCGCGTGCTGTCCGGTGCCTGGCACTGGATGAGGGGCACGATGACCGGGAACCCGTCCGGGTCCAGCCACGAGATGAACTTGACGGAGTCGAGGCGGTTGAACAGGCCCTGGGCCCATGGTTTAAGGATGCGGCCCTGCCGGTTCGATCGGGCCCCGGGCCTGGCCAGCGCGGTGAGGATGGAGGACAGGGCGATGCTCGCGAGGGGCAGTTTCTCCCGTCCCCCGGTCTCCACGAGATCCATGTAGTGAATGGTGTGCAGGCCGGTGTAGGCGTTGTAGCGGAACATGGGCTTCAGGTTGAACATCTCATGGTCCTCGCCGTGCGTGGCTGTGTGCGTCCACCGGGCCTTGCCCCGCCACAGGCTGCGGTCCATGGTCATGATGGCGAATCCCGTCTTCGGGTTGGTCCGCACGTGCCTCTTGCTCATGCCTTCGGAGAACTGGCCCCAGATGAGCTGGGTCGGGGTCTTGGCCTGCAGGGCCGTGATGAGGGTGATGTGGGGAAGCCCCTGCGGGTTCACCGTGGCGATGAGGCCCACCTTGGCCTCGGGCTCGAACTCCAACATGTCCGCCGGATCAAACCTGGGAAAAACCTTTTTCACGCACAACCTCCCTTGATCACGTGCAGGTCGGGGCCTGCCTGAGCGACCCCGCAGGAATCCTCCAGCCGGAATGCACCGCTCAGGTGCACGATCCTCGGATCCACCCCCGAGCCCCGGGCAGTTGCGGCCAGCCGCTGTGCCTCCTCACGGCCGAGCAGGCCGGTGCCCCGGAACTGCCAGTCGAGGCCAAGGCCCTCGTACTTGTGCAGGCACAGGTTGTTGAAGGCGCACAGCTCCCACCTGTCCAGGAGCTGCCCAACGCTGTTTCTGAGAAACGCGCCGATGCCGCGCAGATTCCCTTCCGTGGCCGTGCAACCCGGGATGAGCGGGGTACGCACCCACAGGCGTTGTGGCCTGTGGTGCTCCTTCATGAACCCCCCGAGCCGGGTGAGGTTTTCCAGGATCCTGGTGTTGGAAACCCCGGTGAAGTCCCGGTGGCGACCGGTGTCCACGACCTTGAGGTCGTAGAGCACCATGTCCGCATGCGGCAGGAGCGTCGCGAGGGTATCCCACGCACACTGGCCGCAGGTGTCCAGCGCCGTGTGCACCCCCTGTTCCTTCAGGGCCCTGAGCAGCCCGAGGCAGAACCCTGCCTGCAGGGTGGGCTCGCCGCCCGAGAGCGTGACCCCGCCGCCTGACTTCTCGAAGTAGACCTTGTCCTTGAGGACCTCCGGCACCAGGTCGTCCAGGGCGTATACCCGGCCGTAGGCCTCCATGGCCGTGGAGGGGCAGACCCCGGTGCACTTCAGGCAGCCCGTGCACCGCTGCCGGTCGATAAGGATGCCGTTCTTCCCGGATCTCAGGGCCTTTTCCGGGCACGCCTCGATGCAGCTGCGGCACCCGATGCACCGCGTGGCCACCCAGTGCACCTGGATCATGGGCGAGATGCTCTCCGGGTTGTGGCACCACACGCATGACAGCGGGCAGCCCTTGAAGAAGACCGTGCTCCTGATGCCCGGCCCGTCCTCGGTGGACATGCGCTGGATGCGCAGGATGGTGCCGCTGGTGTCCGATGTCCCTGTCATGTCTTTCCCACCGGTCCCTTCATATCCTTCAACTGCCCATGGTTCTCTGGGCAGTTGAAGGATATGAAGGGGAACCACACTCCCTCCAGTTCTTTTCCTGTCTCCGTAGACTCCGCGTTCCCTGCGAACACAATCAATTTCCCTACAGCCCCTCGTGGCTGATCCGCGCGATGAGCTCGTTCTGCAGCTCCCTGCCCACGCTCGTGAAGTACGCGTTGTACCCCGTGATCCGTACCAGCAGGGTCTGGTAGTCCTCGGGACGCTTCTGGGCGTCCTTCAGGGTGTCCGCATCGATCATGTTGATCTGCAGGCAGGTGCCGCCGTTTTCGGCATAGCCCTTCAGGAAGGCCTTGAACTTTGCCTTGTGCTCCGGGCTCCTGAGCAGCGAGGGGTTGATGGAGATGGTGTGGCTCGCCCCGTTCGGCAGGCAGTTGCGGCAGCCCCTGTACTCGCCCGCATTGTCCCCGGACATGCCGGCCAGGGCCTTGCCCACCGAGTTGGTGTTCGCCGTGGGGCCGTTGATGTCTGCGCCGTTGGACGGGCAGATGGCGTTTGACAGGAACGTGCCCCTGGCCCTGCCGTCCGGGCTCGCGGGAAGGATGAAGCCGTCGGCGACCCAGTAGTTCCAGCTCAGCATGCCGGGCCTGAACTGGCGGTTCGTGGAGCGGGTCCGGTACTTCCATGTCTCCGTGCACCACAGGTCCATGACACGCGCCGCCATAGCGTCCGCCTCGTCGTCGTCGCGGCCGTACTTGGGGGCCTTGAAGCGGGCCTTTGCCTGGAGGGCCTCGTGGCCTTCCCAGTTTGCCCTGAGCGCTTCGATGAGCTGCGCCATGGTGCATTCCTTCGCGTCGAACACCAGGTACTTCACGGCCAGCAGGCTGTCCACCGTGGTGGCGAAGGTCACGGCCTCCAGGGTGGTGAAGCTCAGCTCCGCGCCCCCTTGCGTGATATCGAGGCCCTTTTCCGCACAGCCCTTCACCAGACACGAGAGGTACGGCGTGGGGCAGAACCGTGCGCGCACCGACTCGGAGAGCTCGTAGACCTCCGTGCAGCGCCTCACGATGAAGCGGGTCTGCTCGGCGTAGGCCTCCCAGAACCGTTCCCAGGAGGTGAAGGTCCGCGCCTCGCCGGTCCTGGGCCCTGCCTGCTTCACCTTCTCCCTCTTGAAGGTGATGGGGTCGATGAAGTCGAAGAAGTCCCTGCCGTCGTTGAGCGCCAGCTCCACGGCCTTGAGGAGGTTCAGGTTGTTGTCCACAGTGCCCGAGCGGTCGTTGCCGACCATGGTGTTCTCCAGGCATCCCACGGGTGCATAGTCGTGCACGGTGTCCTCGTTGATGAGGTGCCCGACGCCGGCCTTCCTCGCCTCCAGGAGCATGCCGGCCATGGACCGCTCGTCGAAGTTGAGGAGGAAGGGCGAGCCCTGGCTGGATCCCACCATGTCCGCCACCGTGTCCAGGAGCCTTTCCGGGCTGCCCCGGTGGAGCCTCACGTTGGGCTTTGGCTCGAGGATGGGGGTCATCTCGTCGATGACCTCGAGCATGGCGTACGTCAGCTCGTTGGTCATGTCAGCGCCGGAAGGCCCGAGACCCGAGAGCGTGATGAGCTGGCCGTAGCCCGCGGTGATGCCGTTGTTGCCGATGCGCACCATGGCGTCGTAGGCCGTGTTGGCGTGCACCCAGAAGCACTTCAGAATCTCCTTGCCGGACTCGCGGTCCATGCCCTCGGCGAGCGAGCGCTGCCAGTAGGGCAGCAGGTACTGGTCGATGCGGCCGAAGGACACGCCCGGACCCGGGTAGTTCTCGTCGCTCATGATGAGCATGTGGGTGAGCCACAGGGCCTGCACGGCCTCCCAGAAGGTGTTGGCCGGCTCCCAGGGAACGCGGGAGAGGTTGGCGGCCATCTGCCGCAGCTCGCGCCGGCGGGAGGCGTCCTTCTCGGTTCCCGAGAGGCGCTCGCACAGGGCGGCATACTTCCCGGCCAGGTCGCGCGGCATGGTCGCGGCGGTCATCATGGCCCGCAGCTGGGCGCCCTTCCCGCCGTTCCTGTCCCGGTGGCTCAATGTTCCGTAATGCCGCTCAAGCTCTGCGTGGATGCCCTTCCAGCCGATCTTCAGGACCCGCTCGTACCCGGGGATGAGATGGCCGCTGGTGGCGCCCGAGTTGCCGTAGCCGTGGTCGTGGAACCACTTCATGGCGGCGCGCGTCCCGTGCCTGCCCAGGACCGCTCTGTTCCGCTCCCTGGCCTCCTTCCGGTTCCAGCATGTGGAGGTCTGGATGTTGAAGCGGGCACCAGCGATGAGGTCGCCCGGCAGGATCTCCTGGGGCACGTGATTCACCATCACCTCTTTCACGAACCATGCCTTGCGCTCCGGGAGGCTCCAGGTCCAGAAGTCCGGGTGCAGAGGGACCTGTCTGGCAGACTGCCGGAAGGATGATCCGAAGGTCTGGAGGAAGGGGTAGGTCTCGGGCACGATGTAGAAGGTCATCTCGTCGAAGATGACGTCCCAGTCGGTGCCCGTGGTCCAGGCGGTGAACTCGTTGTTCCATGAGCGCTTCGCGCCCTGGAAGTAGTAGTCGCGCAGCCACGCGATGCGCGGGGACAGGTTCCTGGGCTCCTTGATCCTTTTCGGTTCCTGAAGGGCTTCCGACATGCTCATGGCCTTGCCTCCGAACGCGACCCGGCGAGGATCCGCCGGAGATGTCGCTCGCCGTGGTCGAGGGTCTCACGCATGATGGCGGCCGCCCCGGTGGAATTCCGGTCTTCTATGGCCGTCAGGAGCCGACGGTGGAACCGGACCGTCTCCGGCACCATGGCCGGGTCCGAGAAGAAGAGCGCGGTGAAGTTCATGTACACTGGCTTGAAGGTGTTGATGAGCAGCGGGTAGATGAGGTTGCCGGATGCCATTCCCATGGTGTGGTGGAAGCGGAAGTCCAGGGAGGTGATGGCCCTGAGGTCCTTCGGGTCCGCCTTTTCCTCTGCCTCGACGATGGAGCGCAATTCCCTGAGATGATCCTCCGTGCGGTTTTCCGCCGCGAGCCTGCACGTCTCGGTCTCCACGAGCAGCCTGGTGGCGAGCAGGCTGTTCAGCAGGTCCTCGTCCAGGGCACCCTGCTGGTAGTTGATGATGGAGTTCAGGATGGAGAGGGACCCCTCCGTACGGTAGTCGTTCACCACGGTGCCCACCCGGGGCTTCATGGTGACCAGGCCCTTGGCGGCCAGGTCCACCAGGCCCTCGTGCACCACCGGCCTGCTCACGCCCAGCTGCAGGGCGAGCTCGCGCTCAGACGGCAGCTTCTGCCCGATGGCGATCTTTCCGGTGATGATGAGGTGCTCGAAGCGTGAGATGAAGACCTCCACCAGGCTGTCCGCCTTGAGCGGCTTCAGGATGTCCTTCATGGTCCCTCCTTGCGTATATGGCTGGTGGTATAGCCAGCTGACAATATACGCTTGAACATCCCCGAAGGCAAGGGGGAACTATTCCGGCTGCAGCTGCACTACAGGGGGATGCCCCCAGATGGCGGCTTGCGCTGGAGTGCAGAATCAGGCTACTATGACACGGCCATTCCCGTCACAGGACACCACATCTCACGCGCAGGCGGCAGGAAGCGATCAGGGGGCGGGATCAGAGGCAGACGCAATGAGGCCGACCGTGGGTGCACTCTCATTCACCATCAAGGCCGTCCAGGTGCTCATGCTCCTGGCAGGGCTGGCCGCCTTTCTCTACGGCGCGTACCAACTTGGCATGGACCTCCTCTTCCTCCTCAGGGGCGTTCCCGTGGAGGGCATCGTGACCGGGCATCGGGTGGAATCCGAGAGCAGGAAGAAGTTCGTGGACGGGTTCGAGACGAGCTCCATGGACAATGCATACACCGAGGTGGAAATCCACCGCCCTACAATCCACTACCGCTTCCCGGTCGAAAACGGGAAACCGTACACCCACTATTCGAGCATCTGGTACGAGGGCGCGGAGGTGGACCGCTACCAGACGGGCAGCAGGGTCATGATCCGCGTTCTGCCGGGATCGCCCGAAAAGGCTCGCCTGCCGGGTGCCTTCACGCACTACCTGTGGGCAACCACAGCCTTCGTGGCGGGACTGTTCGCCCTGGTGGTGGTGAGTTCTCTGTTCTTTTTGCACGAGGCAATGCTCGGCCGGGACCTCTCCCCGGGCCTGTCCCTGTTCCGCTCCGTGAACTGGCCCACCGCTCTCGCGGTGACGGGCGTAGCCATCCTCGGGTTCATATGGATTCACACACGGTATGTACCATGGCTCGGACCCCGGGAGTTCATGGCGTTGGTCACGGGGGAGATGTGGATGCTCCCCTCCATGCTCGCCGCCAGGGGGGAGCCGCCCCCTGGCAGACACCTGAACGAGGCCGAGGCCTCCCTGGCCCGCATGCCCGTGCTGGGGACCGCCTTTGCCGATACTGCAATGGATCAGGCCCTGCTGTATGGACTCGACCAGAGGATCCAGCGGTATCTGGCTGCCCTGGCCGACCCGCAGACCGTCTTCCCCCTGCGGTCGGTGCGGGCCCTGGCGTATGCGGCCGAAAAGGGCAATGCTCAGGCAGTGGAGGTGCTCCTCGCCTCGGGCATCCACCCCGATACGGCCCTCATGGAAGGAGAGGAGCCCATCAGAAGGGCAGCGTACTGTAACCAGGCCGCCGTCATCTTGCAACTTATGGCGGCGGGTGCCCGCACCGAGTACCCGGCGTACCCGCTCATCGTGAGCGCCATAGAGGGCAGGGCCGGAGATGCGGCCCTGCTGCTCCTGGAGCGCGTGCCCTACGACCCTGCCTGGCGACAGCCCCACACGAACCTCACCCTGGCAGACCTGGCCCTGCTCAACGGGCTGGCCGGTCCGGCGGCAGTGCTCTTGAAACAGGGTGTGCCCTCCACCCTGCCGCAATTCTTCCCCTGTGTGGTGGCGGACGATCCGGAAGGACTGGAACGGGTGCTTCCCCGTGATCTGTGGACAAAGGTAAACTACGAATACGCCGCCCTGCTGCACCTGGCAGCGAGGTATCACGGCATGAAACTGGCCCGGCAACTCCTCGACATGGGGGCGGACCCCAACGAGCGGATATTTGACGAGGCGTCCCTGTCCCGCACCCCGCTCATCGAGGCAGTCCTGGCGGGTGACACGGACATGGTGCGGTTCCTCGCGTCATGGCCGGGCATCAGGCTCGACCAGGGCGACGCCACGCACGTCCCCCCGCTGGGCCACGCCGTTGCGCAGGGACGCTGGGACCTTGCGGAGGTGCTCGGGGATAAGGGCGCGAGCGTCAATTGCACCATTGGCGATCATGACGGAAACACCCCGCTGCACATCGCCGCGGCCGCGGGGGATGTGCGGCGGGTGCGGTGGCTTCTGTCCCGGGGAGCGGACAGGACGTACAGGAACTTCCGGGAGCTCACGGCCTTCGACGTGGCCGTTTCAGCAGAGGTTGCGGAGATCATGGAAGGGCATTGAGGCGGAAGAGCGACAGGCTGCTATCCGCGCGGCCCGAGGAGCATGATGAAGGCCCGGAACAGGTCGGGATCGAACTCGTTGGCCATTTCCGCCTGCATGATCTTCAGGGCATCGAAGGGGCTCCTGGCAGATTTGAATGGCCTGTGAGCGGTCAGCGACTCGAAGGTGTCCGCAATGGCGCATATCCTTGCGTACAGGGGAATCTCTCCGCGGGTCTTCCCGAAGGGGTACCCGTTCCCGTCGCACCGCTCGTGGTGGTACAGGACGATGTCGTTCGCCTCGTCGCTCTCATAGGCCGCCTTCCTGAGGCGCTCCTGCCCCCAGAGGGGATGCTTCCTGATGGTGTCCCACTCGCTGTCCAGCAGCGGTTCCTCCTTGTTCAGGATCGTGGCGGGGACCTTCGTCATGCCGATGTCATGGAGGAAGAACCCCATGCTCAGTCTGTCCAAGTCGTGATCGGACATGGAGTCCCCGAAGAGGTTTATGGCCATGGCCGTGCCGTAGAGACCCACCTTCACCTGGTGCACAAAGGTGTAGTGGTCGACGCTGCTCAGGCCGATGAACTTGTCCACCACCCTGCTGTCTGCCAGAATGAGCCTGACGACCTGCTTCGACACCTTTTCCAGCGCGGACAGGGTCCTGTGGTTCGTGACCTCGAAGACCTCGCGGATGGATTGCATGGAGACCTGGTAGGCGATGTCCGCCTTCACCTGCGGGCTCACCTCCTCGTCGGTGAGAATGTCCATGAGAAGGGCGTCCTGATGCTCACGGGGGTCCACGTCGTCCGGCACCAGGGCGTAGAGCCTCACCTTCGCGTATCGCTGCAGCTGCTCTTCAGGCAGCATGGCCCCTCGGGCGGCGAACACCCGGTATTCCTCCCGGATCCGTATGTACAGGTCGACCGTGCACTTCCGGTTCACAATTGCCAGCTGGTGCGGGATCTCTCTATAGGGCAATGGACGTTCTCCTCATGCAAGTCCTATCGGCGGAATCGAAAGGTTCTGGAAGGTCATTTTCAAGACCGGCCATGCACTCCCCGAGCGCACGAGGGGTGATCTGACATGCCCCCGGTTCATTCCGAGGATGACCGGGAAGCCGTTCCCGCCTTGTCGACAGTCGCAGAGATGTCTGGATGTGGTTTGGCGAGAATGCTTCTCTTCCGGTTGTGTTTCTGGCAGACTTGGGCAGAAGGAACCGAAGCGGGAGGCCTGTGCATGGACTACGACACCATTCTCTATGAAACCCTGGAGCCGGGGATCGGCGTTCTGACGCTGAACCGGCCGGAAAGGTACAATGCGGTGAGCCAGCACATGATGGAGGAGCTGGAGGGGTTCTGGCTGGAGCGGGAGAACGATACGGACACCCGGATCGTCCTGCTTCGGGGCAACGGTGAAAAGGGATTCTGCGCGGGCCTGGACATGAAGGAGGCCCTCGAAATCCAGCAGCACATGGACGCCCACCGGTTCTACCACGCCCAGTGCCGCATGGGCAGGCTCATGCTGAAGATGCGGCAGGTTCCCCAGGTCATCGTGTGCATGGTGCACGGCGCCGCGGCGGGGATCGGGTTCAGCTTCGCCCTGGCCTCGGACCTCCGGGTCATCACCACGGACGCACGGTTCTGTGCGGCCTACATCAACATCGGCTTCGGCGGCGCGGACATGGCATGCAGCTACTTCCTGCCCCGCATGATCGGGGCGGGCAGGGCCTACGAGTTCATGCTCACCGGCAGCTTCATGTCCGCCCATGAGGCCATGGACCTTGGCTTCGCGAGCCGCATGGTGGAGCGGGACGCGCTCATGGACACCGCCCTGGGGCTGGCCCGGACCATGAACGCCAAGAACCCGGCCGGCCTGCGCCTCACCAAGGAGGCCGTCAACCTCAACATGGACATCGGGGGATTGGAGCAGGCCCTGGGCGTGGAGAACCGCAACCAGGCACTGATCTATGCCGAACTCTTCAAGAAGCATGCCTGAGGGGAGGTATCAGGCCGCCCGGACATCCTGCAGGAGGATCTGCGAAGGCTGGATGCCGAGCGTGGACGCATGGATGCCCTTCACGATGTTCTTGCGGGGTGATGCCCCCTCCACGTCCGGCGAGGCCAGGTTCACCTCTTCCCCGCGGGTGTATCCGCCGCTGCCGTCCTTTTTGAGCAGCACGATGAGCGGCCTGTCCTTCCGGGATTCGTCCGGGTATTCCATGACCATGCCCAGCTCCCTGCTCTGGAGCTCCACCACGGTGCCGATGGGGTAGATGCCCATCATGGCGATGAAGCACTTGAGAAGGGGCACATCGAAGCTTCTCCCCCCCTCTGACCACATCCTCCGCAGGGCCTCGTCCGGGGTGAAGGCCCGGGGGCGATACACCCGTTCCGACGTCAGGGCCTCGTACACGTCCACGATCCGGAGGATCTTTCCCATGAGGCTCACGCCCTTCATGAAGTGGGTCCGGGGGTAGCCGGTCATGTCGGGGTTCAGGTGGTGCTCGAAGGGGCCCAGGATGATCCGCGACCGCAGTGTCTGCGGCGCCCTGAGGTGGATGATCTGCCGCACGCCGATGAGGGGGTGGCGGCGCATGGTGTTCCACTCCTCATCGTTGAGCTTTCCCTCCTTGTGGAGGATGTCCTTGGGTATGCCCACCTTGCCCAGGTCGTGGAACAGCCCGCACACAGTGAGGTGCTCGAGGGATACCTGGGACATCCCCACGTACCTGCCCAGGCATGAGGCCAGCATGGCAACGTTCACGGAGTGGGTGTAGGTGTAGTCGTCGTAGTCCCGGATGGTGGCCAGGGCGAGCATGATGGTGCTGTCCTCATGGATCAGGTCCACGATGGTCTGGGCGAGGCGCCTCGCCTTCCGGACCCCAGCGATGCCTCTGGAGGCCTTGTCGGCCACCTCCTTCACCATGTTCAGGGCATGGAAATAGGCATCCAGAGCCTTTTCCTTCAGGTGAGGCTCCAGGTCCGCGGGTTTCTCCTCCAGCTTCCGGGAGACCTCGACCCAGTGGATGCCCTTTGCCTGCGCCTGATAGTCGAGCCATGCGGGGGGGTCGTCATGTTTCTGCGACTCGTCGATAAGGCGCACAAAGGCCATGAAATTCCCCTGCAGGTCGTCCCGGGTGGTGACGAGGAAGCGCAGCCCCCCGATCTGGCGCTGGATGAAATACTCTGCCAGCTCATTGGTGATGGCGATGGTATCCCTCTGGTAGAGGAGTTTCTCCCCGTTCACGTAGAACCTGCCCCGCCATACCTGGATGGTCACCTCCCCCTCCCTCGAGAGGTCGACAAGGGTGGCGACACACTGGGATACGCCGTCGATGATGAGCTGGTTGTTGTCCTGATATATCCGCGATGAGTGGATGAGCTGGTAGAGGCACCTGATCAGCTTTCCGCCGAGCAGTCTCTGACGTGCTTTTTCATCGGACACGGCAGGTTCTCCTTCCTCTCGCATGGTGTTATGCCCGGGCATTCATGGCTTCACGGGCAAAGCCGCGTACGCTCGGGAACAGGCTCCGTGAGGCCTTGTTCAGGATCTCCTGGGACTCCTTCAGCCCGAGCCCCTTCAAGGCCATGGCCGCACCCCGGCGGTGGGCATTTCTCCAGAAGGAAGGCATCCAGGCCCGGTGGAGCAGGGTCTTCCGGAGAAAGGGCAGGGCCTTTGCCGAGCCGCACTGCCCGAGCGCGGTGAAACAGGCGATGAGGTGACCACTCTCCTCTGTGCTGAAGGTGCGGCGTTCCAGGTACTCGAGGAGGAGCTTTTCCGCGGCCGGGTTCCTTTCCTGGCTTAGCTGCTTCAGGATAAGGCGGCGGACGGACTCATCCTTGTCATCGATGAGGGGGAAGACCTCCCTGAGGGATGCGCCCTTCCGGATGGCCTGCTTTATGGCCTCCTGGCGTACCGGGGGCGACGGGTGGCGGACGAGCTTCAGGAGGTACTTCTGCGGCAGGTCACCCTCCAGTCCTGCCAGCACCGGGACAAGACGCTCCAGGAGCTTCTCGTCTTTTGTTTTCAGCACGGACTCCAGGGGGGTCAGGTCGCGGGAGGCAAGGGCGGTGATGGCGCCTGTAAGGACCTGCCGTTTCTGGGTGGACTGGTTCAGCGGAAGCAAGCCGCACAGGGTGGGAAGGGCTTCCGGGTGCAGGAGACGAAAGACCTCCTGTGCCCTTTTCAGTTGGTCCGGACCGATGCCGGGCCATACTTCGGCAAGGGGCGCAAGGGAGTTGGCCCCGGAGACGCTGATGAAAAAGTCCTCGATGAAGGCATCGATCCCGGGCGTTTGGGCCTTCCCGGCGTCGAGGACATACTGCAGCCGCTGCAGGATCATGGATGTGGCGGCGAGGTCGCCCCGGGCAATGGACCCGGTGAATTCCTCTTCCAGGACCCTGAGAATGATCTCGAAGTTTTCGTGCTCGCGGTACTGCAGCAGGCTGTCGAAGAGTGCATCCAGGTATGCCGTGGGGTCACCATCCTCATCCATGCGCAGCATTTCCTGGAGGTTCATCCTGTCTTCAGGGGTGAGGACAAGGGATGCCGGATCGATAAGCGGTTCGGGCAGGGGTTCCTGGCCGGCCAGGGCTGTTTCTCTCAGGTTCTCGGTGCTGCCGATGCGCTTCTGGGGGGGAGATGTCACCATGTCGGCGTCCTCATCGGCTGTCGAGAAGGTGTCTGTCGCCTCATACCGGATATGCACGAACCGCTTCTCCCAGAGCTCGGTGACGATGTCGCCTTCCGGCTCGGCAGAAAGAATACTGAATTTGTTGACGAGCTCGAGAAATTCCGCTGTCTCCTGGAGATCTATCCCCTCCTGGAACTCGATCCAGCGGATGCCGTCACGGAACAGGATAAATGGCAGGGCTCCCTCTTCCAGGATATCTCTGTGGACCACCTGGCCCTTGGAGGCCAGACGGTCCTTCTCCACCTCGATCTTCAGGTCCCCGTAGGAGTGCACATGCTTCCCGAGCAGGGTATGAAACTGTTCAATGGATGCCGTGCTGATGGTATGGCCTTCCGGGTACAGCGAGCAGTTCTTGCGGGCCAGCAGCAACCCTGCGATGACCTTCTGCGCCGATTCCAGTTCCTTCCGGTCCATTCCCGGATTGTCGGCCTTGTCGTGTCTGGGGGAGGATTCCGTCACGTCTCGCGTTTCCCTCTGCGCACCGTTCGGGTCAGGTGATGGCTGGCCCTTCATTTTCAGTGAGCTGCATCCATAGACATTTTTCGGGTGAATCCCCTGAAAACTAAAGCAGGCCACGGGTTCCGGTGTTGTGTATCATCAGGGCTGATGATGCAGGGACCCCTACGCCGCATTGCCCAGGGAAAACCCACAGCCATGCCCGCGTTGACACAGGTCCGGGTTCGCCTGTATAGTTCTATTTTCCATGAAATCGTGAGGGAGGTGCCATGGGCGCACACGACGGTTCTCTGGTCATTGCCAAGGCGCAGTCGGACATCGCCATCATCCCGAAGATGGCCAACCGGCACGGCCTCGTCGCCGGGGCCACGGGCACGGGCAAGACCATAACCCTGCGGGTCATGGCTGAGCGGTTCAGCGCCATCGGGGTGCCGGTCTTCATGGCGGACGTCAAGGGCGACCTTTCCGCGTTGTGCTGCGCGGGCGGGGACAACCCCAAGGTGAAGGAGCGTGTCGCACAGCTGGGGCTGGAAGGATTCACCTTCGAGGGCTTCCCCGTGGCCTTCTGGGACGTCTACGGGGAGCAGGGACACCCGGTCCGCACCACCATCTCCGAGATGGGGCCCGTGCTCCTGAGCCGCATCCTCATGCTCAACGACATCCAGAGCGGGGTTCTCACCCTCACGTTCAGGGTTGCGGACGACAATGGTCTGCTCCTGCTCGACCTGAAGGACCTGCGCGCCATGCTCCAGTTCGTGGGCGACAATGCCGAGCAGTTCAAGACCCAATACGGGAACATCTCCGCTGCCAGCATCGGCGCCATCCAGCGGAGTCTCCTGGCCCTGGAGGAGCAGGGCGGCGAGAGGTTCTTCGGGGAGCCGGCCCTGAACCTTGAAGACCTCATGCAGACGGACACCAGCGGGAAGGGCGTCATCAACATCTTCACAGCGGACAGGCTCATGGCCTCACCCAAGCTCTATGCCACCTTCCTGCTCTGGATGCTCTCCGAGCTCTTCGAGATGCTCCCCGAGGTGGGCGACCCGGACAAGCCAAGGCTGGTGTTCTTCTTCGACGAGGCCCACCTCCTCTTCGACGACGCCCCCAAGGCCCTGGTGGAAAAGATCGAGCAGGTGGTGCGGCTCATCCGGTCCAAGGGGGTGGGCGTCTATTTCATCACCCAGAACCCGCTGGACCTGCCGGAGACCGTGCTCGGCCAGCTGGGGAACCGGGTTCAGCACGCCCTGCGGGCCTTCACGCCGAGGGACCAGAAGAACGTGAAGGCCGCGGCAGAGACCTTCCGGCCGGGACCCGGCATGGACGTGACCAAGGCGATCACCGAACTGGGGGTGGGGGAGGCCCTGGTCTCGTTCCTCGATGAGAAGGGGGCGCCCACGGTGGTGGAACGGGCCTTCATCTGCCCGCCCCGGAGCCGGCTCGCCCCGCTGAGCCCCCAGGAGCGGCAGGAGGTCATCAGAAAGTCGCTCTCCTACGGTCACTATGAAAAGGCCGTGGACCGGGAATCGGCCTTTGAGATGCTCAAGAAACGCTCCGAGCAGGCTGCCAGGGAACAGGAAAAGATCCTCGAACAGAAGCAGGAGGCCAAGGAGGCAAAGAAGGGGCGCTCCCAGGGCGAAGACATCATGTCCGCAATGGTGAAGAGCGCGGCCCATGCCATCGGCAGCCAGGTGGGCAGGCAGATCATCCGTGGTGTGCTGGGATCCATCTTCGGCGGCAGGAAGTGACGATCTCCTGAGTATGCAGGAGGCCCTCGCCGTTGTTCCCCGGACAGGGTATCTCAGCGACCGGAACGAGACTGGGAAGCGTCTCCCTGAGAAGTGGATCCTGTGGATGTGGATCCCGAGCCGGTGGTTCCGTGATTCTGATCTCCCCCTGCGATTGCCGCGCCTGAACCGAGAACGAGAGCCAGCAGCATGACGACCAGGATCCTCATGGGCCGTGCTCCTTTGTATGGTTTATGGTGTCCCAGGGCTTTCCCTGTGTACAGGTGAACGGAATGGACATGGAAAGGCTGCATCACGCATGGTTCTGTCCTCAGGGCGGATCGTGGCATGCATCCAGTCAGTTCCGGAGAGGAGAGGACTGACGCACGTTCGACCTTCAGTATCATGCCCAGGCCGACGATATCGTGGGCGGACAATGTCCGTAAAAAGGAGCGGAGACCATGGGAAGAGGAATCGTATTGCTCACGCTGGTGCTCAGCCTTGTCACTGGAATGGCCACAGCGGTATGGGCAGGCAAAAACGACACGCCCCTGTCCCCTGACCGGCAGGCATGGAAACAGGTGAATTCTCTGGATGTGCAGTCCCTGCAGTCCTTTGTCAAGCAATTCCCCCAGGGAGAACAAACAGGCCATGCGAAGGAGGCCCTTGCTCTCCTGGAGCGCTTTTCGGCCATCAGGCAGGGCAGGCAGACGGAAACGGTCCTTGTCTCGGCCGAGGAGCTCGGCCAGACATGGAAGGACTGGCACAAGATGTGTCCGGATACGGGCGTCATAGGGTACTTCGTCAGGAAGGGGGACAGGAGCGACACCCTCGGCTGGTTCACCCCGGGTCCATTCAGCGGCGGCAAGACCCCTGCCCGGCAAAGCTATTCCTTCGACAAGCGGGGTGTCCTCACCAGCCCCACCGGAGACGGCTCAATCATCGCCTTCCGCACGGGTGGGCTGAGGTTCGAACTCTACGGGGGCCTGGCCTTTGAAACGCCGGGAAGTGATCCGGTCTATTTCGGGGTGTGGAAAGACAGAGGGCTCGTTCACCTGGGTGGAGCAGGCAGGGTCACGCTGCCGAACGGGAAGTCCGTGGAGCTGAAATAGGGCCTGTTGGCCGATCCCAGAGGGTGTCCGATTTTTCCATGTCCCGGAGGCCGGGCGGATTTCCGGGGCATGGAGTTCCTTCGATACAGTCCCCCCGCGACCTCTACAGCAGGGCGAGTCTGTCCGATACCGCCATGCCCCCCAGGGTGGGGCGGATGCTGCCGTGGGTGATCTCGACAAGACCTGCCCTCTGCCATTCCTCCAGGGCAGGACCATGCTCTGCCATCAGGTCGATGCCGTACCGGCGCGTATATGTCTCCGTATCGATCCCCCGGCTCGTCCGCAGGCCGAGAAACAGGGCCTCCAGGGCCAGCTGCTCACGGGTGAGCTCCTCCGCGCCTCCGACAGGCTGTTTCCCGGCATCCAGGTCACGGACATAGTTCTGGACGGATCCGTGGTTCCACCAGCGCCTGTTGTGGTGGAACGAGTGCGCCGACGGCCCGAGGCCGAGGTATGGCGTGTGGTCCCAGTATTTCAGGTTGTGCCGCGAGGCCCTGTCCATGCCGCGTGCGAAGTTCGAAATCTCGTAGTGGAGGTAGCCCCTGCCGGAGAGGAACACCGATGTCTGCATGAAGAATCCACGCTGCTGTTCTTCCGGACCCTGGACATACTCGCCATGCATGAACCTGCGCCCCAGCGGGGTGTTCTTCTTGATCTCCAGCTCGTAGCAGGACAGGTGGGCTGGTGCATGGGACAGCGCCTTCGAGAGGGTTTCCTGCCACATGGGGATGGACTGGCCCGGCAGGCCGTAGATCAGGTCGATGCAGACGTTTTCGAACCCGGCGCTGGAGACGTTCTCCAGGGTGCGCATGGCCTGCTCTGCCGTATGTCTTCTGCCCAGGAGGCGCAGTTCTTTGTCGTTGAGTGACTGGACCCCGATGGAGAGCCTGTTGACGCCCATGCCACGCAGGGACTTCAGCTCGGGCAGTCCCCAGTCCGCCGGGTTCACCTCTATGGTGATCTCTGCATCGGGGAGTATGGTGAATGTGCGGCGCACCGTGGTCAGGATGGTTTCGATGAACTTTACCGGGAGCACGGAAGGAGTCCCGCCCCCGACATAGATGGTATCGAACGCCGGGAACTCGCCGCGCCGGGTTTCTGCCTCCCGGCACAGCGCCCGGATGAAATCGTCCATGGGCCCTGTGTCCGTTATGGAAAAGAAGTCGCAGTAGGAGCATTTTGTCCTGCAGAACGGGATGTGGATATACAGGCCGGGCATGGGGGGGGTGCTCCTGCCCATGTCCCGGTACTCCCTCTGGGCCGATAATTCCCTCATGAGTCCGTGTCGGACTTCAGCACCGCCAGGAAAGCGCTCTGGGGGATGCTCACCGAGCCCACCATCTTCATCCGCTTCTTGCCCTTCTTCTGCTTTTCCAGGAGCTTACGCTTCCTCGTGATGTCGCCGCCGTAGCACTTGGCCGTCACGTCCTTGCGGAAGGGCGAGATGGTGGACCGGGAGATGATCTCGCCCCCGATGGCGCCCTGGATGGCGATCTTGTACATCTGCCGGGGGATCTCGTCCTTCAGGCGATCGCAGGCCTGGACGCCCCGGGCCCGGGCCCGGTCGCGGTGCACGATCTGGGACAGGGCGTCCACCTTCTCTCCGTTCACGAGGATGTCCAGCAGGACCAGGTTGCTCTCGCGGTAGTCGATGAGGTCGTAGTCGAAGGAGCCGTAGCCCTGGGTCATGGACTTGAACCGGTCGTAGAAGTCGAAGATCACCTCCGAGAGCGGCATCTCGTAGCTCAGCTCCACCCTGCCCGGACTGGTGTAGTGCATGTTCGAGTTCACCCCGCGCTTCTCTATGCACAGGCTCATGACCGGGCCCAGGTACCGGTCCGGCATCATCATGGACGCCCGGATGTAGGGCTCCTCTCCCAGGGCGATGTTCAAGGGGTTCGGGTAATGGGCCGGGTTGTCCACGTACACCACGGTTCCGTCCTTGAGGGTGAACCGGTAGCGCACGCTGGGCACGGACAGGATGATGTTCAGGTCGTACTCCCGCTCCAGGCGCTCCTGGACTATGTCCAGGTGCAGCAGGCCCAGGAAGCCGCAGCGGAAGCCCTGCCCCAGGGCCGCCGACGAGTCCTTCTCGTAGACGAAGGCAGCGTCGTTGAGCTTGTACTTCTCCACGGCCTCGGCCAGGTCCTCGTAGTCGTCGGAGGCGATGGGGTAGATGGAGGCGAAGACCACGGGCTTCACCTCCTTGAAGCCGGGCAGGGGACTTGCGCAGGGACGATCGTCCAGGGTGATGGTGTCGCCGATGCTCACGCTGGACACCGTCTTGACTCCGGCGATGATGTACCCCACCTCACCCGCGCCGAGCGAATCGTGCCTGATGCGCGACAGGCCGAAGTGCCCCACCTCTTCCACACGGTACACCGAGTCGTTGAACATGAACCGGATGGCGTCCCCGGCCTTCACGGTCCCGTCGAAGACCCTGCAGTGGATCACGGTGCCGCGGAAGGAGTCGTACTGGGCGTCGAAGATGAGCGCTGCCAGGGGCGCGGTCAGATCGCCCTTGGGGGCCGGTATGCGCCGGACAATGGCCTCCAGGATGTCGTCGATGCCGGTCCCCTCCTTGGCCGAGCACTTCAGGTGCGTGTCAGGGTCGAGCCCCAGCTCGGCGTCGATCTCCTCGAGGACCCGCTCAACGTCTGCGGAGGGAAGGTCGATCTTGTTGATGACCGGGATGATCTCCAGGTTGTGCTCCAGGGCAAGGTAGAGGTTGGCGAGCGTCTGGGCCTGCACCCCCTGGGCGGCGTCGATGAGCAGGAGCACGCCCTCGCAGGAGGCGAGCGATCGGGACACCTCGTAGGAGAAGTCCACGTGCCCGGGTGTGTCGATGAGGTTCAGGATGTAGTCTTTGCCGTCCTGCGCCCTGTACGGCAGCGAGATGGCCTGGCTCTTGATGGTGATGCCGCGCTCCCGCTCGATGTCCATGGTGTCGAGGATCTGGTCCTTGAAGGTCCGCGCGTCGCAGACGCCGGTGCGCTGGATCAGGCGGTCGGCCAGCGTGGACTTCCCGTGGTCGATATGGGCGATGATGCTGAAGTTGCGGATGTTGTCCATACAGTTCTCAGCCGTGCTTTGGTGGACCTCCGACGGTGTCTGCGCTCAGGTGTCGTAGTCGATGCGGCGGAGTTTGTCAACGAAAGCTTCATCGGCTTGATGGTGCTGGTTCACACACCATACTCCGCACGTTCGATGAGCTCGACCTGCTGCTGCCGGGTGAGGGTCACGAAATAGGCGTTGTACCCTGAGATCCGCACGATGAGATCGCGATAGTCCTCCGGGTGGACATGGGCATCCTTGAGCACACGGGAGTCCACCACGTTGAACTGCATCTGCATGCCGCCCAGTGAGCAGTAGGTCTTCACATAGCCGGCCATGGCCCCCACGGTTTCTTCCCTGCTGTTCTCCGGGGAGGGTGCGAGCTTGACATTGAACGCCATGTTGTTGTCCATGCTCGCGGGGACCAGCCGCGCCACGTCCGATATGAAATCGAGGTAGCTCCTGCTGGCATGCGGCTCCGGGGTGATCCCTGGCGTAAAGGCCTTCCCGGAAACCCTTCCCGAAGGAAGAGCCCCGGACAGGTTGCCGTAGGCCGTGTGCTGGGACATGGACCAGAACCCGCAGGTGTACCTCCCCCCGCGAAAGGAGCGATGTGACGCCCAGGCATCGTGGACCATGGATGCAACGCGGTTGGCCATGGCGAGTGCCTCCGTGCTCCCGGAACCGAACAGGGGGACCCTGTGCTGTGCGAGGGCCCTGATGGCCGGTGCGTTACGAAAATCGGTGTCGAGGGCGGCCTTCAGCTCCTCCAGGCTTATCCGGTGCTCCTCGAACACCAGCTTCCGTATGGCCATGAGGCTGTCCGTGACGTCCGCAAGGCCGATGTTCGCCGTGCCGGTGGTGTTGTAGCGGGCCCCTCCCCGGGTCATGTCCAGACCCTTTTCGATGCAGCCCTCCATGAGGGAGCTGAGGAACGGCGTGGGCCTGAGGAGGGCATGGGCCTCGGCGTACATGTCATTCAGTTCCGCTGCCTGTGTAATGAGAAAGCGCACCTGGGCAGCAAAGGCCTCGAAGAAATCCTCAAAGGTGGCGAACTCGTCCACGGTCCCGGTCCTGGGGCCCACGTCCCACTGCATGAGGGGGTGGCGCCCGTTGTTCAGCGCCATCTCGAGGGCTGCCACCAGGTTGAGGAGTATGGCCCCGGTATGGCCGTTGTGGCGTCCCGAAATGGTGGGCTCCACGCACCCGGTGGCGCTCCAGTCGCGGATGTGCTCTTCCGGGTAGCCGTGCTGCTTCAGGGCCTTGAAGACCGCTGTGTCGTTGTGCAGCGAGGGGGTGGCCGACGTGGTGAAATTCACCTCGCAGAGCCTGCGGACGTAGGTCTCGCTGTTCCTGTCCATACTGATGCGGGCGTTCACGTTGGGGTCGGGAAGGGAAAGCATCTCGGTGACCTTGAGGAAGATGTAGGTCATGTCGTTCACTGCGTCGTCGCCTGCAGGCGTGACTCCGCCCAGGGTGATGGCCTGGTTGGACGGCGAGGTGCCGAAGAGTATGGTCCCGATCTCCGGGGACAGAGGAACGTGATCCGCTATCCTCAGGTACAGGCAGCCGATGAGCTCCACGGTACGGTGGATGTAATCCGTTCGTTCTTCCATGGTGCCGATGTTCTCCATGTCCGACAGGAAGTAGGGCTGGAGGAGCTGATCGAGTCTCCCCAGGGAGAGGCCGGCATTGGTGTTTTCCATGTGCATGCCGATCCAGGTGGTCCAGACGGCCTGTACGGCCTCGTCAAGGGTTTGCGCCTGCATGCGGGGTACACGGTCGCATACGCGGGCCATGTGGTTCAGTTCCCGGACGCGGGCCGGGTCCGTGCTCCTTGCAGCAAGCAGCCTGGCCTCGGTGGAGAGGTTTCCGGCGTAGGCCTCAAGGCCGCGCAAGGAATGGACCATGCCTTCCAGGACAGCGCGGCTGTCCGGATCAGGATTCCCTTCGGAAATCCTGTCCTCGATGTCTCCTATGATCCCGGTTGTTCCTCTGTCCAGGATGGTCTTCAGGTCTGGCACGGTGTGCGACACGCACAAAGCCTTCGAGCATACGTATGCCACGAAACGCTCGCTGATCCTGAGACACAGGGGTCTCTTCCGCTCCCTGTTCACGCACTCGTGGAAGGTCCGGTGTATCCAGAACGGCAGGATATCGTGAAGTGTCTCCCGGGTGTCTTCGGTGATGTCGTACGGGTTCAGGGGCCTCTTATGGACAGTGTTCAGCTCTCCCCAGATAGATGATGCCAGGGCATCGGGATACACCATGACCCCGCACACGGGATTGGTTGTGGTGGTTCCGGCCAGGAGCTGCGAATCGGCGATGACGGGCCTCTTGTTCCGCATGAGGTGTTCGAAGGCCAGTCCCTGTCGAAGCACGGGATGCCACGGCACGCCGGGGCTCTTTTCCTCGAACCCGTGGATACGATGCCACTCGGTGAGCAGCCTGGGCCGCTCGGCGCAGAGCTCGGGTCTTGAAGTGCGGTGTCTGTGCAGCAGGAGCTTTAGGCGGGGGAAATCCATCAGGTCGAGTCCCGACAGGTACGGGTCATCGAGATGAATGACGTTCCGGTCGTCTCCGGAATCCGCCCGAAGGTGTTGGGTCCGCCTTCTGTGGAGCCTTTCCGCATGGCCTGGTTCGCGATGATCCCCTGTATGCGACGTGGCATCGGGCACGCGGGCCGTCTCCGCCTTTCTGTTCTGCCTGCATCCAGACAGCAGGGAAAGGTAGAAGGTGAAGAGCTGGAGAAAGGCCAGGTTCCCCTCGATGGTGATCCGGTTCTGCAGCATCATGGTGAGCACGTCGCCGGGCTGTGCCGTGGACAGCTCCTTCAGGGCGGCGTCATCTCTGGCCATGACGATGACGTCCGCCGTGCCGTCGACACCCCCGGATACCCGTGCCCGGCCCCCGGCGAAACGGATGGTCTGCGAGACGCTCCCTGTCTGCGTGCAGATGCCCAGGGAGAAATCGATCCACCCGTCGGTGTTCCTCATGCGGCGTTTCAGCGACGGTACCCTGGCGAACGCGAACGCAAGGGTATGCAGGGCCAGTTTGGTGATGATGTTCGCCGGACGGATGACCTTTCGTGCCTTCACGGGGACCCCGTCACATGATATCCCTGCAGGGGACAAGAATCAATGGCCGATACCGGCAGACATCCCCGGAGAGGGTACGGAGGTCACTCCTCCTTGTCCGCGGACACCTTATAAGACGAAGTAATCATGACATGTCAGGGTAAAGCGAGCGGGTGCAGGAAATGGTGATGGATCCCAGGTTGCCTACTGTTTAGGAGACCCGGTATCCACAGGGCCCGCAGCGCCCTGTCCGGCCAGTGCCAGGAGTACGGAACTCACCGCCTCCTTGTGCTCGATCATGATGAGCCGGGCCATGCGGCCCGGTCCGAAGAGCATCTCCCCCAAGGTCGAAGCGCCGGCATCGAGGCGCAGTGCCAGCACCCGGGGGCCGTGCCGGCGCAGGAGCGAGTCGACCCTGCGGTAGAAGCGTTCCGCCCCGTCGTCCGACAGGACGAGGAGGCGGGAGACGCGCACCCCCCGCCGCGCCCCACCCTGCTGGTCCGCCAGGAGCAGTCCCTGTTCCTCCCGGGCGAGGCGGTGCTCCGCCTTTTCCAGGCCCCGGACTGCCCGGCCTGCGTGGTGGACACTGCGCAGGGCCCTTGAAAGGTCAGGGTCGAGCCGTGCCGAAGGCACGGCAGTGGTGCCCCCCGGCCACAGGGGCCGGGGGTGCAGGGAGAGGGCATGGAGGACAAGGGGGAACCGGGGGTCCGATTCCACGATCCTGGGCATGTGGGGCGTATCCATGATCATCGATGAGTTGTCCCTGTATGCAGCAGCGTGGTCTTGTCCGGGTTTCGCACCCTGCACACCAAACACCTTCTGCACTGACCACCCTCTAGCACCCTCCGGCCCGCAGGGGGAAGGGGGAATTCTTCAGGGAAGCACCTGAAGTTACGGGAACGTAATCGCCTTGAGGCCCCGCCATGGGTGACGAAGAAAACAACTATACATGGCCGCATCAGCCATGACCATGGTCAAACAGGTTGACAGGATATGAATACATTGGATATTTTGCCCGAAACGATGAGTGACGGGACCAATGCACACATTCACCCGGAGCATGGCCGAGGGCTGTGCCGCCGGGATTTTTTGAAGGCAGGGGCACTGGCCCTGGCAGGGTGCCTCTTCCCCGGCGCCCTGTATGCAGCCGTCAAAGGGCCGCTGGGATTGGAACGGTCGCTGGATCTCTACAACACCCACACGGGTGAACGCCTCAAAACGGTATACTGGTCTGGGGGCAGGTATCTTCCCGAAGCCCTCTCCGAGATAAACAGCATCCTGCGGGACCACCGCACCGAAGAGACACGCCCCATGGACACGGGTCTTCTCGACGTTCTCCATGCCATACACCACGGAGCCTGTTCCGGAGAACCCCTGCACATCATCTCCGGGTACCGCTCGCCGATCACCAATGCCAGGCTCCGGGACCACAGCAGCGGCGTTGCCAGGAACAGCCTCCACATGGAGGCCAAGGCCGCTGACATCCGGCTGCCCGGGTGCAACCTGTCCGAGCTCCGATCCATCGCCATGTCCCTCAAGGCTGGTGGTGTAGGGTATTATCCCGGCTCCGATTTCATCCACGTGGATGTCGGACGCGTGCGATACTGGTGACAGGGCTTGTACCGGGCGTCTGAATGCGCCCGGCAGCGGACATGCCCGTGCATGTCCGAGAGAGTGAGGCTTCATGCCGCGTATTTTACCCCTCTTCCTCCTGCTGCTGGGTGTCACGATGCTCATGCCAGAAACCGGCCTGTGCAGCCCCTTCGAAGACGAGGTCGCCGCCCTCATCCAGGTAAAGCTCGGCAGCAGCCCGCCAGAGGGCGGATTGGCCGTTGGTGCCTGTCAGATATCCTCCGCCCTGGTCCTGTCCGAGCTGTACCAGCGTCGCGGGTATCGGCCCATATGGCTCGATCCGGCCTGGGTGGAGCAACTCCTTTCCGCTATTGAGGAAACCTACGCCGAGGGTCTCGACCCCAGGGCGTATCACGTGGAGGAGATTCGGTCCCTGCAGGAGGAGATCCTCTCCGGGCTCTTCCCCGACGCAGCGACCACGGCAGCCCTCGACATCCTCCTCACCGATGCGTTCATCCTGCTCGCCCATGACCTCAGCTGCGGGAGGGAAGACCCGGTCACGCACCATCCGCAGTGGAACCTCAAGCAACAGGTTCGGGGCTCCGACCCCATCCTCTTCCTGGAGGACGCCCTGAACTCACCTTCCCTGACACAGGCGGCACGGAGCTGGAGGATCGATCACCCCTACTATGACCGCCTGAAGAACGCCCTTGCCCGGTATCGCGCGTTCAGGGCCACCGGCGGCTGGGAGAGTGTTCCACCCGGACCTGCGCTGAAGACGGGCATGAAGGACCCTCGGGTGGCCTCACTCCGCAGGCGCCTCGCCGTCACCGATCCTGTCGGGGAGGATCCGGCTGACCCCGAGGTCTTCGACGAGACCCTGGAGGGAGCGGTCATGCTTTTCCAGCGAAGGCACGGCCTGAAGCAGGACGGGGTAGCCGGCGCGGGGACCTTGGAGGCCATGAACGTGCCCCTGGAGGACCGCATCGACCAGATCCGCGTGAACCTCGAACGCGCGCGGTGGGTGCTCAGAGGGGTCGAGGAAACCTTTGTCCTGGTGGACATCGCCGGGTTCCGCGTGTTCTACAGCAAAGACGGCAGGATCGTCTTCTCCTGCAGGGCCCAGGTGGGCAGACCCTACCGGGACACGCCCGTGTTCAGGTCGGAGATCACCCACGTGGAGATCAACCCGGCATGGGTGGTGCCGCCCACGATCTTCGAGCAGGACGTCCTGCCCGCTGTCAGGAAGAACCCGAGATACCTCAGTAAGAACGGGCTAACCATCCTGGACAGCAGGGGAAGGCCGGTGGACCCGAGCAGCGTGGACTGGTCGCGCTACCCCGGACAGCGGTTTCCCTACACGCTCAGGCAGAAACCGGGCCCGAAGAACGCCCTGGGCCGCATCAAGATCATGTTCCCCAACGCATACTTCGTGTACCTCCACGACACACCGTACAAGGAGCTCTTTTCCCGTGAAGACAGGACGTTCAGCTCGGGATGCATCCGCCTGGAAAGGCCCTTCGAGCTGGCGGAGCTGCTGCTGGACAATCCGAGCCGCTGGGGTATGGACGGGCTCATGAGGGCGAAGGGGGAGCTAAGGACGAGGACCGTTTACCTGCCACGGCCCATTCCCATCCTCCTGCTCTACTGGACCGTGGAGGTGGACGAGGCGGGAACGGTATATTTCAAGAAGGACCCATACTTGCGGGATGCAGGGGTGCTGGACGGCCTGGGCCGTGATGCCGGGATCCTGCCCGTGGAGCCCCCTCGGTCGTAAAGATGCACAAGGCAGGCGCCGTATCCGGGGAAACGGCCGCCAAATGTCTTTTCTCCTTGACAGCCTCCGTGGGGGCGCGTAGTGATACGCGCAGTCTGGAATGCGAGTCGGTCTTACCTGAATACCCTTTCTCGAAGACACCCGGCAGGCCTTTGAGGCATAAGCCGATACCTCCCGTCTTTCAGAACAAGAAGGGCACGCGTGCGTGCTCAGGGACGAGGCTGGATAACCATGGAAATGGCATGATCGACACGACGTATCAGCAAACGGACAAGGGAACAGGGGATCGTCATTCATCAAGATATTCAGCCGAACAACCGAACAGGAACCCATCTGCCACGAGTCCGATGCATTCCCGCTGAAAAACATCCCAGTGGTTTCAGGAGACCGGGCCTGCCCGCGAGGGCACAGACCCAGTGCCAGACACATACTATACAAAGGAGCATCAATGACATTCGAACACTTCAATCTACACCCGGACATCTCTGCTGCAATCGCTGCGCAGGGATACACCTCACCCACCCCCATCCAGGCACAGTCCATCCCCCACATCGTGAACGGAAGTGACGTCCTGGGCCTCGCTCAGACCGGCACCGGGAAGACGGCGGCCTTTGCGCTGCCGCTGCTCCACAGGCTCATGACCGGCCCGCGCCGCAGGGTCAGGGCCCTGATCCTTGCACCCACGCGGGAACTGGCCGTCCAGATACACGAGAGCGTCACCGCACTGGGGAAGAACACGAAGCTCCACAGCTCTGTCATCATCGGCGGCGTGGGCATGGAGCCCCAGGTCCAGGCCGTCAGGCGCGGCTCTGAGATCCTCGTGGCCTGCCCTGGCAGGCTGCTGGACCACCTGTCCCGGAAGACCATCGACCTCTCCGGCCTGGAGACCCTGGTCATCGACGAGGCCGACCGCATGTTCGACATGGGCTTCCTTCCCGACATCCGCCGGATCGTCAGGCAGCTCCCCATGAAGCGGCAGAACCTGCTCTTTTCGGCCACCATGCCCGATGACATCCGCCGCCTGTCCGCCGACATGCTCCGCGATGCGGTCACGGTCCAGGTCGACCATACCAAGCCCGTGGAAACCATATCCCACGCCCTCTACCACGTTGAGCAGCATCTGAAAACGGCCCTGCTCAAGGAGTTGCTCCGGCACACCGTAACGGACTCGGTGCTCGTGTTCACCCGGACCAAGCACCGCGCAAAGAAGCTGGCCGAACAGCTGGGGCTTTCGGGGTTCAGCGCCACGTCCCTGCAGGGCAACCTGTCGCAGAGCCAGCGGCAGCATGCCATCGAGGGATTCCGCGCCGGGTCGTACAAGATCCTCGTGGCAACGGACATCGCTGCCCGCGGCATCGACGTGTCGGCCATCACCCATGTCATCAACTACGACATGCCCGACACCGCCGAGTCGTACACCCACCGCATCGGCCGCACCGGCCGCGTTTCCAGGACGGGCGAGGCCTTCACCTTCGTCACCAGCGAGGACACCTCCATGGCGTACGCCATCGAGTGCGCCCTCGGGGCGGCACTTGAGCACAAGGTCCTGCCGGGCTTCGACTATACACGGCCCAGGCCCGAGGGCCTGTTCCCGGCGGCCCGCCAGGGAGGTCGAGGGAGGAGTCCCCAGCGCCATTCCATGAAGACCCGGGGAGGCAGGCCGCGCGGTGCCGGCGCGCGCTACGGAGCCGGGGCCTCGGCGCGCTGACCAAGCGCAGAACCCATCCTGGAGAGCGCTTCGTCCAGCAGGCTGCGGCGGCACCCGAAGTTCAGGCGCACGAAGCCCGGGGTGCCGAAGTCAGCGCCGCTGGACAGGCCCACCCCGGCCTGTTCGAAAAAGGCCGCAGGGTCATCGTGCCCGATGCCCCGGCAGTCGATCCACGCCAGGTAGGTGGCCTCCACGTGGTGCATGGACAGGCCCCCGGAGTTTGCCACGAAGGACTCCACCAGGTCGCGGTTTTCCCGGAGATAGCCGATGAGCTCCAGGCGCCAGTCCTCGCAGTCGCGGTACGCGGCCAGGGCGGCGGCGAACCCCAGTGCATTGACATGCGGCACGATGCCGGCCATGACCTGTCTGAACCGTGAGCGCAGGTCATTGTCCGGGATCACTGCCAGCGAGCATCCGAGGCCTGGCAGGTTGTACGTCTTGCTGGGCGCGAGCAGGGTGATGCTCCGGCGTGCCACTTCTCCGTCCAAGGCGGCGATGGAGAGGTGGGCCTTGTCGTGGTCGAGGACCAGACCGCAGTGGATCTCGTCCGAACAGATGACCATGCCCCCGCTCAGACACAATCCTGCCAGACGTTCGAGTTCGGCCCTGGTGAAGACCCTGCCAGTGGGGTTGTGCGGGTTGCACAGGATGAACATGCGCGTGCGGTCCGTTGCAGAACGTTCCATGCGATCGAAGTCAAAGGCGTATCCTGACGCCTCTGCCACGTGGGGAACGTTGATCAGGCTGCGTTGTGCCATCGAAGGCGCGCTCAGGAAGGGCGGATAGGCAGGGGTGGTGGTCATGATCTCGTCACCAGGTTCCCCCACGCATCGGCAGGCGACGTTCAGGCCCGTGACAAGCCCGGGCAGCCACACGACCCACTCGGGCCGGACCTCCCAGGCATGGGCGCTCCGGAGCATGGCCAGCACCGCATCCATCAGGTCATCCGAGGGGAGCGTGTACCCGAACACGCCGTGGTCCACGCGCTTCCGCAGTGTAGCCAGGACCGCGGGCGGGGCCTGGAAGTCCATGTCCGCCACCCACAGGGGCAGGGTGTCCGTGCCCCGGTACCGGTCCCACTTGAGGCTCGAGGTGTTGCGCCTGTTCACGGGCATGTCGAAATCAAAGGTGATACCGTTCTCTCTCGCCATCATGCCTGTAGGTACGGCGAGGAGGGCCGGCTGTCAAGGAATACCCGGGAGCGCGGGGATCGATGCCGGGACCCAGGCCGCAGGACATGCGGCGGTACTACCATCGTGCCCGGGAATATGGTACGTATCCGTCCAGGTGAAAGGGAGGATCCCCATGAGCTTTCACTTACCCACGAAGAAGAATGCCCGGCTCGCACTCCTGATGGAGCGCATCCAGGAAGACCAGGAACTGCTCCAGCTGTGGAAATGCGCCAACATGAACGCTGTGGACCGCAGCGGCATCAACGACCACGGCGAGATCCATATCCGCATCGTGGCGAACGCCGCGTTGAGGATACTCCGCCTGCTGGTGAAGGGAGGGGTGGAGCCCAGCGTGGTGAAGAACCACGGCCTGGAACCGGACGACGCCGAGGTGGTGGTGGTCCTCGCCTCCTGCCTCCACGACATCGGCATCGCGGTGCACCGCAACGACCACGAGCGGCACAGCCTCATCTTCGCCTACCCCAAGTGCCGGCAGCTCCTGCAGGGGATCTATAATGAGCCGGCGCTCACCGTCATCACCGCCGAGGTCATGCACGCCATCGTGGCCCACAACGCCAAGGAGACCTGCCTCACCGTGGAGGCGGGCGTCCTCAAGGTGGCTGACGCCCTGGACATGAAGGAGGGTCGCTCGCGCATCCCCTTCGAGGCGGGCAAGGTGAACATCCACTCCATCTCTGCCCAGGCAGTGGACGCGGTGGACATCGAGGAGGGCGACCAGCGGCCCGTGAAGCTGGTGATCACGCTGGCAAACTCCGCGGGGATCTTCCAGGTGGACGAGCTCCTGCGGCACAAGCTCCAGAACTCGTCCATCGCCGGCCACGTGGAGGTCATCGCCAGGATAGAGGGCGAGCTCGAGCGCAGGATCATCGACACCTATTCCCTCGCGTGAGGGGGTCCGGCGCGGCATGAACGGGGGACACCCCCTTTCCTTTTCCCGAAAAGGCCCTATGTAATTAGAAAACAGTATGTGCCGATCAGTTATTACAGTGCTCCGCGCAGCGTGTGAAAGCGTATGAAGATACTGCCCATCAGCCCTGAGAGCGTATACCAGAGCTGTCCGCGGGATCAGTCCCTGTCCCGGGAGGCGCCGTCCTGCCCAGGGTCTGTGCCCCGGGGAGACGATGCTGTGCGCATCGGCTCGCCGGAGTCCCGCAACCCCGTCTATGACCGGACAGGGACCATATCCGGGTCTGACAGGACGAACGAGTTGAAAAACGACTTCGAAGAAAACAAGGGCACGGAGGAACTCTCCAACGAGGAGCGCAGGCAGGTCCAGCAGCTCGCGCAGCGGGACCAGAAGGTCAGGGCCCACGAGATGGCCCACATGGCCGCAGGCGGCGGGCTGATCCGGGGAGGGGTGAAGTATCAGTATCAGCGGGGACCTGACGGCAGGATCTACGCCGTGGGCGGAGAGGTGAGCATCGATACCTCCTCGGAGAACGACCCCGAACAGACCATCCAGAAGATGCAGCGGGTCAGGGCCTCGGCCCTGGCGCCTGCCGATCCCAGCGCCCAGGACCGGGCCGTGGCCGCGGCGGCGGCACAGAAGGCGCAGCATGCCCGGACAGAGGCTTCCCAGGAGAGGATGGCCGACATGCAGGCCGCCTTCGAACAGCAGGACCAGGGCCAGGAAGAGGTCCAAGGGTCTGATAGGGAAGAGCCCACGGAACCTGTCCCGGAAAACCCTGAGACGAACATGCCTTTTCATGCGATTGCATGAGCTCCTGCCCTGACAGGCGCTCCTTGCAAAGATGAATTTCTCAGAACACCACAGAAGAGATGATCTTGATCCCAAGTCAACGCTGGAAGCCGATCTCCTTTGAACCGTCACTTGCGGCCCGGGATCAATGGGTTTGAAGAAGCCGCCTCACCCTGCTGCCTTTTTTTAGTGCATGATCTCTGCTTTCGTTGAGATGGAAGAATCAACGATTCTTTTGCGAAATCTTCAGGTTGACTTCAAGACATGAGGAACTATGAGTTCAAAGCAACAGGACGATCCTTGGTTCCTTCAGAGATCCTATTCAAACACATCATCTGGGTCGTGTGCCCGTTTTTCACCCCGATATCCACTCACCCCAGGGGCACGAGACGGGCGGGTCGTTCCAGGATGTCCAGGATCCCCTGGGCGCAGTACACCCGGTCGCGCTTCGCCTGGCGCATCTCCCTGAGGATGCCCAGGGCCGTCATCTTGTCGATGGTTCGCTGGGCGGTGGTGAATGCGATGTTCAGGTCGGTGGAGAGCTTCTTGGCCGTGATGTACGGGTTGGCGGCGAGGCGTTCCAGGACAGCCGGGGCGACCTTTGATGAAATCTGACCCACCTCCTGGCGCCACCGGGTCATGAGGTCGTTGATGGTCTCTGCCCTGTCCAGGGCGTCCTCTGCCTGGCGCGCAACGCCGTTGAAGAAGTACAGCAGCCAGGATTCCCAGTCGCCCTCAGTGCTTACCCGGCGGAGACGCTCGTAGTAATGGGTCCGGGTCGCCTCGAAGAAGGCGCTCAGGTACAGCAGCGGTGTGGGCAGCACGCCCCGCTCCACCAGGAACAGGGTGATCAGGAGCCGCCCCACGCGGCCGTTGCCGTCGATGAAGGGGTGGATCGCCTCGAACTGGTAGTGGGCGAGCGCGATCTGGGCCAGGGGGGGCAGCGTGGTGTCCTGCAGGAACGTCTCCAGGTCGCCCAGGCACTCCATGAGCATCTCCGGGGGCGGCGGGATGTAGGAGGCGTCCGCCAGCGAGCACCCCGGGGAGCCGATCCAGTTCTGGGTGCTGCGGAACTCCCCAGGTCTAGCAAGCCCGTTGCCGGAACCCTGCATGAGCCTGCCGTGGATCTCGAGGATCAGCCCCAGGGAGAGCGAGAGCGTCTGTAGGCGTTCGATCCCGTGGTCCAGGGCGGCCACGTAGTTCGCCACGTCCCTGATCTCGTCCGGGCTGCGGCCCACGGCCGCGCCGGCATCCGCGGCCAGGACCTCACCCAGGGTGGCCTGGGTGCCCTCGATGCGGCTCGACAGCACCGCCTCGCGCGCGAGGAACGGCCGCATGAGGAGGTGGGGGTTCGGCAGCCTCCTCCCTTCGCCGGCCAGCCACCCGATGAGGCGGTCTGCCTCGGAGATGGACCGCATCAGAGCAGGCGTCCACTCCAGGCGGGGCGGCAGCGGGTCAGGCACATGGGCATAGATGCCCTGCTTGATCTTCACCGCGCGGCCTGGGGCCCTGGGTGATGCCGTCATGATCCCTCCTCGTGGCCACTGTGCCGAAATGGTTTCGGCTGCGAAAATACCAATGGCTTCTGTTATCGATATATATCAAAAACGAAAATAGACATGCAATCCCCAGATGGTGTTTCCGGGACAGGGTCATGTCCGGCTCATCCATCACAGTGGCATTTCACCGGGATCAGCAGAGCCTTCCTGCCAGGGAATACAGGAGCATGCCCACGATCACGGTCCCCCCCAGCGAGCGGCTCCACCAGGCAAAGGCGAGGGTGGGCAGGGCCGCGAGGAATTCCGGCCTCATCAGGCAGAAGCGGCCCGTGGCCTGGTCCAGGACCAGCGATGGCGCCACCAGGGCGCTGAGGATACCCGCCGGGACCAGCGAGAGCCACCGCACGAATAGTGGAGGGATCTCCCTGCCGGAGAGCCACAGGAGGGGAAGCCACCGGGGGATGTAGGTCACCAGGCCCATGCCCGCGATGCACAGAAGGTACTGCTCCGCCGTCATGGGGCCACCCGGCTGTCCTTGGAGAGCCCTGGCCATAGGTCCTGGATGACGAGGCCCGCTGTGGCGGAGAAGACGGTGGCAAGGATAACGTTCCAGTTTCCGGGCAGCGCGAGCGAGATGAGAACTGCCAGCGCCCCGGAGCACAGGGCGACCAGTGCGATGAGGGGTGAGGTGGTCTGCAGGACCAGCAGCGCGAGGAACATGGCGGTGAGCGCGTAGTCGATGCCCAGCGCCCCGTGGGGGATGACCCCGCCGAGGAGTCCGCCGGCCATAGAGCTGATGATCCAGGCGAGGTGCGCGGTGTGGTTCACGATCCCGGCCTTGTTCTCGTCCCAGGAGGCGCCCCTGAACCGGGTGAGGTTCACGGCAAAGGTCTCGTCTGTGATCTCGGCCGCGAAGAGGCTCAATCTCCACCGGCTCAGCCCCCTGAGGTGCAGGGCCAGGCTGGAGCTCATGAGGAGGTGCCTGAGGTTCACGAAGAAGGTGGTGATGACGATGGGCAGCACCGGCGCACCGGACGATAGCAGGGAGACCGCAATGAACTGGGAGCTGCCGGCAAAGACGACCAGCGACATCAGGGCGATCTGGAAGGTGCCGAGTCCGGCCTGTGCGGCAAGGACCCCGAAGGGCACGCCCACCGCCGCATAGCCGATCCAGATGGGCACCGCGGCGCTCAGTCCGGAGAGCAGGGTTGCGCGGTCATGAGCATCCATGGGGCGTCCTTTGCGTTGTGATGGGGGTACGGTACGGCAACAAGCTCTGGAGTTCAAGGGAAAAGGAACCGGGTGAGCCCAGGCCTGCATGCTCAAGAGGCTTGACAATCGGGGGTTTTTTTGAGTTCATACCGGGATATGGGAATCGACGCCATCGTGACTGCGGGCGACGGGAGGGCCGCCCGCAGGGTATTCAAGAAGAACAAGGCCCTGCTGGACGTCGGCGGGGTGCCCATCATCCGGCACATCGTGGAGACCCTCCAGGCGTGCGGGTCCATCGACAACATCGTGGTGGTGGGACCCAGGGACAGGTTCGAGGAGGTCATCGGCGACACCCGCGCCCACATCGTGCCGCAGAAGAGGAGCCTGGCCGAGAACGGGTGGGAAGGGTTCCTCCAGTCGCTCCCCGAGTACCGCGACAAGCCCGAGATCACCGGCGCCCTCATCGAGAAGCACTATGCCAAGCACGTCCTGTTCCTCTCGGGCGACATCCCGCTGCTCAGCGTGGAGGAGCTGGAGCAGTTCATCTCGAACTGCGACATGGACAGGTACGACTATATCGCCGGCATCACCTCGGAGGAGACCCTCAGGGAATTCGGCCCGCGCAAGGGGAGACCCGGCATCAAGATGGCCACGTTCCACACCCGGGAGGGGAACTTCAGGCAGAACAACCTCCACATGGCCAGGCCCTTTGTCCTGCTGAACAGCATCGACCTGGTGCTGAAGGTGTACGAATACCGCTACCAGAAGGAGCTCATGAATATCGGCCGGGCCATCCTGGAGATCGTCCGGCTCGGCCCCGGCAAGATCGGCAAGACCCTTGTCCTGTACCTGCTTCTTCAGATATCCGCAGGCCTCACCGCGGTGGGCCTCCCGGGGCTGGCCCGCATGGTGAGCTACGCCGTATCCCGCCACAAGCTGGAGCGACTCATCTCAGAGGTGCTGGGGACTCGCTTCAGGCTGGTGGAAACCACCATCGGCGGTGCAGCCCTGGACGTGGACAACGAGAAGGACTTCATGGTCCTCTCGGTCATGTACCGGGACTGGGTCAACCTCATCAACCGGCGTACTCACCACTTGGCGTAGTGATCCTCGGCGAAGCCCGGGCAGTCCTTGATCCGGATGACCTCGCCGCCCTGCGTCCTGAGGGCCCCCTCGAAGGTGCCCACGAGCTGGGTGAAACGCGACGCGATGAAGCCAGCATTGACCTTCTCTGAACGCGACCGCTCGGGCATGAAGGTGAGGTCCACCCTCGAGTCTGACGATAGCACGCGCCACGGGCTGAAGAGGTCGTGCGTGTCGAAGACGAAGTTCACCGTGTCCACCTTGGTCATGCCGTTGTCGATCCAGAAGGCGTTTTCCGTGAAGCTGGTCTCGTTCACCCCGCAGGAGAGGTTCATGCCCAGGGACCTCCCGTCGGGCAGGGTCCAGGCGGTGGCGGCCCAGTTCCAGCAGGTCTGCCTGCGCATATACCCGCAGGTCCAGTCCACCAGGGCCATGCTGGCGGGCGACGAGATCCCGTGGGAGCGCCCCTTTCGTACCACAGTGCCCGTTACTGGCACCGGGCTGGTCTTCTGGGTATAGACCCAGCCGGTGTACCCGGCCCGTGTGCAGATGCGCAGTGGCCGGGCATCCTTCGTGCCGAGCCGCAGCGACAGCTCAAGGTCCTTGGAGAAGGCCTTCACCGTGTCGCCGGTCATCTCGATGGTGAGCTTCCGCGAGGCATACCTGCTGGCAGGGGTATCGGGGGTCGTGGTGATGAAGGTGCCCTTGCCCGGCAGGGACAGGTCCCTTGCCTCGGTGATCTCCTTGGTTGTCCTGTCGTAGACATAGAGAAATCCATTGGCAAGGAACTTGAGGTCCACCACGGCGAGCCCGATGAGGACCTCCGGCCCCATGACGCCCACGAAGTGGAACTGGTTTGCCATGAGGCGCTTCCTCAGCAGGGATACCCTGGCGCCCATGGCGGTCCGAAGGTCGTAGTCCAGGTAGTTCACGTCCGTGACTGGTTCGTCGTAGATTCCCCAGCTGATCCGTCCCTGTGTGTCCACGAGTGCTCCCATGGCAACCTCCTCGCATCGAATGGTAGGGTATTGTCCAAGAATAATTGACCATCAGGTTCGGATCAACCGGTTTTCTCGAACGCCCCGCTGAGGAGGTGAGGGTGATGGGGACGGATCCGGGCTGCAGTGCCCTGATCCGGGGCGCTACTTGTCGAGGAAATCCTCGAAGCCAGGGGTGTCTGATTTCAGATCGGATTTCCGGGCAGCGCCCTGTGCGGGGGAGGCCCCCTTTTTCCTGTCCTCGAGATAGTCCTCGAAGCCCGGGGTCTGTTCGGCCCCCTCCGTCCTGGCCGGCTGGGGTCTCCGGGGAGCAGGCGGTGCTTCTTCCAGAAAATCTTCGAACCCCGCTTCAGGATTGTCCATGGGTTTCTGGGGCTTGGATGCGGGACCGGGGGAGGGTGAGGGGGCGGCATGGCGGGGGGCGGAGGCCTGGTTGAGGTCGAGCATCTTCTCGTGCTGGGTGTAGGCCGTCTCCACCACGTCGGAGATCTCCAGCATCTTCTTCACCACGTTGCGGATGTTCAGCGCCTCGTTCTTGATGTCGGAGAGCGCCTTCTTGGTGGCAGGGCTGACCTGCATCTCGCCCATGATCATGTCGAGCTTGAGCAGGATGGTGGTGAGTGGCGAATTGATCTCGTGGTTCGCCGCGATGGCCGTCTTGGTGACCGCGGCCAGCCGTTGGGCCTTCATGTGCCTGGTGATGAGCATGGCGCGTTGAATGGCCTGGGAGCTCATCTCCGCGATGGTCCGCAGGAGCAGGTTCTTCTGGCTGATCTCGTCTGGTCCCAGGTTGTCCTTGAGGAGCACCTCCAGTGCGCCGATGGCCTTGCCGTCCACCTTCAGGGCGCCGAAGACGATGCCTTGAGCACGGGGGAAGATCCCGTTGGTCCTGTCCAGCATCTCCTTGGTGGCGCTCGCCGTGCCCGACTTCGTCTGGGGAGACTCGCCGAGCATGAACGACTCGGTGACCATGATCCGCAGGTTGTTCAGCCTGATCATGCACCGTGCCTTCTTGGCATCGAGGATGGTGAGCGCGTGGGTGGCGATGGTGGCGGTGATCTCGGAGAGCTTCATGGACGACTGGAGGTTCGTGCTCAGCTGGTTGAGGCTTGAAAGCTCCAGGGTCCTGCGCTCCAGGGCCATCTTCTTCTGCTCCAGGTCGAGGCTCAGCCTGCCGAGCTGTGCATTGGCCGACTGGAGGACCTCGAAGTAGGTCTTGGGCTCTGCCCGGGGGATGCCGAGCTCGTCGCTGATGTTCGAGATGTTGTCCTTGAGCGAGATGGAGATGTCCTGGATGTCCTGGCTGGTCAGGCCCAGGTGGTTGAGCAGGGAGGGGTCGATGAACCCTGCCTTGGCGGGGCTCATGCCGATGCCCAGGTGGTTGGCCACCATGTCCGCCACGTGGATGATGGAGCACAGGCGTTTGGTCTGCGGGTCGTCGGTGATGTCCACGATGCTGTGATGGAACCCCACCGCCTTGCTGAGGTGTCCGGGCAGGTTCCACCGCTCCATGAGGTGCCTGCCGATGGACGCGTGGTCGATGCCCACGAGCTGCTGCTCGGTCTCGATGATGTCCGCACCTGCCCTGTTCATGGCCTCCAGGACCTCGTTGTACTCGCCGTGCCTGCACAGGAGCTGGTCCGCGATGACCTTGCCCAGGTCGTGGAGCAGCCCTGCCACGAAGGCGTCCTCTGCGGCGGAGGGAAGCACCTTTGCGGCCATGGCCTTGGCGCACACCGCGCACGCGATGCTGTGCTGCCAGAAGGTGTAGAAGTCAAGCGCCCTGCGTTCCTTCTCGTTGAAGAGGTTGATCACGCTGATGCTGAGCACGATGCTCTTGAGGACGTTGAACCCGAGCAGCACCACTGCCCCCCGGATGGTGGAGATCTCCTTGATCCTCCGGTAGAACGGGGAGTTGGCAACCTTGAGCACCTTGAGCGCCAGGGCCTGGTCCTTCTCCACCAGGTCGGCGATCTGCTTGGCGTTCACATTGTCCTCCAGGGTCTTCTCCATGATGGCAGTGGCCACGGACGGCAGTGTAGGCAGCTCGCCGATGCTGTTCAGGAGGGTTTCAATCTGATCAGTCGACAGTCTCCCCATCCCTGATCTTATCGTTCAAACCCCTTCCAATCTTGAGTCGAAACACCTTCTATGGTACTCAATGCTGATGAGCCCTCATCGCGAGCAGACTCGAAGGATATTTGTGGGAAGATGTCCTGTCGGCGGCGGCTCACCGGTGAGCATCCAGTCCATGACGAACACCATCACCCGGGATATACCCGCAACGGTGTCACAGATCCAGGAACTCATCCGGGCCGGGTGCGACATCGTCCGCGTCAGCGTTCCGGACGAGGATTCCGTGAAGGCCTTCGGGAAGATCAGGAAACAGGTACTGATCCCCCTCATCGCCGACATCCATTTCGACCACCGCCTCGCCATCGGATCACTGCGGGAGGGGGCGGACGGCATCCGCATCAATCCCGGGAACATCGGCGGCCGCGACAGGCTCAGGGCCGTGGCGAAGGCGGCCATGGACACCGGCGCCCCCATCCGGGTGGGCGTCAACCTTGGTTCGGTGAAGAAGTCGCTCCTGGCACGGTACAAGGGGGACCACGTGGGCGCCATCGTGGAGAGCGGCCGCCAGTACGTGGAGATGCTCGAGGACATGGGGGTCAGCTCCATGAAGGTGTCGCTGAAATCCTCCGACGTGCTCGAAACCCTGGACGCCTACCGGCGGTTCTCGGCCGTCTCGGCGTGGCCCCTGCACCTGGGGGTGACCGAGGCCGGACCGCTTGTTTCTGGGCTGATCCGCTCGTCAGTGGGCATCGGTGCGCTCCTGGCTGAGGGCATCGGCGACACCATCCGGGTCTCGCTCTCCGCCGATCCCGTCCAGGAGGTGTTCGCCGGCAGGGTACTCCTGGAGTGCCTGGGGCTCAGGGCCGAGGGTGTCCGCGTCATCGCGTGCCCCACCTGCGCCCGCGCGTGCGCGGACGTGGCCGCCATCTCCTCCGAGCTGGAAGATGCCCTCAAGGATGTGCGCAGGCACATGGTGGTGGCGGTGATGGGGTGCGTGGTGAACGGCCCCGGCGAGGCACGGATCGCGGATGTGGGGGTTGCCTGCGACGCCAAGGGCGCGGTGCTCTTTGCCCGCGGCAAGCCCGTCAGGCGCATCGAAACCGGCGAGATCATCACGACCATTCTGAACGAAATACGCAAGGAGACACCCGAATGAAGATGTCATCACTGTTCCTCCACACCCTGAAGGAAGAGCCCCGGGACGCCGAGGTGGTGAGCCACAAGCTCATGCTCCGGGCCTGCATGCTCAAGAAGTTGGCCTCCGGGATCTACTCCTACCTGCCCTATGGGCTGAAGGCCATCAGGAAGGTGGAACAGATCATCCGCGAGGAGATGAACGCGGCGGGCGCCCAGGAGTGCCTCATGCCGGGGGTCCAGCCCGCCGAGATCTGGAAGGAGAGCGGCAGGTGGTCGGTCTACGGCAAGGAGCTCCTCAGGCTCTACGACCGCAAGGGCGCCGAGTTCGCCCTGGGTCCGACTCACGAGGAGGTCATTACGGATATCGTCCGGGACCATGTCCGCTCCTACAAGGACCTCCCCCTGAACCTCTACCAGATCCAGACCAAGTTCCGCGACGAGATCAGGCCGCGGTTCGGCGTCATGCGGGCCCGGGAGTTCATCATGAAGGACGCCTACTCCTTCGATGCCGACGACCTGGGCGCCGAGAAGAGCTACGAGGCCATGTACCGTGCGTACGAGCGCATCTTTACGCGGTGCGGGCTGAAATTCAAGGCCGTGGAGGCTGACTCGGGACCCATCGGCGGCAACTTCTCCCACGAGTTCATGGTGCTGGCGGAGACCGGGGAAGATCTCATCCTGAGCTGCACCAGCTGCGCCTATGCGGCGAACCAGGAGCGTGCCGAGATCGCACTGCCCGCCGACCTGTCCTTCCCGCAGGCCCCGGCAGGCAGTCCGAAGGAGGTGCACACCCCGGACGTCAGGACCGTGGAGGAGGTGTGCGAGTTCCTCTCCATGGAGCCGTCCCGCCTCATCAAGACACTCATCTACTCGACGGATGCCGGCCCGGTGGCCGCACTGGTCAGGGGCGACCACGAGATCAGCGTGGCAAAGCTGCGCAGGGCGCTGGGGTGCGAGTCCGTGGAACTGGCAGACGAAGACACGATCCTCAAGTGTACCGGGGCCCCGCGGGGGTTCGCCGGCCCCATGGGCCTTGCCCTGAAGAAGGTGGCTGACGGGGCGCTCCTTGCAGGTGGGCCGTACGCCACCGGAGCCAACAGGGAAGATCACCACGTCACGGACGTCTGGTTCTCCAGGGACGTGCGCGTGGACCTCGTTGCCGACATCCGGGCAGCCACAGGCGGCGAGGCCTGCCCAAGGTGCGCGGGCGGCGTGCTGGAGACCATCCGCGGCATCGAGGTGGGGCATGTGTTCAAGCTGGGCATGAAGTACTCCAGGGCCATGAACGCGCTCTTCCTCGACGAGGACGGCGTCCAGAAGCCCCTGATCATGGGGTGCTACGGCATCGGCGTGGGCAGGACAGTGGCGGCGGCACTGGAGCAGAACCACGACGCCGACGGCATCATCTTCCCGGCCGCCATCGCCCCCTTCCATGCCGTGGTGCTGCCTATCAGCACCAGCGATGCCCAGGTCATGAACGTAGCCACCACGATCTACCAGGGGCTGCTGAAGCCCGGGTTCGACGTGCTGTTCGACGACCGCGACCTGCGGCCCGGGGTGAAGTTCAAGGACGCTGATCTCATCGGCGTGCCTGTCCGCGTCACCGTGGGGCCCAAGGATCTCGCGTCGGGCATGGTGGAGGTCAAGGAACGCTCAGGGGCAAGGACGGAGAAGGTGTGCGCCGCGGACGCCGTTGCGTACTGCCGGAGGCTGCTTGAGGAGAAGGGTGTAATCATTGACGGTACGGATAAATGACATCCTCGATGAGGTGTCCTCGTACATACCGGAGGAAGACAAGCGCCTGATCGAGAAGGCATATGTCTTTTCCGCCCGGGTCCATCAGGGCCAGAAGAGGCTGAGCGGAGAGCCCTACCTTCACCATCCCCTGGAGGTGGCGCACATTGTGGCCCAGATGCGCCTCGATGTAACGGCGGTGACCGCTGCCTTCCTGCACGACGCCATCGAGGACAGCCTCACGAAGAGGGAGGACATCCAGCAGGAGTTCGGCGAAGAGGTGGCCCAGGTGGTGGAGGGGCTCACCAAGATCAGCAAGATGAATTTCCGCTCCGTGGAGGAGCAGCAGGCGGAGAACTTCCGCAAGATGATCCTGGCCATGAGCAAGGACCTGCGAGTGCTCCTCATCAAGCTGGTGGACCGCCTCCACAACATGCGGACCCTGGAGTACCACAACAGGGCCTCCCAGCTCAGGATCGCCAGGGAGACCCTGGACATCTACGCCCCCCTTGCCAACCGGCTCGGCATCCACTGGCTCCAGGTGGAACTGGAGGAGCTGAGCCTGAGATACCTGGAGCCCGAGGACTACCACGTCCTCAAGACGAAGCTCGACGCCGTGGCCCTCGAGAAGGAGCCGTTCCTGAGGGACGTCATGGCCCAGGTCTCCTCCAAGCTCGAAGAGGCGGGCATCAGGGCCGAGCTCAAGAGCAGGATCAAGCACATCTACAGCGTGTACCAGAAGCTGAAACGACAGGGCATCCCCCTGGAGAACATCTACGACGTGCTGGGCGTGCGGGTCATCGTGAACAACGTGGGCGAGTGCTATGCGGCTCTGGGCATCATCCACAACATGTGGAAGCCCATCCAGCAGCGGATCAAGGACTTCATCGCCATGCCGAAGCCGAACAAGTACCAGTCCCTCCACACCACCGTGTTCGGCCCCGGCGGGGAGCGCATCGAGATCCAGATCAGGACCTACGAGATGGACTTCATCGCCAACGAGGGCATCGCGGCGCACTGGCTCTACAAGGATTACTCCAAGCTCAGGGACCAGGCTAAGCTCAGAGACCAGCAGGGTCAGGAGCTGTCCTGGCTCAGGCGGCTCCTGGAGTCGCAGAAGGAGCTGAAGGACCCCCGGGAGTTCCTCCAGAGCGTCAAGCTCGACCTCTACCCTGAGGACGTCTTCGTCTTCACCCCGAGGGGGGAGGTGCTGCAGTTCCCCCTGGGGGCGACCCCCCTCGATTTCGCCTACAGCGTCCATACCCAGCTCGGGCACCAGTGCACCGGTGCCAAGGTGAACGGACAGATCGTGAAGCTGAACTACGAGCTGAAGAGCGGCGATGTCATCGAGATCATGCGCTCGCCCAAGCAGCACCCCAGCAAGGACTGGATGAGGATCGCCAGGACCTCCCGGGCCAGGAACAAGATCCAGACCTGGCTGCGGACCCAGGAGCGCGAGCAGAGCATCGCGCTGGGCAGGGAGATGCTTGAGAAGAAGCTCAAGAGCCTGCACATCTCGAAGGACATGGACCTTGAGGCGCTTGCCCGGGAGTTCTCCTTCAAGACGGCAGACGACCTCTATGCATCCATCGGGTACGGCAGGACCTCGGTGAACCAGATCGTCCACAAGATCCTGCCCGAGGAGCAGAAGAAGGAGTTCAAGGAGGTTCACCCCAAGAAGAAACAGGTGGGTTCCAGCGTCGTGGTGAAGGGCGTCGACAACTTGCTCATCCGCTTCGCCAGGTGCTGCAGGCCGATACCGGGCGACGACATCATCGGGTTCATCACCCGGGGAAAGGGTATCACGGTGCACCGGTCCAACTGTCCCTATGCCACGGAGATCGATTCCCAGCGGATCATCCCGGTGGAATGGGACATGGGCGTCTCGGAGAGCCACGAGATCGAGCTGACCGCCATCTGCCAGGACAAGCCGGGCATGCTGGGCTCCATCACGGCCATCATCGGCGCCCGGAACATCAACATCACCAAGCTGAACGCCTCGTCCATGCCCAACGGGAACTCCATGTGCAGCTTCCGGTTGCTGGTGAAGGACCTGGGCGAGCTGGAAAAGCTCTCCGCAGAACTCAGGAAGCTCAAGGGAGTGGAGCGCATCGAGCGCAAATGACGGCCCCGGCTGGCATCGGGAGAGGTTCTCGAGGGTTGAGCCCTTTCTTGTACCCTAGAGGGAGCTCCTGATCAACTCGAGCAGTTCCCGCTCCACCACGCCCTTGGACCTGCAGGGCTGCCATTTCTTGGTGGCATTGGAATCGTAGGCCTCGACATGGGCGATGACCTTCACCTGGGTGCTCATGTCGTTGATGGGGGTGAGCCTGATCGTCACCGAGTATCCCACCTGGGTGTAGAGGGCGAGCTTCACGTTGGGTCTCTCGGCGATCTTTTCCAGGTCGGCATGGGCCTTGACCCCCACGGAATAGCTGTTGAAGAAGGCCGTCGTAATCTCTCCCTTCTCCTTGTCCAGTTCCTTCACCGGGAGAGATTTCTTTTCCAGGACCTTCATGGTGACTTCCCACACCTTGTCGAACCTGGCGAGGTAGAAGGACGTGTCGTCGACCATGGGGCCTGCCGGCTGCTTGGTGGTGGCGCACCCGGCGAGCAGGACGGCGAGCATGATGGGGAATATCTTCGACATTGCTCATCTCCGCATGGGGATTTCATTCAACAGGCATGGTGCTCCCCTTAGCATGAATTTCTGCAAAGGGGAATATGGAATCACCCGGGTGTAGGCCCAAGGGGGGCCTTCTCAAGGCACAAAACACCCCGTTTTCATGGGGTGCCTGCGGGATCATGGAACGGGAAACCGGGGTATGCGGCGGTTTTCAGGCGACGTGCTTCTGAATTCTGTTGGATTTGATGCACTGGGTGCAGACCTTGACGCTCTTCACGCCTTCAGCGGTCTGGACCCGCACCTTCTGGAGATTCGGAAGCCAGGTCTTCTTGGTCTTGTTCTGGGCATGGGACACGTTATGCCCGGTCTGTGGCCCTTTGCCGCATAGTTCACACTTTCTCGACATGGAACTCAACTCTCTTTCTGTCCTGCTGCAACAATAATAAGTTCAGGTGGTGCCGAAGCCGGGATTTGAACCCGGACGGGAGTTACCCACCACCCCCTCAAGATGGCGTGTCTGCCAATTCCACCACTTCGGCGTATGACGGACATCTTTCATAACAGCCTAACAACACCCTGTCAATATGGAAAAAAAACCATCAGTCCATCCTTCGGGCCGAGACTCAGAGCCGATCCCTGGAGTGTCCAGGGGGAAGGCATCCACCTGCAGCGGGAGTGGCTGGCGGGAGACCATGGTTGATTCTTTGCCGGATCATGGTATCATACGGGTTCTTGCGAGAGAGAGCCCAGATTCATTCTTGACAGGGCGGCAAGAAGCCACTACTCTTATCAGTAATTATTACCAATAATGATAAAGGGGGAATGAACATGACCAGCAGGCTGCAGGTGTACAAGTGTGAGGTGTGCGGGAATATCGTTGAGGTCCTTCATGAGGGAAAGGGAGAACTCGTCTGCTGCGGGCAGCCCATGAAACTCTTCACGGAGAACACCGTTGATGCCGCCAAGGAAAAGCATGTCCCGGTCATTGAGAAGACCGGCAAGGGCTACAGGGTGAAGGTCGGCAGTGTGGCCCATCCCATGGAGGAGAAGCACTACATCGAGTGGGTTGAACTCATCGCGGACGGCGTCGCCTACCGGAGGTTCTTCAAACCCGGCGATGCCCCGGAGGCGGAGTTCTGCATCGATGCGGCGCAGGTCAGTGCCAGGGAATACTGCAATCTCCACGGCCTCTGGAAGGCATAACCGGCAGGGCGGCGTGAGCCGGCCCTGCCCGGACTGCAGTGCCGCCCTGTGTCCGCCGAGCCGGCTAAACATCCGTACCCCTGTTCCGGAGACATCCCGGGAACCGGGCAGGGTGGGGTTCAGGCTTGAAGCCATCCATGCGGGCATGGAGAGACGTTGGGAAAGGAGAACACAGTGTCAGGCGTGTATAAACCGGTTCAGATCACGGACAAGGTGTACTGGGTGGGGGCCATCGACTGGATCATCCGGGACTTTCACGGGTATACCACCAAGCGGGGAAGCACCTACAATGCCTACCTCATCCTTGCGGACAAGGTCACCCTCATCGATACGGTGAAGGCCCCCTTCAAGGAGGAGATGCTCGAGCGCATATCCGCGCTCATCGACCCCAGGGAGATCGACTACATCATCTCGGACCATTCGGAGATGGATCACTCGGGCTGCCTGGCCGAGGTCATCAGGGAGGTCAACCCCGAGAAGGTCTTCGCCTCCGTCATGGGCGCCAAGGCCCTGAAGGAGCATTTCCAGTTCGAGGACGAGATCACCCCGGTCAAGGACGGCGAGAAGCTCAGCCTGGGCAACATGACCATCACCTTCATGGAGACCCGCATGCTCCACTGGCCGGACAGCATGTTCAGCTATCTCCACGAGGAATCCGTCCTGTTCTCCCAGGACGCCTTCGGCATGCACCTGGCCAGCGACGAGCGTTTTGCAGACCAGATCAAGCAGGATATCATCGAGTACGAGGCTGCCACCTACTACGGCAACATCCTGCTGCCCTACTCGCCGCTCATCGGCAAGCTGCTGGACAAGGTGGCGGCGTCGGGTCTCGACATCCGCATCGTGGCGCCCGATCACGGGCCGGTGTGGAGGAAGGATCTGCCCTGGATCCTCCAGCAGTACCGGACCTGGTCTGAGCAGAACCCCACGGACAAGGCCGTGGTGCTGTTCCACACCATGTGGCACAGCACCGAGCACATGGCCAGGGCCGTGGAGGAGGGCCTGCTCGCAGGCGGGGCGCGGGTGAAGGTCATGTCCATGGGTTCGTACCACCGCAGCGACGTGGCCTACGAGGTCCTCACGGCAGGGGGACTGGTGGCAGGCTCTTCCACGCTGAACAACAACATGCTGCCCGCCATGGCCGACGTGCTCACCTACCTGAAGGGCCTCAGGCCCGTGAACCTCGTGGGTGCCGCCTTCGGATCCTACGGGTGGAGCGGCGAGGCGGCCAAGCAGCTGCACGACGTGCTTGCCGAGATGAAGGTGGACCTCGTCTCCGAGCCGCTGAAGGCCAGGTACGTGCCGGACAGGGACGCCCTGCAGAAGTGTTTCGACCTGGGCAGGACCGTTGCTGAGCGGATGAAGGGGGCTCTGGGATAAGCCTTTCGGCAGGTCCCTGCAAACATAGATCAGAGGAGGAAAGCATGCAGAAGTATGTCTGTGGCGTGTGTGGGTATGTGTATGATCCGGAAAAGGGCGATTCCGAGGGGAACATCCCGCCCGGGACCCCCTTCGAGAAGCTGCCGGACGACTGGACCTGTCCGGTCTGCGGCGCTGCCAAGAGCGAGTTCTCCCCCGAGTGAGCAGACAGTGGCGGCCCGGCGGCCTTCATACGGGCCGCCGGGCCGCCAACATGCGCATGCGGACATGGGTGCCAGGCTCGCCGTGAAACGGCGGATTCTCGACGATATCCATGCGGCGTACCACCGGCGCGAGTACATCCACCCGGACCCCCTGGAGTTCCTCCACGGGTATTCCCGTGCGCGCGACCGCGAGGTGGTGGGGCTCGTCGCATCCTCCCTGGCCTACGGGAGGGTTGCCCAGATCCTCGGGAGCGTTTCCCAGGTCCTCGGGCACCTCGGCCCCTTGCCGGCGGAGTTTCTGGAACATGCATCCGGAGAGACCCTGCGGCAGGCCTTCGCACGGTTCAGGCACCGGTTCACCGACGGAGGCGAGCTCGCCGATCTGCTCCAGGCCGCAGGAAGGATCATCAGGGAGTACGGGTCGCTCCAGGAATGCTTTCTCCGCGGGTACCGTCCACAAGACAGTGACATGACCGACGCCCTCATTGCCTTTACCCGGGAGCTGAAGTCCCGCATGTCCGGGAAGGAGAACAGTCTCCTGCCGTGTCCGGAGCGCGGCAGTGCCTGCAAGCGGCTCCACCTCTACCTCAGGTGGATGGTGCGCCGGGACGCCGTGGACCCGGGGGGCTGGGAGGGCGTCTCGAAGGCGCTGCTCATCGTGCCGCTGGACGTGCACATGCACAGGATCTGCACGGGTCTGGGCCTGACCACGCGGAGCCAGGCCGACCTCAGGACCGCCCGTGAGATAACCGCGTCGTTCCGGAAGATAGCTCCCGATGACCCGGTGCGGTATGACTTCGCACTGACCAGGGTGGGTATCAGAATGGATATCGATCCTGAGTGCCGGATGCTGTATAATGATCTCTTGAGATGCTGAAAAGATTCCCCGTGGGAGGAGCATGGTATGGACGACAAGCTTAGGGCAGTGATACACCAGGCGTTCGCCGGTGAGGCCAAGGCCCACCTGAGGCTCAAGGTCTTTGCCGAGAAGGCGGATCAGGAAGGCTACCCCCAGCTGGCCAAGCTGTTCCGCGTCATCGCGTTCTCCGAGGAGCTCCACGGCAAGCGGGCGCTGAGGCTGTTGAAGGAGATCAGGAGCACCGAGGAGAACCTCGCCGAGAGCTTCGAGTCCGAGACCAAGGTTGCGGGGGTGGCGTACAGCGAGTTCATCAAGATCGCCGAGGAGCAGGGCGACCGGGCCGCATCGCTGTACTTCAGCCAGTCCCACGATGCTGAGGAGATCCATGCCAAGCTCTACAAGGAGGCCATGGACCACGTCCTGGAGGAGCGGCAGACCACCTACTATGTCTGCGACGTGTGCGGGTACGTGTCCGACGGCATCCTGCCCGAGGAGTGCCCTATCTGCGGCGCCAAGAAGGACCGGTTCGTCACGTTCGAGTAGCGGGAGAGGATCCCTTCGTAACCTGTTCCGGGGAGGAAAGCTGAACCCGATCAGAACCGGCATCTCGGTGAAGCCGACATGCCGGTTCTGATCGGGCCGAATTGAAAGAACAAGACAGTGGCACCGATGGTTCTTGTTGCCGAAAAGCTGCTGCGCCGGGCACCCCGTGTCCAGGGTTGCCCGGCGCTCGTGTAGGGGCGGCTAAGAGCTCAATTCTTCAGGGGGCGTGCCCGGTCTTTCGGGACCTCCCTCTTTGTCCGTTACGCCGTGGGCATGGTGGTGAACACGCCCCTGGGATCCACCTCGGTCCTCAACAGCTTCAAAATGTCGTCCGGGATCACCGGGGTCTGGGGGATCTCGCCCTCGGGCTTCAGGAGCTCGAAGCCCGTGAACTGCTGGGTGAAGTCAAAGGTCCACCCAGGCATGAGGGACTTCACCCGCATGCGCTTGGTGACCGGTTCGAAGTCGAACTCGCCGCACTGGGAGATCACCGCAATGGGACCCTTGCCCACAAGGCCTGCCTCCCTGCGCGAGTTCCCGCCGGTGAGGTGGCCCACCGAGGTGATGAAGTCAACGTTCTTCACGAACTTGTCCGGGGTCTGGACACCCACGAGGACCACCTCCTCGGTCAGCGAGGACAGGTCGTTGTTTCCGCCCGACCCGGTCATGCGCACCGTGGGGTGCAGGAGGTCCTTCCCGATCTGGTGGGTGTTCACGTTGCCGTACATGTCCACCTGGGCGAAGCCCAGGAAGGCGATGTCCACGAACCCGTTGCAGCACTGGGCAAAGGAGTAGGCCATTTCCATGACCACCGGGGCCTTGCGCCAGGTGAAGGGGCAGCCCACGGACCACGGGAGGTCCTTGGGCAGGGGGTCCTGGCCGCCGGACTCGTACACCATGGTGATGTTCGGGGCGTGGGTCTTGTGTGCGAGGATCCCGGCGATCATGGGGATGCCGGTGCCGATGTACACGATCTTATGGTCGTGGATCTGCTGCGCGAGGACGTACGCGAGCATCTCCAGGGGGTTCGCAGGTGCGTTCAGGTCTCTCATGGGTTCCTCCAGTGCTTAGTAATAGCGCCCAGGGTCGTGGGTCTTGGTGAATTCATCATACGAGAAGTCGATGTCCTCGTGGTCACCCTCGGCGGCCTTGGTCTGGATCCTCGCCTCGGCGATCCACCTGGCGCCGCCCAGCTTGTCCACGAACTCGAACTGGTCCTTCACGCCATGGACCCATTCGTCGAAGAAGACCTTGAGGTTCTCGTCGCTGGCGCAGCCGAACCGGATAAGCTTCTCCCACCACTGGCGGGACCAGTAGTAGTAGCCGGGCATGTTTCCGGGCACAGCCCCGAAGGGCAGCTCCACCACGGCATCGGAATAGAAGAACGGGATGACCGTGCCCTGGCGGCTGCGGATCTCGGACTCTGGCACGATCTCCTCGGCCGTGATGATGAGCTTGCGGGCGGCGGCCGCGGTGGCCACGTCGTTCACGGACGGGCCGTAGATCCAGCCGTTGCCGTACTTGTCCGCCACCTGGCAGTGGATGATGGACACGTCCGGGTAGAGCGCCGGGATGAACACCACCGGGTCCGGGTCGTCCCGCATGGGGTTCTGCATGACCTTGGTGTAGGGGTTGTACTTGAGCATGTCCGATCCGAGCATCTGCTTGCTGAACAGGCCGGGGGCGCCCAGCTGTGCGGCCTTGAGCCCCAGGGCCACGCCGCCGTGGCTCCACTCGGACAGGATCTTCACCCTGCCCGCCCTGAGCATGCGGTCGTAGTTCCGGTCGATGCCGCGCATCTCCACGCCCACGTAGGAGTTGTGGGAGTAGGTGCAGTTGTTGTTGAAGATGAGGAAGCTGTGGTTCGTGTTCGGCGCCGCGATGCACTGCAGGTTCTTCTTCCCCTGGCGCATGATTTCCCAGTATGCCTGGTGCGGGGTCCTGACGTAGGCGAACCCCGAATCGGTCATGCAGTCGCCGTCCGCCACGAAGGTGGCGATGGCATCCTTGAGGGACATGCGCTTGTCGACCTTCGCGTGGTCCTTTCTGAGGTGGGCTTGGCGGGCGGACGCGAAGTCCACGAGCCGGTCGAGCACGCTCGTGTCCTCGATCTGGAGATTCTTCAACGCCTCCTGGTTATACTGATAGGTGCTCATGGGCAACTCCTCCCTTGGTGTCCGTGCAATGTGCGGATGATAAAGCGAAAACTATGCCATCATTCTCCCTGCCTTTGGTTATTCATAATGGTTTGCTATTGTTCTGCTTTTTCTTTTTTAGCCCAGCTCCCTGAGGTGATAGCGGGATTCGGTATCAGCCCCATGCCAGAGGTTGACGCACCATAGTATGGTGTTTGCACCATAGATGCTGCCCGCTATGTTGGTGAAGGCCGTGATCTGCTGGCGGAGGAATGGTCAGGAAACCATAACCCCTGAAAACCGAGAGGCAATCACTCAACAGAAGAAGTGATCAGGCATGTCGAGACAGGGTTGCACGAATGATCGAGGTGTCGGTAAAGGTTTGGAAACAAGATCAGCATGTTGTATCGGAAATCCTCTCGTAACCCAGGCACTGATCCTTGAACGATCTGCATAAAGGCCCTGGCCATGAATGTCATACCTCGTTCAGGGCGATGCCTGCGATGTGGGCCCAGGCTCGCCCCTGAACCGGATAATGTTTCCCAGGAAGCCCCACTCGCTATACTCGGGGGTTTCCCTGTGCGAGACCAGGAAGAGGAAGGACCAGCGTGACAGGCCAGGTCCCTGTTCCCGGTAGAACGACTTCCAGAGGATGTTCGTGGTCGAGGATGCACCGTCCCTCGATCCCTTTGCCAGGGTGAGGAACTCCCCCCAGGTCCTGTTGAACCCCTCGTCGCCGTAGAAGGGGATCAGGGCCGGGAAGGACCAGGTGCGCCGCTCCTGTTCCCGCGTGCAGTGCACCAGCGGCCAGACGGTGAGGCTCCTGCTCGTGGCGGACCCGGAGGTCTTCTCGCTGAGGCGGCTCAGGATGAGCACCGATGTCGTCACCTCCTGGTCGCCCTGCCGCTGACCCTCACTCGATGTGCGCATCCACAGGGGCCACAGGACTGCCAGGCGGCGGAACTTCGGTCCCTCGTTCTTGAACCAGTACAGGGGAAAGATCTTCGTCTCCTCGTAGCCGCCGCGCGCCAGCCGGATGACGGGCCAGGGAAAGTCCAGGCTCGTGTGATTGGCCGCCTCGTCCCGGTTGTAGGTGAAGAAGGGCCACAGGAACGAGGCGTTCCAGTGGGACGGGCCGTACTCGGTACGGAAGAGCGGCAGCGCCGCCGCCATGCCGCCCCCGTCCGTTCTGCTCTCGCGGTGAAACACGGGCCAGAGTGCGTAGGTATAGGTGGAATCGGCGGTCTTCTCGGTGCCGAACAGGGGGAACACCCTGAGCAGCTCGTTGCTGCGGTACGAGAAGACGGGCCAGAGGAGCGTGTGGGTCACGGCCCCCTCATGGTTCGTCTCGGCATAGAGAGGCCAGAGCACGAACGTCGCCTCGTCGAAGCCGTACCGGTGATAGACGTGCCCGTACAGGGGGAAGAGCCCATGATAGTGTTTGCCCTCGTAAGTGCCGGAGAAGTATGGGAAGAGGTCGAAGGATTCGTTGTCCCCCTCTGTTCTCCACCGCATGAACGGCACAAAATAGGCGTGGTCAGGGGTGATCTTGCCAAGCGGGCACAGGAAGCATGAGACCTGTTGTTCCCGGTCCCGGTGGAAGATGGGCCTGAGGGTCGTATATGTGGGCGTGATCTCGAGGATCGGCCCTAGGCCGTCGAGAGAAGGCCCGGCGTCAGAGGATTCCCAGGAGAAGAGCGGAGAGAAGGAGAGGTCCCGGGCATGACAGGTGCCCGGAAGACCTGCGGTCACGATGACGAGGATGCCCGTGAAGAGGAGCGCGAAACGGGACATCCCTCACCAGATCACGCCCAGGACCGTCCCGAAGACAGAGATGGGCGTCTGCTCCTCGATGCCCTGCATGGCCTTGTTGGCGCTCTGCAGGGTCTCGCGCATGTCCGTGTAGAGCTCTTCGTCCGTCATGAGGCGGCCGAGCGTCCCCTTGCCCGAGGCCATCTGGTCGGTGATGAAGCGCAGGTTCCCGGCCGTGACGGAAAGGTTCTCGTAGAGGGTGCTGTCGTTCATGAGCATGCCGAGCGTGCTGTCATTGCCGTTCATCCTCTCCATGAGCGTCTCTGCCGACTCCATGAACTCCACCATGGAGTCGTACAGCGCATCGTCCCTGACCAGTTTGCCCAGGGACCCCTGGCCCGAGTTCACCGTGGAGGCGATATCGTCGATATTCACGCTCGTGCTGGTGAGGTTCTTGGAGATGACGGTGAAGTCGTCCGTTATGACCCTCATGTTGGAGACGATGGCCGTGAGGTTGTCCTTGTTCTCGGATATGAGCTCCGAGGTATCGGATGTCAGGTTGCGCAGGTTCAGGACGATCTCCCTGAGGGCCTCCTCGTCCCCGAAGGACGCGTTCAGCGCCCCGCTGAGCTCTGTGAGGTTCTGCGCGAGCTCCCCCACCTGGGTGAGCAGGGTGTCGAGCGACGGGGGGACCTTTGTCCTGGCAAGATTGCCCCCGGGTTCCACAAAGGCCTTTGCGACACCGGGAGACAGGATGATGATCTTGTCACCGAGCACGCCTTTGGTGGCCACAGAGGCCGTGGAGTCGATGGGGAGCATGATGTCCTCGTTCAGCATTGCCGTGACTACGGCTGAGTAATCCTTGTTCAGCGAGATCCCGGTCACCTTGCCCACCTCAACCCCTGCGAGTTCGAGGGGTGAGGACACCTTGAGCCCCTCCACGGAGGAGAAGACCATGGTGATAGGGTAGGTGGCCTTCTTTGAGAAGCTCACCTCGCCGATCTTCATGGAGAGCACCACGAAGATGACCACGATCACGATGACGAAGATGCCGACTCGCGCTTCATTGCTCATGGGACTGTCAACTCCTTGTGTTCCCCTCCGGCCTGCCGCTCCGGCTTGAGGATCCTGTTGATCTTGTCCTTCAGGTCGTTGTTCGTCGACCGGTTGAGCAGGGATGACTTGAGGTAGAAGTCCAAGGCCCTGTCCGTCTGGCCCAGGCTCTTCAGGATGTCGCCCATGTGCTCGTTGATGGTGGGGTCGTCCTTCAGGGCATTCAGCGCCTTCTCGATGTACGTGAGCGCCTCCCTGCTCCTGCCCATCTTATACAGGACCCAGGCCATGGAGTCGAGGATGTACGGGTCATCGGGCTTCATCTCCAGGGCATCCCGGATCATGGTGTATGCCTTGTCCAGGTTCATGCCCCGGTCCGCCCACACATATCCCACGAAGTTCAGGGCGATGGGGTCCTGGGGATCCTTTTCCAGGAGTTTCAGGGCGATCCGCAGGCCGTCGTCCCTCCTGCCCACGGCATCGAGTTCGGTGGCGAGCTGGTAGCCGATCTCGTTACACGTGCCGAGGTCTGCGTAATTCTTCCAGGCATCTTCCAGGACCTTCACGGACTCCTCGTTCCGGTCCATGTTCTTGAGGATGGAGGAGGTGACCATGGTGGTGTCGCACCCCATTTTCCCGGACAGGGGGATGTCCCTGAGCACCAGGAGCGCCTCCTCGTACCGTTCGAGCCCTGCGTACGCCAGGGCGAGGTAGTACCTGTCGTCGTCGGTCATCTCCTGCATGCCCCTGATGAGGTTCAGCGCGTCCTCGAACCGACCCTCCTGGAGGTCCAGGACGATGAGCTTGCGCAGCACCAGGGGGTCGGGGTTCGTCTCGAGGACCGATTTCAGGTGCTCGATGGCGTCCTTGTAGCGTTTCTGGTCGATGTAGTACTCCACCAGGGCGAGATGGGCCTCGTTCGAGAACGGCTCCACGTCCAGCAGCTTCAGGTAGGTGCCCTCGGCCTGGCTCAGCTCCCCCAGCAAGGCATGGATCCGGGCAAGGTCCAGGTATGCGGGGATGAATTCGGGGCGTGTGTCGATGGTCTTCCTCAGGGATTCCTTGGCACAGGTGAAATCCCGCTCCCCGATGCACGCCCGCGCCGTGGTGTAGTGGATGATGCTGTCGTCGCCCTTTCCGATGAGCCCCTTCAGGATGGCCTTTGCCTGCCGGTAGTCGCCGGTGATGATCCTGATGTTGGCGAGATTGATCTTGATCTGGACGTTCTCCGGGTATTTCTTGGACAGGGCCTCGGTGTCCTTGATGGCCATGTCCCAGTTGCCTCCCCGGGCATGGATCCTGATCCTCATCTCCAGGGCCTCCTGGAGGTAGGTGCCGTCGTCGATGACCTTCTGCAGCTCTGCGAGCGATGCGGTGTTGTCCTCGATGACGTAGTAGATGCGCGCCCGTGCCAGCCAGGCGTACGGGGTGTCCAGGCGCGAGTACAGCTTCAGGGCCTCCTCCCAGTTGCCCTGGTTCTCCTCGTAGCGGGCGACCACCATGATGAGGTTGGGGTCCTGCAGGGTCTCGTAGGGAGGGGGTTGAGGGACGGGCGCATGCGCGCAGCCGATCAGGCCCGCTGCGAGGACGAGGGCGGCGAGGAGTCTAACGCTGGACGCTTCGGACAATGTCAATCATCTCCTTTACGGTCTTTCCCGGGTCAGGGGTGGAAAAGATGCTGGACCCTGCGACCATGTTCTCTACGCCCGCTTGTGCGAGCATGGCCAGGTTTTCCTTGGTGACTCCCCCGTCCACCTGGAGCTGGATGGGATGGCCGCCGATCATGGCCTTTGCGTCCGAAATCTTCTGGAGCATGGAACTGATGAAGGACTGGCCGCCGAACCCGGGATTCACGGTCATGATGAGGAGCAGGTCGAGGTCGGCCAGGCAGTACCTGACGGCATCCAGCGGGGTGGAGGGGTTCAGGGAGACGCCTGCCTTGAGGCCCATGCCCCTGATGGTAGCCAGGGTGCGCTGCAGGTGCCGTGTCGCCTCCGCATGCACCGTGATGCCGTCCGCACCGGCCGAGCGGAAGTCATCGATGTACCGGTCAGGCTCGGTGATCATGAGGTGGCAGTCGAGGAACGCCCTGGTGGTCCTGCGGATGCTCTTCACCACCACTGGGCCGATGGTGATGTTGGGCACGAACACGCCGTCCATGACATCCACGTGGATCCACCGGGCCCCGGCGGACACCACGGCGTCGATGTCCCGGCCCAGGTGGGCGAAGTCGGCCGAGAGAATGGATGGTGCGATGATGACGTCCGGCATCCGGATCACCTCCCCAGAATTGCCCGGTTGGTCTTGAGACCGCATGAGAAGGCGTCACAGGCGACGGCCTTCTTTCCCTCCACCTGGAGTCTCTGCGGTACGATGCTCCCGCCTGTGCAGGCGATGCGCACCCCTGTGCGGTCCTTGAAGAGCGTTCCGGGCGGGTGCCCTGTCTCGCCCGGCTCGCATACGGCCTGCAGGATCTTGAGCATCTTTCCGTTCAGGAAGGTGTATGCGCAGGGCCAGGGGACAAGGCCGCGGATCATGTTGCGGATCGTGTCCAGGTCCTGCGTCCAGTCGATCTCGCCCTCCTCCCTGGTGAGCATGGGCGCATAGGTGGCCCGGGCATGGTCCTGGGGCTCGGGCCGGATGCGTCCCTCGTCGATGAGGGGCAGGGTCTCCATGAGCGTGCGTGCCCCCAGGACGCTCAGCCGCTCGGAAAGGGTCAGTGCGTCGTCCTGCTCCGTAATCGCCGTTTCGGACCGGGCAAAGACCGGCCCCGTGTCCATGGCGGCCTCGATCTGCATGATGCTGACGCCTGTGGTGGAGAGGCCCGCGAGGATGGCCCGGTTGATGGGTGCCGCGCCCCGGAGCTCTGGCAGGAGGGATGCATGCACGTTGATGAACCCGAGCCGGGGGATATCCAGCCATCCGGCGGGGATCAGCCTGCCGTAGGCCACCACCACCGCCGCGTCGAGTCTCGCCTCGACGAAAAGGTCCCTCACCTCGGCGTTATCCCTGAGGCGCTCGGGCTGGACCACGCGGAGGCCCCCCGAGAGCGCCGCGTCCTTGACGGGAGGCGCCTGGAGGTGCATGCCCCTCCCCTGGGGCTTGTCCGGCTGGGTGAGGACGAACATGATCTCATGCCCATGGGAGCTCATGAGGGCGGCAAGGGTGGGCACGGCAAATGCTGGTGTGCCCATGAAGGCGATCCTCATATCTTCCCCTTTTTCCTCTTCTTCAGGTAGATGGCCCGTTTCAGAGCCGAGGCATAGTCCAGGATGACCTTGCCGTCGAGGTGGTCGATCTCGTGCTGGAAGATCCGTGCCAGAAACCCCTCGGCCTCGATGGTGACCTCCTTACCGTCGAGGTTTACGCCCCTGATGAGGATCCTCTCGGAACGCTTCACGTCCACCGAGATCTCTGGCACGCTCAGGCACATCTCACTGTCCGTCACACTGCCCTCCCGCTCCACGATGACCGGGTTCAGGACCACCAGCAGGCTGCCCGATCCCCTCTTGGCCGTGGGATCCACGAGGATGAGCCGCCTGCCGCTGCCCACCTGCGGCGCAGCAAGGCCCACGCCAGGGGCCTCGTACATGGCCTCCTCCATGTCCCGGGCCAGCGTGACGATATCGAGGTCGATGTTCTCGATCTGGCTGGCCGGGGCCTTCAGGACAGGCTCGGGGTAGATGAGGATATGTCTCTGCGGCATACAGAGGTACCATAGTGCCTCTTCCAGGCACTGTCAAGGAATTGCATTTCCTCGCGGTTTTTCCGAGTCCGGGAAGAGCGGGGGATTGCGGTAGGCGGAGAAGTGCTTGCATCTCCTGCCGTATCTGCAGGCCTTGCACACCTCGATGGCGACCTTGGGCCTGCCTCTCCTTCGGGTGCAGATGATGTACGTCCTCATGGCCGATGGTACCCGATGGATGCGAAGGCGCTGTCGAGCGCGTCCTGCGGGAGATCAAGCCCGGTGAGGATCCGGAAATTCTCCCGGGTCTGGTGGTAGAGCATGGCCTGACCCTGGATGAGGCGAAGTCCCAGCTCGCGGGCTTTTTCGGCAAGTGCGGTGGGCCGCATGATGGTCTCCAGGATTCGGGTCGCAGGCCTGAATCGCGAAAGGTCAAGGCGAAAGGGGATTGCATCAGACACCGGGGTCGCCTGGACCACGATGTCCATCTCCTCGAGGGGGTCTCCCGCATAGGGGCGCACGGCCTCGCTGCCCATGAGCGCGCACAGGCGCCGGGCACCCTCGGGGGAACGGTTCAGGATCAGGACCTTCGAGGCGCCGGCCTCCAGCAGTGCGTGCACGATGGCCCGGGATGCCCCGCCTGCGCCCATGACCAGGCAGGATGCTCCCCCGGCGGGGCCGATGGCCAAAAGTGCCCCGATGCCGTCGGTGTTGGCGCCTCTGAGGGAGCCGTCCGGCAGCCGCACCACCGTGTTCACCACCCCGATCCGTCTCGATACGGGGCACAGGTCGGTGAGGAGGCCGGCAACCGACTCCTTGTGGGGGATCGTCACGTTGAACCCGCCGAGGTTTTCCCAGCCGGCAAACGACTTCAGGGCATGGGGCACGGATCCGGGCAGGACGTCGTGGGCGATGTAGACCATGTCCAGGCCCATGGAGGAGAAGAGGTGGTTGAAGATCAGGGGTGCCGTGACGTGGGTGGAGGGGTGGCTGAGAATGGTGAATACCCGTGTGCTCCCGGTGATGATCATGCTAGCCCCTCTTTTCCTTCACCTTCTGCACGATGAGCGACAGGATCTCCCCGGCGCTCCCCTGGATGAGGAAATCCGAAACCTCGCCGGTGAGCGGGGTGGGCTCCCGGTTGATCTCGATGACATGGGAGGTGATCTTGGAGAAGAACGCCCCCATGCCCCGGAACATGGAGTGCATGCCCTTTGCCACAATGGGCAGCGACGCCGCGGGCTCGATCTGTGCCGAGGTGCCCACCACCAGCATGAGGTCACACTCCTGGGCGTGCCGGAACGATTCGTTGAGGGCATCGGCGGGTATGGCCTCACCGAAGAACACTGCATCGGGTTTGAGCACGCCCCCGCACTCGCACCGGGGTGGGAGGGAGGTGCCTTCGGCGATGATCTCCAGGAGCTGTTCGTACCCGTACCTGCGGCCGCAGTCGAGGCACCTGAACACGAGCATGTTGCCGTGGAACTCGATGACGGTGCGACTGCCCGCCTTCTGGTGAAGGTTGTCCACGTTCTGCGTGATGACTGCCTTGACGAGCCCCATGTCCTCCAGTTCCGCCAAGGCGAGGTGGCCCCGGTTGGGCCTTGCGTCCCACAGGGACAGGGACCCGGATGAGTTCATCTCTATGAGGCATCTCCATACCACGTCAGGCTCGGCCACGAACCGAGCATAGAAGAAGAGGGTGGGATCGTACCGCTCCCAGATGCCCCCGGGCGAACGGAAGTCAGGCACCCCTGATTCGGTTGATATGCCCGCACCGGTGAGGACCACCGTGTGTTTCGATCTCAGAAGCAGGTCCACGGCCCTGTCGATGAGGGGAAAATCCATGGGTTGAGCTTTATCAGAGCGCCCGGGCGAGGTCAAGGTGCATGCCGGAAGGACTCTGTTCACGGCGCCCTGGGCTGGACAACGGTGCCCCCCTCTTCCATGATGCGGATGCGCCTCTTCTGGGGGAGGACCCTGACGGTCAAGTCTTTGACCTCTCCAGGACTCAGGTTCAGGTGCATCTCGGCACTTTCCGGGGCGTGGTAGGCGGGCAGGTTCCCGGGGTCCACGGTGAGCGTCCATGCCCCGGGGCGGAGCTCCGTGAAGCGGAACCTGCCACGGGTATCGGTGAGGGTGCGTACAGTGCCACCCGGGCCGGTCAGGATCACCAGGATGTTTGCCAGTCCCTCTGCCTCCACCAGCTCCCTTCCCTGAGCCTTCGGGCCTGGGACGCCGGGCGCCTGTTCCAGCTCGTAGGGAACGCCGCCCCCCGCTGCAGCGGCCCGGTGGAGCACCACCTGACCGGTGAGGACGGCCTTTGTCGTGACGAGGATCTCCAGAGGGTGGTCCGTCCCTGCCTCCAGGTCCAGACCAAGGGGGCTGTCGCAGGCGGGTATCCGGTCGAGCCCGATCCTCGATGCGTCGATGGAGAGGTAGGCCGGGCCCGGTCTCGCCGAGGTGAAGGCGAACCTCCCGTCCGGCCCGGTGGCGAAGGTCTCCTGGTCGAGCCTCAGCAGCACGCCGCCCAGGGGCGCCCCGGTGAGGGCGTCCTTCACCACCCCCGACACCGAGCTCACCCCCGCTTTCCTTGCCACGGGCAGGCCGAAGCGGTGCTCATACTCGAGGATGAGCGTTGTCTCGTCCTGGTCGTAGTCGTGGTCGTCATACAGGGTCTGGGTTGCCTTCAGCAGGAGAGAGCCTTCACTGCCGGCAGGATGCCTGGCCGATGCGCTCAGCAGGTACTTGTTCCCCAGGGAGGAATCCGGATAGGCATCCACCTGGGCCCCGCAGGTGACCTGGGTGACGCCGCGGAGGAGCCCCGTCCCGGAGACACCGGCCGTGATGGTCCGATGGGTTCCCGTGTCCGAGTTTTCACCGTGGGCGTAGCGGAGATGCGCCCCATAGGTCCTGTCCTGCCCGGAGCGGAGGTAGGCGGAGGCGGAGATCTGGTAGATGAGATCCGACCGGTCGTTCAGGAGGTCTTTCCTCGCCCCTGCCTCTGCAAAGAGATTGCAGGACAATGCCTGAACATTTTTCATCATGCCGGAGCGAAGGGTGTACTCGGTGTATTCGTACTCAGGGGAGTCCATCAGGTCCTTGAGCCTGCGGTGGTACAGGCTCAGGGTATAGGTGGTATCCCTGTACGGCCGGAAGCTCAGGCCCGTCTGCGCCCTGAGGTCGAGGGGGGCCTGCTGGAGGAGTTGGTCCTTGTCTAGGTTGCCCCGTTCCTGGTCAAGGGACGCATTTACCTGGACAGTGTCCGTGATGGGCCCGGACAGGGAAAGCGAGATGAGCTCCCGGTCCTGGTAGTAACCGGGAAAGTCTGGGCCGGCATGGATGTACCGTGCATGTGCAGAGCCCCAGGCGCCTGAGCAGGCGATCTGCCCCAGGTACGCACTGTCCGTCTCGTCCGGACCCGTCCCCGAGCCCCCCTCTACGTGAAGCTCCATCCAGGGCATGGGCGTGAGTTCCACCGATGCGGTGAAGAGACTCTGGCTGTCGTCCATGTCGTCCTGGTCCTTGCTCAGTCCCTGAAAGCTCACCCTGGCCGTGTCCGGGAAGGCATACCCGAACGCGCCGCCTGCCTGGCTCATGTGGGGCTCGTCCCACCGGGACCGGGCATAGTAGCCTTTCAGCGCCAGCCCCCGGTATTCGGCTGTCCCGCCGGCGCCGCAGGCCGTGAAGAACTGCTCGGTGAGGGGGGTCAGTGAATACTGGGCGTCCCCGAGCACTACCTCGTACACCGGGGAGGAGGCCCTCAGCGAGTAGTTGTCCCTGCTGCCCAGCACGGTCTTGTCCAGGGTGTCAGGGCCCCTGAAGAGGAACTCCACCCGGTGGAGATCACCCTCGTCAAGGCTCCCCTGTCCTTCCAGCTCCAGCTGCGCAGCCGTTGTCGTCTCCGTGACCGACTGCAGGGCCTGCCTGAGACGCAGCGCGGACGGGATTCTGTGGAATCCCTCCAGGGGCCGCGCCCTGGAGGGGATGACCTCCACAAAGGACTGGGCCATGGCGTGCGTCTCCTCGTTGCCTGCCACCTCGGCACGACAGGTCACCCGGTGGGTGAACCCGCCACGATCGGACTCCCGTGTCCTCACCGTCACCCGCACCTGGTGCGATGCCCCGGGGCCCAGGCTGAAGTCGGTCCTGTCCGCAACCGCGGGGAGGTCGTTGAGGCTGGAGATGACCACATGGACGCGCTGTTCCTGGTTGCCTGCATTCCCCACCAGGAAGGCCGCCTCGTATTCTTCGCCCGCCACCACCCGGCGCGGTGCGTCCACGAACCTCACCGTCAGCCCGGCAACGGGGAGCACCGTGACCCGGATGGTCTGCCTGGTGGCCAGCGAAGGGTCGGCCTTCGATGCGAAGATGCACTGGATATCATACTCGCCCGTGTCCGCCGCGGAGGGGATGAAGAAGCTCACCAGCCTGACCTCCGAGCCGCCGGGTTCCAGGGTGAAGGGGTGATCCTGGGTGATGGGCTTCCATCCACTGGGGAGCTCCACGGCGGGCATGCATTCCACTCTTTGGCCGGAGCCGTTTTCCACCTCGATGGTGACGCTCAGGAGGTCCTTGGGCAGAGCCTCGAAGAGCTGTTTCCCCAGGACCCTGCTTTCGAGCCCCCGGGCAAGGGAGGGAACCGGGCATGCGAGAACCACGAGGATCCAGCAGATCAGTGATGCCCGAAACCTTTTCAATGCTCGAGCTTCAGGGTGTAGGTGATGCCGAAGAGATCATCGGCCCCGCAGTCTGCCACCACCAGGGTCTTGTAGGTACCGGCGGGTATGGAGGTGATGTCGATGCTGAAACGCCGGGAGGTGCCGGGGTACAGCCGGTACTGCTCGCCCGGGAAACGGCCCAGGGATGCACCGTCGCCCCCGAAGAGCTCGGTCCATACCTGGGGCCGCACGAGGCGTTCCCCGGTGTTTTCCACATCCACCTGCAGGATCCTTGCGCCGTTCTCCCTCGACACCTTTGTCTGGAGGAACTTCACCTCACGGGAGCCCGTGTCGCCGACATGGGTGATGATCTGGACGGCATAGCGCATCACCTGGATGATGCCCAGGGAGGGTTGCCTGGTCTTTTCCGGTCCGGATGCCTCGGGGGACTTCTCCGGAATCACCTCCACCATGAGCATGCTCCAGTAGGTCCCTCTCAGGGACTCGTCGGCGGGTACGGCGATGGTGTAGGTGATGCTCGCCTTCTCCTTGGGCGGGATGATGACCCTGCCGGGGCTGAACGTCATCCACCGCGCATTGGATCGGGGTGTCGTGCCGGGCTCCCCGTAGGTGGTTTTCCCCTCACAGTCGAACCGGTAATCGGTCTGGTATATCTTGATCTCCCGGGGGGCCTCTGCCTGGTTCTTCAGCATGATCACGCCCTGGTACTGCTCGCCGGGCCTGGATGTCTTTTCGTAGGTGAGGCCGCCCTCCACGGAGATGTCCGCCTGCGCGGCAGGGGGCAGCCAGGCGAGCAGTGCCAGGAGGGTGAGGATCCACAGGTACGATGGCTTCATGGCATGGGCTCCTTCATGGCATGTCGATGACCGTGTACTGCACGGTGGTGATGTACTGGTTCGGTGAGAGCGTCAGGGACGCCCCGGTGACCCGCAGCTGGATGCTCACGTCAAAGCGGTCTCCCCGGCCCGAGAAGAGGGTCTGGTCGCTGGTTGTGAGCTGCAGGTAACTCGTTCCCCCGGTGATGCGGCCTGTGCCCGAACCGCTGGAGGTCCTGCGGGCAGACAGGCGGAGGCTGCCGTCCCAGGTGGTGTCCACGCGCTTGATGTCCACCCGCCAGTTGTCAGTTCTCCCTGTCGTGTTGGTGATGGCAACGATGTTCACATTGGTCATGCTCGTATAGGTGCCAGTCAGGTTCGTGCCGGCACCGCCGGTGAGGTCTGCCTGGTCGATGAACTCGGTCCAGCTCCCGACCACGGTGATGTCGACGGCCTGCACGGGGGCAGGCATCACCATGACCATGACAAGGCCTGCCATGGTCATGGTTCCGATCATGCGGGCGGCAGAAGCGTGGACAGGGTTCATGGGTCCCATCAGTCGGTGAGGGTGAAGGTCACGGTGTAGGAGGCTGAAAAGACCTCGGCGGCGGTGGTGGCGCTGAAGCGGTAGGTTACGGTGCGCGAGCCGCTCGCCACGTGGCTGATGCCGGTGACCACATCTGCGGGCGTGGGGGAGAGCGTCACATAGCCCAGGCTCGTGCCGGACCCCGGGGCGGCGAGCCGGATCTCCAGGGAGGTATGGACGGGCATCTCCCGGTCTATGCTGGCGGTGATCCGGGTATTGGTGCCGTTGGTGGAAATGGCGTACCTGGACGTTGCGTCCGTGACCGGCTGGGGCTGCTGCCCCGCCACCGCGGAGCTGATGGTCAGCGTGGGGGATCCGGTGACGGAGATCTCGCTGATCTGCTGCAGATTGAAGGTCACTGCCGAGGTGCCGATTTCCGCCGCGAACAGGCCGGCGGGGAAGGACGACAGTACGAGCACGATGAGGATGGGGCGGATGACCCTGTTCATCGGGAGCCTCCGGGGCGCGGTGATGCACCGTCTGCAGGCATGAATGCTCCTCGTCATTTCATCTGCATCCCCCCTGGCCAGGTGCGGCAGAGACCGGAGGGGGGGGCACGCGTATGTGTCTGGATATGATACACTGTCATGGATTAGTCAACCCGGAATTCTCGCGCCAGATCCTTTTTCCTGGGGCGTTTGTGGTTGAAGGAGGACTATCAATTTGATAGAGTGGGCTCGTGCCACACTGATCATGCGGAGGAGGTTCCCATGGCCGAGGCGGTCCAGGATCAGGGGCGGTTCGCCCTGCTCTGTGTGGATGATGATCCCACCATCATCACCATGCTCACGCACATCTTTCTCAAGGACGACTATGCCATATTCACGGCCGAGAGGGCGTCCGACGCCCTGGAACTCATGAAGAGGGTCAGGATCGACGCGGCCCTGGTGGATTACATGATGCCCGAGATGGACGGCCTGAGCCTGATCAAGGTCATGCACGAAGAGCACCCCTCCACCATGGTGATCATGGTGACGGCCCACGGCGGCATCCAGGAGGCGGTGCAGGCCATCAAGCTCGGGGCCGTAGACTTCATGGAAAAGCCCTTTTCCGTGGAGGCAATCAGGTCCCGGGTGGCGCACCTCTACCAGATCTGGCAGCTGCGGCACGAGAACCGCAGGCTCAGGGAAAAGGTGCAGCTCAAGTTCGGCTACGAGCAGCTCGTGGGCAACTCCACGGCCATGCTCAGGCTGAAGGAGCGGATCGCCCAGGTGGGGCCCACCGATGCATCGGTGATCATCGAGGGAGAGACGGGCACGGGCAAGGAGCTCGTGGCCCGGGCCATCCACCACCACAGCCACCGGTCCCACCACGTCTTCATGCCCGTGGACTGCGGCGCCATAGCTGAGAGCGTCATCGAGAGCGAGCTCTTCGGTCACGTGAAGGGCGCCTTCACCGGAGCCCATGACGCCAGCCAGGGACTCATCCGGTCCGCCAACGGGGGAACCCTCTTCTTTGACGAGGTGGGAGAACTCCCCCTTGCCATACAGGTGAAGCTACTGAGGACCATCCAGGAACGGGAGGTGAGGCCGGTGGGAAGCCCGAGGAGCTATCCCATCGACGTGCGCATCGTGGCGGCCACCAACAAGAACCTGGCCGAAGAGGCTGCCGTGGGAAGGTTCCGGGAAGACCTCCTGTACCGGCTCAACGTTGTGAGCATCCATGTGCCGCCTCTGCGGGACCACAAGGAGGACATCCCGCTCCTGGCCCGCTTCTTTGTCAAGGACTTCAGGACCAGCGTGTCCCGGGTGAAAGACATCTCCCGGGAGGCCATTGAATGCCTGGAGCGCTACGCGTGGCCGGGCAACATCCGCGAACTGGCCAACGTCATCCGCAGGGCCACGGCCCTGGGAGCCGGGGACAGCATCCTGCCCGAGGACCTGCCCCGACACATCCACGCAGGGCCCGAAGCGGCAGGGCGTTCCGTGGAGCCCGAGGACGGCACCCTGGAGGCCTACGAGAAGGCTGCCATCCTGAATGCCCTGGCCACGAGCAGGGGGAACCGGAAGAAGGCGGCCAGGATCCTTGGCATCGGGGAAGCCACCCTGTACCGGAAGATCGCGCGGTACGGTCTCTCTGCAGGTCAGGCAGATGGGGCCGAGGTGGATGGCGGGTAGGGCCGGGCTGCGCGCAGGGCGGCATTTTGCATCAAAATGAGAGAAGGGTGTATTGCGAACCTCTCATAATGATAGCAAGCGGATCGTGCGGAGCATGGATTGCCCTTTATAATTATATGATTAGGCATGTCAGGTAATTGGCATACCCTGTGCTAAACAGAGGCCATTGAATCCCATGGATTGCAGGAGCAGACATATAGAGCGTTTCTTGCAGGCATGCCTCGTGGCAGCCGTGGCCGTGGTATCATGTGCATGGGAGGCCATGGCTGCCCAGGCAGACTCCCGGGTTCGTGTCTCCGTGGCATCCATCGATGACCTGCGGGTCAGCGACGCCGAGCAGGGGATCACCCTCGTGCTGCAGGGAGGACCCGGGTCCAATGACCTTCTGGGCGATCCCGACGGGTCGGCCCGCCTAGACTATGTCCACAATGCCCAGACGCCAAAGAAGATCACTGCCCAGGTGGACCCCGAGCACATCCCCGCAGGCCGCCAGGACATCACCCTGAGGGTCATGGTGGCGGGCGGGACTGAACAGACCATCGTGCACGCGGGCAGTTCCCAGGGCCCGAAGGATGTCCTCGGCAACATCGGGCCGGGGGAATTGAGAAACATGCAGGTCATGTACAGTGCCTCGGCAACGGCCGATGGGACGGAACAGGGCGACTATGGGTTCATGGTTACGTTCACCAGTCTTGACGATGAGTGACAACCAGGACACAAGAAAACCCCCGGCAGTGCCGGGGGCGCGTGGTCAGCATAAGGGAGAGTGCTTGTACCCGACTCGCACTCGGGTAGGTGCGTTACATTATGTCTGATCCTGACTGGTGAACGTAACCGTGAACGTATAGGACCCGGCATTGGTGCCGGAAGCTGTGGCGCTGGCGGTATAGGTCACCTGTGCATTCTGAATGGCACCGCGGGGAATGTTGTTCCAGACTGCCTGCTGACCGACGTTCCGGGCTCCTCCTACCACCAGGTTCACGGGTGTTGCCTCACCCCCTGCGACCTGGACGGTCAGGGTGATATCCTGGGTGCCAATGGGCATCCCGTCGGCCTCAACCTCTGCAAGGATCATCCTGTTGTTGCCCGAGTTGTGGGTGTAGCTCAGCGTTGCTGTGGTGTCAGGGTCTCCGGTGATGTTATTTCCGGAAACGTCATCGAGGGTTATGGTGCCTCCATCCGTTACCACCAGGGCATCGATGGAAGCCACCGTTACCTGGATGGTCGATTCATCTTCGGCAGCAAAGATCGCGCTGCTCATGCCCAAGATCATGACCCCTGCCAAAAGTACCACTAAAAATCTCTTCATCCTCATCCTCCTTGATCAAAGTGCACATGTCCCTAATGCTGATAGATGCCTATCGGAAATCAAAAATTTAAACTTTAAAACACCGGTGGATACGGCGGAAAGGGCTTCCCCGTCGATGTGAATACAGGGGGAAATCCTTTGAGAGGGGTGACCTGTCGGCGTGAGAGGAGGTCTGCTGTCCGGTGCGGCCGCTTACCGCTGTTTCCCCTGGTCCGGGGTCTCGTCCTGCCGGAACAGCGAGTCTGGAAGGCCCCTGTTGAACCTGTAGGCGCTCAGGCGGATGTCGCTGCTGTTGCCCATGGCGTCCTTGAGGAGGATGCGCCGTATCAGGGTGTCCTTATCCGTCCACACGGAGATGGAGCCGCTTCCCGTCTTGGGGAGGAGCACCAGGTGGTCGTTCACGGTCTGGACGGTGTAATACTCCTCAAGGGAGGCGAGCCCGGTGAAGAATCCCAGGATGTTCTGGGCCGCGATCTCCTTGGGCAGTTCCTGAACCTGGGAGGTACCCTGGGCGGGCAGGATGACCAGGACCGTGGAGCCCTTGAGGATGAGGATCTGCCGTTCAGGGGCCTGTACGTCCATGCGGACGCCCGCGTTCTTCTTGTAGGAGACCGAACCCTCGAAGGTGATGGTCTTGTTGGCGATCATTTGGAAGGTCTCCTGGGTGAAGGTCGCGGTGAAATCCTGCACCGCGCTATACCGCTTCTGGATGGCGCCCAGTTCAGCGGCATGGGCCAGCCCAGCCGCCGAGAGCATGACAATGATCAGGGCGAGGCTATTCTTCCAGTTCCCGCGCATATGACTTGACCAGTACCTTTCGCGGCTTGCCCGCCGCATCCGCAGGGCCCAGGATGCCCTCGGCCTCCATCTGCTCGATGATCCTTGCCGCACGGTTGTAGCCGATGCGGAACCTGCGCTGGATCAGGGAGATGGAGGCGTTGCCCTTGCTGGTGACGAACTCCAGGGCCTCGTCGTAAAAGGGGTCGAACTCCTCTGCCAGTCCGTTCGTGTCGCCGTCGTCCCGGGCCAGCTCCGCGATCTGGGTGCCCAGCTCCTTCACGTAGTCCGGGCCCTTCTGCTCGCGGATGAAGTCGATGACCTTGTCCAGCTCCTCCTCGGACACGTAGGCCCCGTGGATGCGTTTGAGGTGAGTGGTGCCCGGCGACAGGAAGAGCATGTCCCCCAGGCCCAGGAGCTGGTCGGCCCCTGAGGAGTCGAGGATGGTACGGGAATCGATCTTGGAGGAGACCCTGAAGGAGATGCGCGACGGGAAATTCGACTTGATGAGGCCCGTGATGACGTCCACCGACGGCCTCTGTGTGGCCACCACCAGGTGCATGCCCGCAGCCCTGGCCATCTGGGCCAGGCGGGCGATGAAGACCTCCACCTCCCGGTTCACCATCATGAGGTCGGCCATCTCGTCGATGATGATCACGATCTTGGGCAGCAGCCCGGGTCCCTCGTCGTCCTGTCTGAGGGATGCCAGGGTGGTCTTCGCCTCCGGGTTGTCCTTCTTTACCTTTTTATTATAGGAGTCCAGCCCCTTGACCCCGTGGTCCTTGAACAGGGCGTAGCGCAGCTCCATCTCGGCCACGGCCCACTTCAGCACGGGCAGGGCCTCCTTGGGGTCGATGACCACGGGATGAAGCAGGTGGGGGATGCCCTCGTAGTGGGAGAGCTCGATGCGCTTGGGGTCGATCATGATGAACTTCAGCTCCGAGGGGTTGTTTTTGTACAGAAGCGACAGGATCATGGTGTTGAGCCCCACGCTCTTGCCTGTGCCAGTGGCCCCGGCGATGAGGAGATGGGGCATCTTGGCCAGGTTGGTCACCATGGGAGAGCCCTCGATGTCCGTGCCCAGGGCGAGCGTCAGCGGGGCACTGGACGTGGTGAACTCCTTGCTGGCAAGGATCCGTCTCAGGCTCACGAGCTCCCGGCTCCTGTTGGGGATCTCTATGCCCACCGCGTTCTTGCCCGGTATGGGGGCCACCACCCGCACCGGCGCCGCCTTCAGGGCCATGGCAAGATCGTCCGCCAGGGACACGATCTTGGTGATCTTGATGCCCGGGGCCGGGGTGAACTCGTACATGGTGATCACCGGGCCGGGCTTGATCTCGAGGATCTCCCCCTCCACGCCGAAGTCGCGGAGCTTGCTCAGGATCAGTGACGCATTGGCCTTGAGCTCCTTCTCGGTGATGGTACGGCTCTTTGAGGGCGGGTTGCTGAGCAGGGAGATGGGAGGGAACTGGTAGTTGTCGATGAAGTCCAGGGTAGCCTGCTTGGGTATCTCGGAGGCTTCGTGGTGGTCATGCTCCATGAGGGTGATGCGGGGTTCCTTGCCGCCGGTCGGCTCCTTCTCGGCCTTCGCCCTGGCCGACGATGCCCGGCCGGCCCTGGGTTCGCTCACCCGCTCGGCAGTGTCCTTTTTCTTCACAGGGAGGATCCGTTTCTCCCGGATCCGTTCCGCCGTGTCCCGCAATGACCGTGCCGCTGCGGCCAGGTCGTACCCCATCATGACCCCGCCCGCCAGGAGCATGAGCAGCAGGACCAGCGATCCCCAGCGGTTGAGGTAGCCCACCAGGGAGTCGCCGATGATCTTGCCGATGACGCCACCCGCCTTGATGGGTTTGGAGAACAGGGAGATCTCGCCCAGGAAGATGTGCAGCATGCCGAGCACCGCGAACATGATGATGATGGTGCCGGCTATGTGCAGCCAGTTCGCCGGGTGTTTCTTCAGGCAGTACCGGTAAGCGTAGTCGATCATGAAGACCGGCAGGGCAAAGGACCAGATGCCCATGACTATGTAGAGCCCGTCCGCTATGTAGGACCCCACGAAGCCCATCCAGTTGTGGAAGGTCTCTGTGTGCCTGGACAGGGTGAACCCCGGGTCTTCCGGCGAGTACGAGACGAGGGCGAGGAGGAGGAATGCGGCGGCAAAGACCAGGAAGAGCCCGGTGATGTGAACAGGCACTGTGCTTACGCTTTCCCGTTTCGCCATGGATGAACCTTCCCTACATCAGCACACGGCAGGCAGTGCCCGCCAGCCAGAACCCTCCTCAAGAGAATGGACAAAGTCTTCCTGTGTAACGTCCATACCAGAAATCGCGGAGAAATCAAACCTGCGATGCGCAGGGAGACCGCATTCCGACAGTGAGTGCCGGAAACAAACTCTACGGGGCAATTACATCTCCATGAGTATGGGCACGATCATGGGCTTTTTCCCCAGCCTCGACTTCAGCATAGTGCCCAGCGACTCCCTGATCCGGTTTTGCGCCACCTGGATGTCGGTGTCCTTGATCAGACACATGTCCAGGGCCTGCAGGGCGCTCTTCCGGATCTCGTCCGTAATCTCCTGCTCCATGCTGGCAGGGACCACCCCCTTGCACATGATGTCAGGCCCGAGAACCACCTCGGACCGGGCCGAGTCGAGCACCAGGAAGACCACCACGAGGCCTCCCTCGGAGATGTGCCGGCGGTCCCTGAGCACCACGTCGGAGATGTTGCCCGTGAGCTCGCCGTCCACGAAACACTTCCCGTGGGGGGCCTCGCCGGTCAGTTCCATGCCGGACTCGGTCAGTGTCCAGACCTGGCCAGGCCTTGCCAGCACCATCTGCGGCGCCGTCTCGAGGGAGTTCTCCACCATTTCCGCCAGGGCCTTCATGTGGCGGAGCTCGCCGTGGATGGGCATGAGGATCCCGGGCGAGAGCAGTCTCACCGCATCGAGGATCTCGCCGTGGGTGGCGTGTCCGGTGGCGTGCACATCGGCCGTGTCCGGGTAGTAGACCCGGGCACCGAAGTCGATGAGCTGGTCGATGCAGCGGCCGATGGCGATCTCGTTGCCCGGGATGATGCGGGCGGAGATGATGACGCTGTCTCCGGACCTGACCTTGAACTTGTGCCACCCGCGTGCGATGAGCGACAGGACCGAATACATCTCCCCCTGGGTGCCCGTGCAGATGACCATGAGCCTGCCCCGGTCCATGGCGGTGACCTCCTCGGGCTTGATGATGTCCCGGGGATCGAACTCGATGATGCCGAGATCCGAGGCGATGTCCACCACCTGGTTGATGCTCCTGCCGATGATGGTCACCTTTCTGCTGTTCTGTACGGCGAGTTCGTAGAGCATCTGGATGCGCTTCACGTGGCTCGAGAAGGTGGACACGAGCACGGCGCCCTCGGTATCCTTGATGATGGCGTCGATGGAGGAGAAGACCCTGTCCTCGTCCGCGCACCGGGGATCCACCTCGGCGTTGGTGCTCTCGCAGATGAAGAGGCGCACCGGATCCTCCCTGGTGCGGAACTCGCCCGGCGTGACCCGGAAGTCGCCGGAGTGCACGATGCGGCCCTGGGGGGTTCTCATGCTCAGGCAATAGCACCCGATGGTTGAGTGCTCAACCTCGATGAATTCTATCTCCATGCCCGCCAGGTTGAGGGTCTGGCCGGGAAGGACGGGCACGAGCCTCAGGTGGCCGTTCATGTCGAATTCCCGGAGCTTGCGCTTCACCAGCTCCAGGGTGAAGGGATGGCTGTACACGGGAATGGGGGCCTCCTTCAGGAGATAGGGAAGGGCCCCGATGTGGTCCTCGTGGCCATGGGTCAGGACAATGCCCTGAAAGGCCTCCTGGTTCTCCACCACGTAGCCGAAGTCCGGTATGATCTGGTCGATGCCCGTGGGATTGAACTTGGGGAACATGAGCCCGGTGTCCACCACGATGGAGCCTGCACCGGTCTCGATGACCATAGAGTTGAGGCCGAACTCCCGCACACCGCCAAGGGGGATGACCTTCACGGAGTTCATGCAGCCCCCCCGACGAGCCTGCCGATCTCCCGGCGCAGGATGCCGGAGGCGTCCTCGATATCCGAGCGGGTCTGACGGGGGGCAGGGATATGAGGGAGCTCCAGAGCCCTGCCGATGGCGACCCTCACGGGGACCCTCTTGATGGACGAGGTCCAGCGGGGCATGAGCTCGTACGCCCCGCTGATCCCCACGGGGATGACCGGCACTCCCAGGGCGAGGAGGAGCCTGACGGTGCCGATGCGCAGCGGGAGCATGGTGCCGTCCCAGGTGCGCTCGCCCTCGGGGAAGATGCCGAGGATGTGGCCGCCGCGCACCACCCGGATGGCATTGCGCACGGCCAGCATGTCGATGGTGTACCGTCTCACCGGGAACGAGCCTGCGTGGCGGAGGAACCACTTCATGAAGGGGTGGTGGTACTCCGAGTTCTTGGCCATGAACCAGATGTTCCTGTGTGTGAAGAACCCCAGGATCACCGAGTCCAGGAACGAGGTGTGGTTCGGCAGCACTACCGCCGGACCCTGGGCCGGGATGTTTTCGAGCCCCGTGATATCCACGGAGAACAGCGCCTTCACAAGCGGGCGCGCAATGGGCTTCAGCACCGCGGGAAGCGGGCTGCGATCCTTGGCGTACCACCGTCTCTCGGGTACCCGCAGCACCGTGTGGCCCGGGGCGCTGGCCGGGGTTTCCCGCAGCGAGGAGGCGAACCTGACGCGGGGGTAGAACTCCAGGATCTCCTTGGGCACATGGTGCCTCTGCAGCGATTTCCTGATGAGATCTTCCCACTTTTTCCCTGATTCCTCCAGGAAGTCGAAGAACAGGGGGCCGTGCTCCCTGCTGATGATGATCACGGTGTTCGACTCGATGGTGGCGCCCAGGATATGGTCCAGGGGAATGTCCAACGTACCGGATTGACCGTGAAACCTCAGTCCTTTCTCTGTCAGGGAGAGTCTGCCCGTACCGACGGCAGCCCGGGTGAAATGGAATGCCGTAATGCCCGCGAACCCCCAGTACATCCCCTCCTGGGCCTCGCGGGAGAGCCTCACCTGGGCGCTCCTCATGATCACGCCGTCGCCAGCTGCGGGAAGGTCGTGGGCGAGGATCCTGGCATACCAGTGGGACAGGGACTGCACCTGGCCGCCGATGGCAACCTGCGTGCGTGAAAGAATGCGGACATCCGCGGAGCAGGAGGCGCAGTGGTCGTGCTCGATCCAGTCGAACGCCCCGCACAGGGGGCACCGGTAGAGCAGATCACCGATCATGGGTTATGCAGTATAGCCAAGTTTGATGGACTTGTACACCTCTTCCATGCAGTCGGCCACCTCCCGCCCCCGGGTGGGGACGGGTTTGCCGATGGTCAGGGTTATGACCCCGGGCCTCACGCGCATACCGTGCTTGGGAAGGATCTCCCGCGTCCCGCTCACCGTGATGGGTACTATGGGGACGCCTGCATCGATGGCCAGGTGGAAACCTCCCTTCTTGAATGGGTACTGGAGGGTGCCGTCCAGGGATCTGGTGCCCTCGGGGAAGACGAAGACCGAGGTGCCGGAGCGGATCTTTTCGGCGGCAATGCGCATGCTCTCCATGGCCTTTTCATGGTTGGACCGGTCGATGAGGATGTAGCCCGCGCGCTTCATGGCCAGGCCCAGCAGCGGGATGCGGAAGAGCTCCTTCTTCACGGTCCAGCGGAACTGCACCTTCAGGTGGCCGAGGATGGCGAACACGTCGAAGTGGCTCACGTGGTTGGCCATGTACACTGCCGGTCCCCGGGGGATGTTCTCCTCCCCCCTGATGACCACCGGGCACCCGGCGCACCACAGGGAGAACCTGGCCCAGGCGCGTGCGTTGAGGTGCTGCAGGTCCCCGCTTCTGCAGAAGAAGGAGATGATCAGGTGGGGGATGATCACCGCCAAGATGTAAAGATACGACCCGAGTGCTGTCCGGAGCGTCCAGTACATGGGGGAACTTTTACAGAACTTTTACAATGATGTCAAAGGGCCGGTGTCAGGTCGCAGATGGTGCCGGGATGATCCGGGACGCAGGCGCCTCAACGCCTGGTCAGGGTGTTCATGAGGTCGTCCAGCATGTCCTCGCGGGAGCTGATGGCCTCCAGGATGGCCTGGAACCCGTGCCGTGCCCGCATCATGTCCGTGATCTCCCTGGCCAGGTCGGTGTTGGACTGCACGTTCCCGTTCGTGTCCAGGGGGGCCGGCTCGTCGGAGCGGGTGGTGGACACATCCACGGCACCTTCTGCGGAGGCGGTCAGCGTGGTCCGCAGGGCCTTGTAGCCGGGGGTGTTCATGTTTGCCACGTTGGACGCGGCGTTGGCCTGCAGGATCTCGTGGGCACGCAATGCGGACAGCAGAATGGAGGACATGGTCATTCTCTCCCTTGAATACGTATCGGAGAGACGGCTATAATCTTGAGTATGAGAAAGCCCGGCCTCCTGCAGAAGCTGATCCTGTCCTATGTGATCTTCGTGATCGTCCTGGCCGGAATCACCCTGGTGCTCTTCATGGTATCCTCCCGGGTGAGCACGCTGAGCACCAGGATATACCTGGTGGATTACAAGAAGAAGGAGATCACCGACAAGCTCATCGCGAACCTCATTTCCATCGAGGAGACCGGCAAGCAGTACATGCTCCTCCAGAACGACTCCTACCGCGTCATACTTGAGCAGCAGGAAGCGGACATCGCCCAGGCCTGGGAGAACCTCTCCGCCAGGGGCATGTATTACGACGAGCCCGAGCGGAACATGGTGGAAAACGGCAAGGGCCTGTGGATGGCTTACGTGAGTAGGTTCCATTCCCAGCTCAGGGAGCTCCCGGGGCGACCGGAGGCCCTGGAGCAGGTCTTCGACCGCAACAGCCGGGAGATCGACGGCGTGGTCGCCGTGGCCCGATACATCAACCGCGAGGCCATCGACCGGCTGCGGAATCACATCGCGTACCTCAAGGACCTGGGGGACGAGATCATGGCCTGGACCTGGTGGGCCCTGGCCGTGGGGCTCTCCATCGGCCTCATCGTGCCCGTGCTCATCTACATGAGCGTCACGAGAGACCTGAAGCGCATCAGGGGAGGCATCAGGCACGTCGCCGAGGGTGACTTCGCCTATCGCATCAACCTCGAGTCCACGGACGAGCTGGGCATGCTCGCGGAGGCCTTCAACAACATGGCCCTCCGGCTGAAGGAGCTGGACGACATGAAGTCCGAGTTCGTTTCCGTGGTCTCCCACGAGCTCAAGACGCCGCTCACCTCCATGAAGGAGGCGGCGAGCCTGCTCCTGGAAGGACTGGCGGGCGCGCTCACCGACAAGCAGCGCCGGCTGGTGGAGATCATGGCCCAGGGCATCAGGAGGCTCCTGAACACGGTTTCCGAACTTCTGGACATGTCCAGGATCGAGGGCGGACTGGTGGTGCTCAACAGGGAGGCCCACGACATGAACGCGGTGGTCTCCTCCTTCATCTCCGAGATCAAGCCCGTCGCGGATGCAGGGAATATCGGCATTGCCGTGAAGTATGCCCCTGAGAGCTGTATGGTCATGGTGGACAGGAACAAGATCCTGCAGGTCTTGACAAACCTCACACACAATGCAATCAAGTACTCACCCGAAGGGGCCATGGTGGAGATCAGGGTCAGGAATACCGACGGGAATATCATCACTGAGGTCGAAGACCACGGCAAGGGGATCCCCGAAGAGGACCTTCCCCGTATCTTTGAGAAATTCTACCAGGCAAGATACACCCGGGGCCATGGAGGCATAGGCCTTGGTCTTGCGATCTCCAGGGGGATTGTAGATGCGCACGGTGGGAAGATGTATGCGCACAGCCAAGTGGGCCAGGGCAGTGTCTTTGCCTTTCATCTGCCTTGCGCTCATGGGCATGGTGCTCTTCCAGGGGTGTGCGAAGGACCTGCTCTCGACGAGGATCAACGCCGCTGAAGAGAAGCTCGCCCGCGGCAAGGCATCAGATGTGAATCTCAAGGAAATGAATCCCGTCCTGCCTCCGTCCCTGGCGGCGCGCCACAAGCTCGCCCTCATCATGGACTCCCTCGTCAGGGGCGACTTCACCTATGCAGCCGTCAAGGCCGAACTCCTTTCCATCAGGGACGGAGCCCTCACGCCGGGCCACCTCAGCGTGGAGGCCGGCTACCTCCTCACCCTGGTGGAGAAGATGGAGAAGCTGGACAAGGGCGCCTCGAAAGCGAGGGAATGCGCAAGGGAAGGCGAAGAGCTGAAGAAGGACCTGGATCAGTCCAGGAGAGAGGCCGAGACCCTGAAGAAGGAGAACGACGAACTCAAAAAGGAAGTGGAGCTCCAGGTTTTCAAGCTCAAGAAACTGGAGGAGATCCACATCGACTCCGTCAAGCGGAGAGGAAAGCAGTGACGCAGCAGCACAGGATACTCATCATCGACGACGAACCGGACATCGTGGAGGTCCTCGTTGCGAGGCTCGAGGCCATGGGGTTCAACACGGTTGGTCATACCAAGGCGGCACGGGCCCTCGAGGCGCTCAGGAAGGAGGATTTCAGTGTCCTCATCACCGACCTCAAGATGCCCGACATGGACGGCATGGAGGTGCTCAAGGAGGCGAAGAAGATCGATCCGGACATCGAGGTCATCATCTTCACCGCCCACGGCTCCATCCAGGGTGCCGTCCAGGCCATCAAGGAAGGCGCGGACGACTTCCTCGTCAAGCCCTTCGAACCCATGGAGCTGGTGACCAAGCTGGAAAAGGCCATCGAGAAGCGCGGCCTCAAGCAGCGGGTGCGCTACCTGGAGCGGGAGATCGGGGAATCCCTGAACCAGCACATGTACGCCGAGAGCTCTGCCATGCAGAACGTGCTCTCCCTGGTCCGCCAGGTGAGCGGATCGGACGCCACCGTGCTCGTCCTGGGCGAATCGGGGACCGGCAAGGAGCTCATCGCGCGGATGCTCCACCACGAGAGCAGGCGACGCAACGGCAAGCTCGTCATCATGGACTGCGGCGCAACACCCCCCACCCTCATCGAGGCGGAGCTCTTCGGGTACCAGCGCGGCGCGTACACAGGGGCCGTGAAGGACAAGAAGGGCATTATCGAGGAGGCCGACGGCGGCACGCTGTTTCTGGACGAGATCGGGAACATCTCTCCCGAGATGCAGACCAGGCTGCTGAGGGTTCTGGAGAACGGGGAGTTCCGGAGGCTGGGCGAGCTGGATCAGCGCCACGTGGACATCCGGGTCATCGCGGCCACCAATGTCGACCTCAAGGCCAAGGTGGAGAAGGGCGAGTTCCGGGAGGACCTCTTCTATCGCCTCAAGGTCTTCACCATCACGTTACCGCCGCTTCGGGACAGGAAGGAGGACATTGCCGGCCTGTCCCAGGTCTTCCTGAAGGAGTTTTGCCAGAAGACCGGCAAGAGGGTCAGCGGGTTCAGCCGGGATGCCATGGACATGCTCCTTGCCCACCACTGGCCGGGCAACGTCCGGGAGCTGAAGAACATCGTCCATTCGGCCGTTGTGCTGTGCAAGGGGGAGACCATCACGCCCGAGGACATCATGCCGTCGGGAATCCTGGAAGGTCCCGGCCCGAAGGCCGTGGAGGAGGATCTGAACCCCCTGGAGGCGCAAGAAAGGGCCATGGTGGTGGATGCCCTGAAGAAGGCGAACTGGGTGCAGAAGGACGCGGCCCGGATCCTCGGCATCTCTCGCCGGGTCATGCACTACAAGATCAGGAAGTTCAACATCGAGCTGGAGAAGGGTCAGGCATGAAAGGGACCATGCATCCGGAGGACGCGCCGTGCTGATCGTAATGCACCACAAGGCGACGGATTCGCAGATCGACGCGGTCATCTCCGCGGTGGAGCGGATGGGGCTCGTGGCCCAGCCCATTCCGGGGAGCGAACGGACCGCCATCGGGGTGCTCGGGAACAAGGCCTATGTGGACGACACCAATATCCGGGACCTCCCCGGGGTCAAGGAGTGCATCCACGTCTCCAAACCCTACAAGATGGTCTCCCGCGACTTCCAACCCCGCAGCACCGTCATCAGGGTCTCGGGGCACGAGATCGGCGAGGGCAGGCGTCCCGTGGTCATCGCCGGGCCATGCGCCGTGGAGAGCGAGGAACAGATCCTCAGGACAGCCAGGGCGGTGAAGGGCGCGGGCGCGGATTTCCTGCGCGGAGGTGCCTTCAAGCCCAGGACGGGCCCCCACACCTTCCAGGGCCTGAAGGAGGAGGGCTTGAAGCTCCTGGCCCTGGCCAGGGAGGAAACCGGCCTGCCCGTGGTCACCGAGGTGATGAGCCCTGACACTGTGGGCCTCGTGGCGCGCTATGCGGACATGCTCCAGGTCGGCGCCCGCAACATGCAGAATTTCGACCTTCTCCGTGAGCTCGGGAAGATCCGCGCACCGGTCCTGCTGAAGCGCGGCATGAGCGCCACCATCGAGGAGTTCCTGGCTGCGGGGGAATACATCTATGCCGAGGGGAACCACAACGTGATCCTCTGCGAGCGCGGCATCCGCACCTTCGAGACCGCCACCCGCAACAGCCTGGACCTCTCCGTCATCCCCCTGATCAAGGAGTTCTCGCACCTCCCCGTCATCGTGGATCCCTCACACGCCACGGGTCGGCGGAGCCTGGTACCGTCCATGGCCAAGGCAGCCCTCGTGGTGGGCGCCCACGGGGTCATGGTGGAGGTTCATCCCGAACCTGAGAAGGCGCTGTCCGACGGCCCGCAGTCGCTGACGATCCCCGGATTCGAGCGGCTCATGGAGGAAATCAGGAAGCTCGAAGGCTTCCTGGGGTATTAGCGGTACGGGCGGCTATTCCTTCTTGTCCATCTTCCGGTACAACGTCCGGGTGGAGATGCCCAGCAGCTTGGAGGCCAGTCCCTTGTCGCCCTTGGTGCGCCGCAGGGTCTCCTCCATGAGGATCTGCTCCACCTCTTCCAGGGGCGTGCCCAGGGGGATGGTCACCGACTCCATGGCCGGAGCGCTGGCGGTCTGGATCTGCGCGGGCAGGTCGTCCGGGCCGATGATGCCGTCGCGGTCGAGCACCACGCTGCGTTCGATGACGTTCTCCAGTTCGCGCACGTTCCCCGGCCACTCGTAGCCCAGCAGGATCTCCATGGCCTTGGACTCGATGCCCTTGAGTTCCTTCTCGTTCTTGCGTGAAAAGCGGTTGATGAAGTGCTGGACCAGGTTGGGTATGTCTTCCCTGCGCTCCCGTAAGGGGGGGATCTGCAGGGCGATGACGTTCAGCCTCCAGTAGAGGTCCTCGCGGAACTGGCCCTTCTTGACCAGGTCGGCAAGGTCCTTGTTCGTGGCCGCGATGATGCGGGTGTCCACCTTGATGGTCTTGTTGCTGCCAAGGCGCTCAAAGGTCTCCTCCTGGAGGATACGCAGGAGCTTCACCTGCACGGCCTGGGGCACCTCCCCGATCTCGTCCAGGAAGATGCTCGACTTGTCGGCAACCTCGAAGCGGCCTTCCTTCCTGCCCGCGGCCCCGGTGAAGGCGCCCTTTTCGTATCCGAACAGCTCGGATTCGATGAGGGTCTCGGGGATGGCCGCGCAGTTGACCTTGACCATGGGCCTGCCGGAGCGAGGCGAGAGCCTGTGTATCATGTCGGCGATCACCTCCTTGCCCGTACCCGACTCGCCCATGATGAGGACCGTGGCCTGGCTGGGCGCCACCTGCTGGACGACCTCCACGAGCTTCTTCATGGCAGGGCTCGCGGTCTCGAAGAGCGGGGCTGCTTCCATGGCCTCGATGCGCTCCTTCATCTTCACGTTGTCCATGGTGAGGATCTGTTTCTCGATGGCCTTCTGGACGGCCTTCAGGATGTCCGCCTTCTTGAAGGGCTTGGTGATGTAGTCGTAGGCCCCCTGCTTCATGGAGTCCACCGCGGTGTCCACCGATGCATAGCCCGTGATCATGATGACCTCGGTGTAGGGGGAGATGGACTTGCAGACCTTGAGCAGCTCGAGTCCGTCCATGCCGGCCATGCGGATGTCCGAGATGAGCAGGTCGATGCTGTTCGACCGGATGGCCTTGAAGGCCTCCTCGCCGTTGGAGGCGGTGAGGACCTCGTACCCCTCCTTTTCCAGGATCTTCTTCAGCGACTGGCGGATGCCGATCTCGTCGTCCGCCACCAGGATCTTTTTCGTCAGGCTGTTCACGGCTCGAAGGGGTCCTTTTTCAGGGTCTCGATGGTGAGTTTCGTGGTCCCTCTGGTAACAGAGACCTCCTGGAAAGCTGCCTTGCCCCTGGTCGCAGGGGCGTACACGAAATATTTCCCCGGCACCACTGGGTCCATGGTGGCGGTGAGCTTCTTGGGCTTCACCGATGCCCTGTAGCGCACCGAGGTAGTTTTCAGGTCCGATGACCTGCTGCGGAACTCGTCCAGGCTTCCCTTTGTCTCGCTGGCAAAGACCTTCTTCGCACGGGCGAGGGCCTCGGTCTTCCGGGTGTGGCTATCCCTCGCCTCCTGTGCTGCTGACCGGTATGCCCAGAGCTGCCCGGCAAAGGCCTCGCTGACGTCCATGATCTTTGACTGGCCCTTGTATCCCTTCTGGGAGACGAAGTGGATATCCGTTATCTGTATGGAGAAACCCGCCGGCATGGACGCCTTGATCTGCTTGATCTCATTGCCCTTGAGCTCGCTCAGGAAGAAGGAGAAACGCTCCGGGTCTCCACCCTGGTTGGAGAGACTCTCCCCCGGACCCAGTCCGTAGATGAGGGTTCTCGGGTTGAGGAACTCCATGACCAGGGACGAAGTGATGGGCAGGTTCAGGGCGCCGACCTGGGGCTTGTACGTGATGTCGCTGATGATCCTGTTGGATCCGTTGTGCACCGTGTAGACGAAGGCGATCTCGCCGAGGGCGGATTCAGGTGTTATCTGGTCATCTGCCGAATGGATGGTCAGCGAGATGTCCCTTATGTACTGCTTCCTGAGGGCCTCGATCTGGTCAGCATAGGCCTTTTCCGCGGAGGTGATGGCCGCAGTTGCCTGTGCAACCTCCCTTTCGAGCCGGTCCACCTGGGTGCGCTCGCTGGAGTCCTTGAGCTGGATCTGGAGTCGTTCCCTGAGCAGGTCGAGCACTGCGGCCGTTCCCGCAGACAGCAGGCGCACCTCCGAGATGCCCTGGGGCACCGCCACCACGACCCGTGCGGCATGGATGTCCGCTGGCAGCAGGAGCATCAGGCAGATACACGGCCAGAGCAGTCTCATGAGCCCGCTCCCTCGGAAGCATGCGCCGTCTCCTTGTGGAAGGGGAAAGAGACGATGAAGGTGGATCCTGTGCCCTTCTGGCTTTCCACATCCACCCACCCGTCGTGGGCGTTGGCGATGTACTGGACGAGGGCCAGACCCAGTCCGGTGCCGTTGTCCTTGGTGGTGAAGTAGGGGTCAAAGATCCTCCGTGAGATCTCGGGGGGGATACCGTATCCGGTGTCCTTGACCAGGAGCAGCATATTGTCCTTGATTCCCATGAGGGAAAGTTCCAATGAGCCTCCCGACGGCATGGCGTCTTCCGCGTTCTTGATGAGATTTATCAAAAGCTGCTTGAATTGTCCACGGTCTATCAGTATGTTCGGGAGCTTTTCCGGGCAGGTTATGACGGTTTCGATGTTCCTGCGCTTGAGCTCCGGCATGAGCATGGCGACAATGGACGAGACCTCGCCGTGGGGGTTGACGAGCTGCTTCTTGGGGTGGGGGAGCCGGGCATAGGAGAGGTATTCGTCGGTGACCTGGGAGAGGCGGTCGATCTCGCCCTCGATGATCTTGAGAAGCTCCAGGGCCTCTTCGTTCTTTTCCATCTCCCTGAGCTCGTCCTCGAGCAGTTCGGAGTGCAGGAGCACCGAGGTGAGCGGGTTGCGGATCTCGTGTGCCACGTGGGCGGACATCTGCCCCACCGCGGCGAGCTTTTCCGCCTGGATGAGCTTTTCTGTCAGCGCCTTCTTCTCCGTGATGTCCACAGCGTACTGCACCACATAGTCCACCTCGCCTTCGGAGCCGAACAGCGGTATGGCGCTGATGTCGAAGAAATATGGCTTCCCGCCGATGTCCATCCGGGTGTCAAGCTGCGTCACGATCTCACCCGTCTTGAAGCACTGCTCCGCGAGCCTGGTGTGGCAGATGCGCTCTGACTCGGAGAAGTCCAGCGAGCAGTGCTTGTCTATGACGTCTTCCCGCCTGAGCCCGTACAGGTCGCACAGGCGCTGGTTGATGTCCGTGATGGTGAAGGCCGCGTCGATCATGACCAGGTAGTGGGGCACGCCGTTGAAGATCGTCTCCATCCGCTTGTGGGCGACAAGCACCTTGTCGGCCCAGATGTTCCGTTCCGAGGCGGCCGCACGGGCCCTGTTGATCCTGAGCATGGTTATGGTGGCGATGAGCACGAACCCGATGCTCACCGAGCCCAGCACCAGGGTGTTGCGGAAGGTGCCCGACATGAGCGAGATCACCTCGCTGTACGGCGAGGTGGCAATCGTGACCCACCGCCTGTTCAGGAAGTGCACGGACGAGAAGGCCAGGAGCTTCTTCACCGGTTCGGGGTCAGGATAGTTGGGGAAGGTGAACTCGTACATGCCGTCGTTCTTCAGCTCCATGGCCTGCCTGATCTCCTCCACCCCGGAGATCTTGACCCCGTTCTTCTTCAGTCCGATGATGAGGTCGTTCAGGTTCAGCCCGATCCACTTGGGGTTGGGGTGGAAGAGCACCATGCCCGTCTCGTCCAGCATCCAGACATAGCCCGACTTGGACGGCCGTATGGGGGCCACGTAGTTGACCGTGATGTTGGAGAGGTCTATGGCGCACCCGATGACACCGTTGAACCTGCCGTCTTTTCCCTTGAGCGGAAACGAGATGATGAAGGTCTCGAACCTGCCCGGTATGTCGTAGTACTGCTCTCCCCCTACCAGGATGATGTCCGAGACAAAGGGCACGCCCAGTTCCTTGGCCACCCGGAAATAGGTGCGGAAGCTGAAATCCTTTCCCTCCAGTCCGGGCAGGAGCTGGTGCGGGTGGTGAATGCGCATGACCCCGTCCTTGTCTTCCCAGAAGACGAACACCACCTTGTTCTTCAGCGACGAGTACGCGTTCTGCACCGCGGTCCTGATGGCATCAGGGTCGCCTTCGGCCACTCGCTCGATGTGGGTGGTGAGGCTGAGGATGTTCGTGATGTCGTGCATGTACTGCTCGATGCCCGTGGCAGTCTGGCGCGCCAGCAGGCCCTGCTCTCGGTTGAACTGGGCGGCCATCTCCCGCTCCACCCCCCGGTAGGAGTACAGGGCGAAGACGATGACGAAGCCGAGCACCACGAAGCTCCCCAGCCAGATGATGATGTCCCACTTCGTTTCCTTGAGTTCGATGGTGTGGCGTTTCGTTACCCTCACCCGCCGTATGGTCTCATCCGACATAGGTATCTTCCTGAATGGACCGGGGAATCCGGTCTTGCTTGTGCTGGAGTTCCTCGAAATCCAGGGCGAACAGGGGGCTGATCTCCACGAGGACGCCCGCGGGCACGTCCACGCCCATCCTTCCCAGCCATGAGGCATGCAGGTTGCTCTGAAGCTGTCGTGAGCTCACCAGGGAGTCGGTCCCGGTCATGTTCTTCACCGGCGCGAACTCCTCTTCCCTGGCCACCTCGAGGGTGACGCTCCGGCGTGCCAGGGGCAGGGCGTCGAAGATGAACGACTCGAACTTGATGCCGTCCATCCGGGTTGGATTGCCCGCGGCGTCGAGCCCGACGATCTTCTTGGCTGCCCGATGGAAGGGCAGCTCCGTGCCCCGGGACGTGACGGTCTCGGCGAAGTCCCTCCGGATCATGTGGACGGCCATGTTCCCTGCCCAGTAGAGCATGTGGCCCCTGTGGTCCGTGGCATAGCGGACCTCGTCGGCCATGTCGCTGTATTCGAGCAGGCACGTCCTGCCCCCCTGTTTCACGATCACCCCCACCCGTTCGTCATAGGACGCCTTCCTCACCACCTTGGTGGACATCTGTGCCCCGTTCGCGCTGTGCAGGCCGATGAACAGGGGGTCACACACCTTCACCAGGGGGTTGTCCACCTGGAAATAGAAGATCTCCTCGATGCCGAGAGATGCCATGAGGCCGAGACACCCGTTGTCCCGCAGGGCGCGGAAGGTGCCTCCGTGACCGTCGGGATTCATGAAGACGCCGCCGGTTTCGCTGAGGATGAACCTCCCCTCGGGGGTGACGGAGGGGAGCATGCCCTGGACGAAAAAGTGAACGTTCTGGCTGCCCAGGCCGAAGAAGCCCCTTTCCTGGAAGTAGGTGCGGGTGGGGGCGTCGTTTTCCCGGGAGGTCATGATGAACAGCGGGACGGCGTGCCCGAAGCGCCTTCTCAAGGCCAGGATCTTCTCGGCGAACAGGCAGAACAGGCTCTTCCCCCTCACCGGGGTGACCTCCACGACCCCCTTGGGTGCATCAATGCCCAGGCGGGAACCCTGGCCTCCTGCCACGATGACGGCAGCCACCCTGCCGGAGGCCAGCAGATCACTGCCCCTGGAGACTGCTTCTTTCGCCTCGGCAGAGGATGCGAAGGATGCAGGGATGATGTCGGCGGGCTCCACCTCCCCCCCAGGGGGCGTATAGAGCGAATCTCCGCGCACGAGCCGGGACACGAGATCCAGATCCACCCCCACGAGGTCCCTCTCGATCAGTTCCCGCCGGGACCGGTCAGCCTCCCCCTCGAGGAGTCTTGCGATATGATCCTGTCCCAGCTCTCTTAGCCTTTTCGCGAGCATCGAGAATCTCCTGTATGCGTTTTTCGAACCCAGCGCCTTTCGGGCGGTAGAGCTCCGCTGAGTCGATCCCTTCGGGGAGATAGTTCAGGGTGAGAGCGCCCTCCGGGTCGTCGTGGGCATAGACGTACCCCTTGCCGTAGCCGAGTTCCTTCATGAGCCTGGTCGGGGCGTTGCGGAGCGCCATGGGCACACCTGGGGTTCCCGTGTCCCGGATCAGACGCTTGGCGTTCTTCTCGGCAAGGTACACAGCGTTGCTCTTGGGGGCGCAGGCGAGGTAGACGGCGGTCTGGTACAGGGCGATCTCCCCTTCCGGGCTGCCCACGAAGGTGAATGCCTCCTTGGCGCTCACCGCCATGCGCAGCGCGTTCGGGTCGGCCATGCCCACGTCCTCGGAGGCGATCCGGATCATCCGGCGCAGGATGAAGAGCCGGTCCTCCCCAGCCTCCAGCATCCTTCCGAGCCAGTAGATGCTTGCGTCCACGTCGCCGGCGCGCACGCACTTGTGGAAGGCGGAGATGAGGTCGTAGTGGTTCTCGCCGGTCCGGTCGTGGTACAGGGGCCGCTCCATGAGACCCTTGAGGTCGTCCAGGTCGATGTGCTTCGCCTCGATGGCGTCAAGGGCCAGCTCCAGCATGTTCAACGCCGCCCTGGCATCGCCGTCCGCGGCCCTTGCCATGGCTGCGATGCAGGGGGGCGATACGGTCTTGCCCAGGGATGCGACGATTTCGTCGCGTGCCATGGCCCGTTGCAGGATCTCCTCGATGATGGACGCGCCCAGTGCCTTGAGGACGATGACCTGGGTTCTGGACAGGAGCGGTGAGGTGATGGCGAAGGAGGGGTTCTCCGTGGTGGCGCCGATGAGGATGATGGCGCCGTTCTCCACGAAGGGGAGCAGTGCGTCCTGCTGGACACGGTTGAAGCGGTGGATCTCGTCGATGAAGACGATGGGCTTCTGCAGTGCCTTGTCCGCCATGCCGGTGACTCGTCTGATCTCCTGCACCCCTGCGGTGACGGCATGGATGGTGACGTATGCGTCGGGATAGAGCCCCTCGATGATGCCTGCCACGCTCGTCTTGCCCGAGCCCGGCGGGCCCCAGAGCATGGCGGAGCGGAACGCTCCCCGGGAGAAGTCCCTGAGCAGGGCCTTGGCCTCTTCCTGCCCCAGGAGGTCCTCGACGGCCCTGGGCCTCGCCCTGAATGCGAGAGGGGGAACCTGCGTGTGCATGCCATGTTCTATACCATGAATCCGGGGCGTATAGGAAAAAGAGAATCCCCGGCATTTCCCCCTTAAGTCATCCCGGAACGTGACGATAGAGAATACTAGGTTCTTCAAGATTCATTCCCCGTAGAACCTCCTCATATGTTCGCAGGTCAATCGCTGGCCTGCTTTTTTTTTGCCCTGCAGGGGGTGCAATGGCAGTTCAGAATGGAGGAGTGGATGGATCCCGGGGGAGATGCGGTGAGGGTGAAAGGCCCGTGGCCTAGCGTTTCGGGGGGGCCTTCTCGGGGGTGGCGTCTTGCCCGGCTTCCAGGCGTCTTCTCCTCAGGGCGGCATCGGGGTCGTCAGTCGCCTCGGGGGCTTCGCCTTCCCCGGCAGTCTCTTTCCGTGCGCTGTGTGCCTGGGTCTCCCTGAGGATCAGGGCCTCAAAGTTCCTGGCGTCCCTGAAGTGGGGGTTGATCTCAAGGGCCTTCTTCAGCCATTCCATGGCGCTGTCCAGGTCCTTCTTGTCGTAGTACAGGCGCGCCACGTTGAAGTGGAGGTGCTCGTCTGAAGGCGAAATGGCGATGGCTTTCAGGTAGTTCGCCAGGGCCTCCTCCACCATGTTGGCCTTTCTCAGCTCGATGCCGAACTCGTTGAAGATGTGCTTGTTGTCCTCCTCGAAGATGGCGTCGATCTCGGAGAGCTTCTGGAAGACGGCCTTGGCCTTTGCGGTATCGCCCATCTCCATGTACAGGGTGCCGATGCCGAAGTTGGCCCTGATGCTCTCCGGGTCCACCTTGAGGGCATTGGTGTATTCGAATTCGGCGGAGAAGAGCTCGCCGCGGGACCGGTGCTTCTCGGCGATGGCCACGTGGCGGTCGTGCTCGGCCTCCTCCTTGGACTTGACGCGGTAGTTGGGATCCAGGGTGTACCGTTTGAGGAACTCGTCGTAGGGCAGTTCGATGACGATACCCGTGGGATTGCCGTCGTTCCCCAGGAAGGTGAGCTTGACCTTCTCCTCGTCCACCTGCTCCGCCCGGCAGTAGTTCTTCACCTTCTGGGTCTTCTGGGTGTGACCCGTGCCCAGGGTGATGGTGGATTCCTCGTAGAACACCCCCTGGATCTTCTTGAGATAGCGCGATCGGTCCATATACTCTGGAGTATCGGTTTTCACCGCGTGGAAGTTTATACCTGAAAACCCTTCGATACGGCCGTGGTTGACGCGCGGCCGCAGAATGTGGCAACCCTAACCGTGGAAGATGTCGGCGTGAAAGGGGGCGTCATGCAGTCACTTGGATTCATCGGCGCAGGCAACATGGCCGAGGCCATCATCTCGGGGCTCATGAAGAAGGCATTGATCCGGGCCGAAGGAGTTGGGGTGTTCGACATTCGGCCTGAACGCATGGAACACCTGCAGGCCACATTCGGCGTGGGCACGCACGCCACGGCCCGCGAGGCAGTGAGTAGCCGGGATGTGGTGATCCTGGCGGTGAAGCCCGACCAGATCCTGAAGGTGCTCGCCGACCTGAAGGACTCCCTTTGTGGAAGACTCGTGGTGAGCATCGCCGCCGGGATCACCCTGAAGGCCATATCCCAGGTCCTCGGCGCTGACGCCAGGGTCGTCCGGGTCATGCCCAACACCCCGTGCCTGGTCCTGGAGGGGGCCTCGGTCATGGCTGCGTCGCAGGCGTGCTCGGATCAGGAGCGGCGCACGGTCCAGGAGATTTTTTCCGCAGTGGGCCTGTGCCTGGACATGGATGAGAAGCACCTCAACGCGGTCACAGCACTGTCGGGCTCGGGCCCGGCATTCTGCTTCCTGTTCCTGGAGGCGCTCTGTGACGGGGCCGTGAAGGCGGGGCTTCCCCGGGATGTGGCCTTGAGACTCGCAGCGGCAACCATGAGGGGGGCTGCCTCCATGGTGCTGGAACTCGGCAGGCATCCGGGCCAGCTCAAGGACATGGTGACCTCGCCCTCGGGAACCACCATCGAGGGAATCGGGGTCCTTGAGGCGAAGGGGTTCCGCTCGGCGGTCATGGAGGCCGTGGTGGCCGCGTACCGCAGGGCTGAGGTCCTGTCCGGGAATGCTTAGGCGGGAGCGGGAGATCTTTTCAGGTCACCTTGGAGTTCCTGATGATCTCCACGGCGTCTGCGGACGTATCCACCAGGGTGAAGATGCACCGGTCCTCGGGAAGGATCATGCCCTCGGATAGCATGGTATCGTTGATCCACGCCAGGAGCCCTGCCCAGTACTGCGACCCGATGAGAATGACGGGGAACGGCTTGATCTTGTCGGTCTGGATGAGGGTGAGGGACTCGAAGAGCTCGTCCATGGTGCCGAACCCGCCCGGGAAGATGACGTAGCTCATGGCGTACTTGACGAACATGACCTTTCGCACGAAGAAGTACCGGAAGTTGATGTGGATGGTGGTGTAGGGGTTGAGCTTCTGCTCGAACGGGAGCACGATGTTGAGCCCCACGGACTGGCCGCCCGCTTCGTATGCCCCCTTGTTGGCGGCCTCCATGATGCC